>NZ_KV805216.1:41258-123420 GCF_001811565.1 Corynebacterium sp. HMSC078A10 | reverse complement strand
TGCGTGATCGGAAAGTCTTTGACAATCCCATCGTCTGCCGCCAAGAAGTCTTTCGATGGTGCATGCGCTACAACACGCGCAGACGGCATTCCTGGTGCAACCTTCTAGCCCCCGATGACTTCGAAGCACTCACATCAGCTACACTGACCCAAGCAGCATAGCTAACCCCCGACGTGTCCACTGTCCGGGGGTCAGGCCCGTCTCCACCTCGTACGCCTCAATCCCATCATCACGCGCAGCGAGCTCGTGGAGGCCACCGGACTGTCCCAGCCCACCATCACCCGCGCCACCGCCGCTCTCCTCAAGGCCGGCCTCATCCAAGAGCGCACGGACCTCACCCGCTCCCAAGGTCGCGGCCGCCCCACGGTTCCGCTCGAGGCCTCCGATAACGGCTGGCTCCTTTCCGGCATCGCGGTCGGCACCACCTCGACGTATATCGGCCTCTACGACACCCGCGGCCGCATTATCCGCGAAGACAACGTTCCCACCCCGGTCTCGAAGCTCAGCCCCGATGACTTCGTCGAGCACGTCATCGCTGGCGTCAACCGGCTCACCACCGGTGTCGACCGCACACTCGTTTCCGTCGGCGTGACCACCTCCGGCTCCGTCGACGAAGAAGGCAAGGTCCACGCGGCCAACCTCGGCTGGGACGGCATGGATATCGCAGGACGCCTCGACTTCCAGTTCGGCGTCCCCGTCACTGTCACCCCGGCCGTGCCCGCCATCCTCGCTTCGGAGACGCAGGCCGCTCCTCTCGGCGACGAAGCCCGCACGCTCGTCCTCTTCGCGGATGACTCGATTGGCGCCGCCCTGTCCGATGAGGACGGCGTTGCCTCCATCGAGCTCCCACAGTTCGACGGCGCCGACCCACGCGACACCCTCGTCAACGCCGCGCTTGCGCCCCGTCTCGCTGAGGCTGCCGATGCCCCCTCGGTCCTTGCCCAGCGCGCCTCCGACCTCGGCCGCCTTACGGCCCAGCTTATCGATGCCCACCGCCCCGACACCGTGGTCATCGCCGGCTCCGCCTTCTACGACGTGCCCACCGCGCCGAAGCTCTTTGCCTCGGCCGCACGCGGCGAGCTCGACCCCGATCTCGCGTCCGCGACGGAGCTGCGCATGATCCCCAACCACAAGGAGATCGTCCGCTCCATCGCCCGCGCCGTCGCGCTCGACCCGCTCCTGCGCACGCCGCTTGAGCTGAACACCGCGAAGGTGCGCGCCGCCTAGGCCAGCCCGCACTCCGCACGCAGTTCGGCAAGGTTGCCGTCGTAGAGATACCCGCGCAGCCCTGCCGCCCGTGCTGCGTCGACGTTGCCCTGGGTGTCATCAATAAAGAGTGTGTCTTTCGCACTCGCACCCAACGCGTCCATCGCCACGTCGAAGGCCCGCTTGTCGGGCTTGACCACGCCAATCTCGCCACTGAGCACCACGGCGGTGAATTCCTTGAGTCACGAGTCGTTGCGCTCGCGCACCATACGACCGAGTCCCACCGGAATATTGGACAGCACGCCCACCGCATTGCCCGCGCCAAGCAACTCCTGGGCGACCCCACGACGTCGAGGTCCGGCGCCGTACACGGCTCGAAGTCCTGAGCGACGGCCTCAGAGATATCGAAGTCCGGAAGGCCTAGGCGCACCTGCATCTGGCGCCACCAGCGTTCGTCGCTCACCACGCCCGCGTCATAGGCCGGGCGCAATTCGTTATACGCCGTCCAAAAAGCGGCCGGATCCTCGGCACCGACGAGACGTAGCAGCGCCTCCTTCGGCTCCGGTGGGCGATGACGGAGCAAGACTCCGTAGAAATCGAAAAGATACGTCGACATACATCCAGACTACGGAAAGCCGCGCAGACTCGTCCCAAAACGACAGAGTTCTAGAAACGGAACAAGCGTCCGGGCAGCCCCGTGGGCACGAGCAGCACCGCCACGGCACCCAGCGCCGCGCCTCCTGCATACAGCGGCACAATGGCGTCCGGAATGATGCCGAGCGGCGTGAAGATCACCAAGCCCACGGCGGCAAGCACGAGCGCGCCGCCGACTGACGCAATGGACTTCTGCGGCAGGCTCACCGCGATGAGCGCAGCAAAAAGAAAGAGACCCGCCCCCGCGAAGGGCCCCAGCATGAGTGCCGCACCAAGCAGAAAAGTGCCGAGCGCAACGTGCGTACTGCTCAACGCCATGCCGACGCCCAAGGCGACGGCGAGCGCGAGGAGCACGACCACGGTCCAGGTTTTCTGCTTCATAGACATATAAAACGCAGTCTCCCACCAACCATGGGGTTGGTGGGAGATATTAGGACAATCTTGATGGGTTTGTTACCGCATGGTCACTGTCCCTTGACCTTTGTGTATTAGCTAGGCCTTGATGGCCACGCGTGACTACTTTGCGCGGGAGCCCAGAGTGGCGTCGATGCGCAGGAGGCCGGAGCCATCGTTGCCCACGAGCTTGATCTGGTCAATAATCTCGGTGACGGTGTCCTCTTCCTCAATCTGCTCGTCGAGGAACCAGTTCACGATCTGGCGGGACTCAAGGTCCTTCACCTCATCAGCGGTACGAGCGATCTCGCGGATCTGCTCGGAGACCTTCTGCTCGTGTGCGTAGGCAGCCTCGAAAGCGTCGAGCGGGGTCGCGGCCTTCACAGACGGAACCGGGACATCGGTGAGCTCCACGCGGTAACCGCGTGCGAGGAGGTGGTTGGCAAACTTCTGAGCGTGCTCGCGCTCCTCCGCAGCCTGAGCGTAGAACCAGTCACGCATGCCCGGGAAGGAAAGATCATCCATCTCGTAGGCCAGCTGGGTGTAGATGAGGGCGGCGCCGTGCTCGTTAATAACCTGTGCGTTCAGCAGGCTCTGCAGCTTCTCGTTCATTGAATATCCTTGCCTTTCGGTACCTGTTCAATAGGTAAATTTCTGTCTTTTCCGACGGCTATCCAACGGGTTTCCGGCGGTATAGTCTCCCATAATACAGATATTCAAAAATGCCGCTAGCTAGGTTAGGGTTCCCAAACATGCAGGCCAAAGACAATTTTGGTCACGGTAACCTAAGTTACCGCAACCTGATCAACGCCCGAATCCACACAAACGGAAGCAATCGAACTAGAGTCGGATGCCCGCCCGCTTGAGCGCATCAAGCACCAAAGGCATCCCTGCCACCGCGGTACCCACGAGCGCCACAACGCCCGCAATCACCCCCACGAGGATGCCGATACCCTCGCTCGACGGTTCCTCCGAGCTCAGCGTTCCCAACTGCGCGGAAGCCCGGGCAAGTCCCGTCGACTTATGCCCCTCGACTACCCCGGCATCCTTGCCATCAGCGAAGTCCAGCACGAGATCAACGTCGCCGCCCTCAAGTATCTGACCTTCCTTATAGCGCAGTAGCGAGCCCTCCAGGCCTGCACCCGCGGTGGCCTGGCGATCCTGCGCGCTCACATCGGTCCCAACCGCGATGGGGGCATCGAGGGTGAACGTGACCAGCACGTCATCATCGCCATCCCTGTCGACCTGCGCGCCCTTATCGCCCGGATCCCCGGACAAAACGTAGTCTCCAACGAGCTCGACCTTCGTGCCTTGCACCTGCAGCTTGAGATCTGAGTAGGTGAGATCGAGGCCGGCCGAGCCGCCCGCGCCCAGGCCTTTGTAGGCCACGATATGCGCCGAACCGTCAAGGACGATGGTGCCGTTGCCGTCCGCATCTAACGTCGTCTCAGCGACGTTGACCGGAAAGAGCAGCTGATTGTCCTTATACGTCGCCCCATCCGTGGTCGTCCAACGGCCAGCTGCCATTGGGCCAGCAAGATGCTCCATAAATGAGGTCTTGATGGGCCAGGCGAATGTACCCGCCGTCAGGTCCTGCGTTGCAGCAGTAGCCGGAACAGCCATTGCAGAGACGATAAGAGCAGATGCGAGAGAAGCAGAAGAGATTTTCTTCACGCGACAGACCTCCAGGTCACTTTAGAAATACAGATAAAACAAGAAGGGGGAAGAGAGGAAATAGTGAACCCGGCGCTACGCTGCGCCCGGATACAGCTTCGCTAGCTCGGCGAAGACTGCCGAGTTACACGCGAAGGCGGCCTGTGCCTCGGCGATGAGAGCGGCACGCTGGGCATCAGAAAGCGCGAGCTCGTCGAGCGCCTTGCGGTACGCGCTGCGGTAGGGCGGAATCTTGCCAATCGCCGCGAAGTTATAGAAATTGAGCGCATCCGGGTCGATACCGTAGAGAGCCCCCAGGCGCGCGGCAATAACCTGCCCACCCGAGATATCGCCAAGGTAGCGCACGTAGTGGTGAGCAACGACCCGGGGCTCCGATCCCGGCGTATCGAGCGATTCCAGGCGCGCGACGTAGCGTGCGGTGGCGGGAAGGATACGCACCTCGTCGCGCCACTGCGGGCCGTACATTTCCGCGAGGTCGAGTTCCAGCGCATCGCGGCGTTCCAACCGGGGGTCGGCCACCGCTCCGGCGATGCGAGTATCCGCTACCGTGCGGACCGCGCGCTCAAGCGCCTCATAGATAAACCACAACTGCCCAGTAAAGGTGGCGAGTGCCTCTGCGCTGAGCTCACCCGCCATCAAGCGGGTCATAAAATCTGAGCCCTCTGCGCTGGCGTGCGCTCGCGCGGTTTCCTCACGCAGCATCTGCGAAAGCGGCGTCGTGGTCATGGCAACGGTCATGGCCAAATTCCTCCTGATTAAGTAACGCTTGCCTAACCTTAATGTGGATAGTCTAAACAAGGCAAGCCTTACATATCAAGACCTATGCCATACTTCATGCCCACAGTGACGCATATTCGACCGAAAGTATGACTAATCGTCGCACCCCCATGCTCAGCGCACATCTCTCCCCCAGGTTTTAGTCCCCCAAATTGCCCGAGAGCCGGTCGAGGCGCTGCTGACTGACCGGATCAAGACCCCGAATATCCACGGTCACGCCGCGCTGCGCGTATTTCTCACGCACCGCATCCAGCGTCGCCACAGTCGAGGCATCCCATACCTGCGCAGCCGACATGTCGATATCGACCTCAGAGACTCCCAGCGTGTAGTCAAAGGAATAGACAAGGTCGTTGGACGAAGCAAAGAAAAGCTGGCCGGTGACGCGGTACGCGGCGCGGGTGGCATCGGAAGCAACGAGCTCGACCTGGGTGAGGTGCGCGACGCGACGCGCGAACGCAATCATGGCCGTGAGCACGCCGGCGATGACGCCGACCGCCAGGTTGTGAGTAACCAATGTCCCCACAACCGTCACGAGCATGACCAGCGTTTCCGACAGCGGCATGCGGTGGATGGTGCGCACCGAGTGCCAATCCACCGTGTCCGCGGCGACGAGGATCATGACGGCGACAAGCGCAGTCATGGGAATCGCACCCACGGTATCGCCCAACACAAGGATGAGAATGAGGAGGAAGATGCCAGCGAGCAGGCTCGACAGGCGCGTGCGAGCACCAGAAGCTTTGACGCCAATCATCGTCTGGCCAATCATCGCACACACGCCCATGCCGCCGATGCTCGCCGCAAGGACGTTGCCAATACCCTGACCGAGGGACTCGCGCGTTTTATCCGAGTGGCTGTCCGTAATGTCGTCGACAAGTTTGGCTGTGAGCAGCGACTCCATGAGGCCGACGAGGGCCACGCCTACCGCGTACGGGCCGATGAGCGTGAGCGTGTCGAGCGTGAGCGGCACGTCAGGGAAAACGAAGCCCGGCAGGCTCGTGGGTAGCTCGCCTTGGTCCGCGACGTCCGGAATGTCCCAGCGGAAGACGACGACGAGCACTGTGATGACGAGGATCGTGATGAGCGGGGCGGGGACGACCTCCGTGAGCCTCGGCCACAGAAGCATGATGACCACACCGAGCGCCACGAGGGGATAGACGATCCACGGGACGTGCATGAGGTGCGGCAGCTGCGCGGTAAACATCATGATGCCCAACGCGTTGACGAAGCCAGTCATAACGGAGCGCGGGATAAAACGCATGAGCTTGGCGACCCCGAGGAAAGCGAGAACGATCTGCAGGACTCCCGCCAGCAGCACCGCCGCGAGGACGTACTGCAGACCGTGGGAGGCAGACAAGGGAGCAATGACCAACGCGACCGAGCCGGCCGCGGCGGAGATCATGGCAGGACGACCACCAGTAAAGGAGATGGAGATTGCCATGATGACGGACGCGAAGAGTCCAACGCGTGGATCCAGCCCCGCCAGGATCGAAAAGCTTAAGACCTCGGGGATAAGCGCGAGGGCGACGGCGAGGCCGCCGAAGACTTCCATGCGCAGGCGCGCGGGGGAAGAAAAGACGTAGCGAAAGCTCGCGAGCACGCCGGTAGGCGCAGGAATTTGGGCTCGTCCCCCAACTACCACTTCCAGAGATAAACGAAGGCCCGTCAGCTGCGCGCTGACGGGCCTTCTCCCCATGACTAATCTTTCGGCACTTACCGTAAGAAGGAAGTGGAGCGCGACCTTCCTAGTAAGCAACCGCCCGTGATTAGGCAAGGCTTAGTTTATAAACCTTTAGTTGGATGGTCAAGGGGGAACGAGAACTTTCTCCCGCGATCCCGCGAAATATCACCGTTACCACTAATAATTCCGAAAAATTAATGTATCGCGGCACGAAATAGGATGAGAGTTATGGCAACAGATTCGTTCAAAGAACCGCTCAAAGAACTCGAAACCCTCATCTCCGAGGGACTCGGGCGGTTCTGGCGTTCAGACCCGACTCCCCCTTCCGTCAGCTACGACGCCACCGAAGGCCTGCCGGAGACACCGGCGGCGGAACAAGTTTCAGACTCTCCGCGCCACGGCATTACCACCCCTGCGCCCGCTAACGCCTTGCGCGAGGAAGTGGCCGACGAAATCGCCGAGCTATTGCGTGCCGAGCGCCGCAGCTTCTTCGACCTCGACTTTCGCCATCCACGCGGGTCCGCAGGCGACGACCACGAGGCAGAGACCGCGGCACGCCTGGCATCGCTACCGCTCGGCGCACGCCTGAAGCCACGCGGCGTTTTCGAAGACGACTGGGCAGCGCGCCCGGATGAAGACCACCCATGGCCCATCATTCTCATCCACGGGACGACGGATACGAAAGGCGTATGGCAGCTGCTCGGCTCCGAGCTGCGCGAGGACGGCTGGACCGTGTTCGCACCGGACTATGGCGCCCGCGCCACCGGCCCCATCGCCGCCTCCGCCGATCAGGTCGGCGCGTATATCGACGCGGTCCAAGCCGTCACCGGCGCGGAACAGGTCGTGCTCATCGGACACTCTCAAGTCGGTATCGTCGCCCGCTACTGGATGCATAACCACGATGCGGTGGACCGCGTGCGCCACATCATCTGCCTGTCGGCGCCCAACCACGGCACCACCCAAGGTGGAATCGTCAGCTCGTTGATTTCCAGCCGCCGCCAAGAACACGTCATGCGCTCCATCATCGACGCTTACTTCGGCCCAGCCGGCATGGAACAAATCGTGGGCAGCGCGACGCTGGAGGAGCTCAACCGCAACGGTGACCTGGCCCCCGGTGTGAGCTACACGTGCGTGGCCACTAAGCAAGACTCCATCGTCGTGCCGCCGGAAACCTGTTTCTTGGATCCCGGCGACACTCCCGACGGAACGGTGCGCAATGTCTATGTGCAAGACGTCGACAAACGCGCCGTCGTCTCACACATGGATATGCCCATGGACAAGCGCGTGCGCGCCATCGTGCGCACGGTGCTCAAACAGCTCTCCCCCACCCTGGACAATCCTCACGACGCCCAAAGCCACGCCCTTGCCAACGCGGGTCACGCCGACTCGGAATAGACCCGTGCAGGTTCGCTAACGCAGGCGCGCCAGCAGGGGATTAAGAACGCCGGACTGCACGATGGCGCCGCCGATGACCGCAAACATGCCGCCCAGAGCGGTCAGCGCCAACACGATATTCCACACGTTGGAAAAAGAAGAGCCTTCTTCGCCCTTGTTATCCGTGCCGCCTTGGTTCTGATCCCGCCCCTTTTCCGGCTTCTTCTCTGGGTCCTTCTCAGGAGTCTTTCCTTGGTCTCCTGCCTGGTCCTTGCCCTGCTCGTCGCGGCCCGGCTCGTCCTGCTCCCCTGGGGTGGTCTCGGTGCCCTCATCGGCAGGACCCACACACTCGGACGCGGTCTTCAAGGTCACCTGTGCATCATCAAGTTCCGGCTTGTAGCTCTCGTTGTACATGCCCATGAAGATCACGTCGATACCCTCGATGTGCTGGATCTTCGACTCGCGATCGTAGTAGGTACCCGCCTTCGGCTTGTACGTCACGTCGGTCGCATTCAGCGTGAGCATATCGCCGTCCTTCGACCATGCGGCATTGCCCTCAGCGAAGGTATCCGTGCCCGACTTCTTGTTTTCTTCCGTGCGGTCCTCCGGGGTGTATTCCGTCATGCCCTTGCCCGGCACGTAGTAGCCCTCGTAGGACGTGCCCGCCTTTGCCTGCCCTGCCTCCGTGAGGACATAAGGCGAGAGCATCTTGGTGTACAGCGCACCGTGGTGGCCCTCAAACTCCAGCGTCGAATCCTTGGTTCGAATATCGGCTTTCGTGACGGTGCCGTCTTCGCCCAGGCTCACCGAGGACGCAGAAGGATCCACCTCGAAGTGGAACTGAAAGTCTGCTCCGCCTTTGTTACCCTCGTCCTGCGTTACCGCGCCGGACGTGGTCCACCCACCCCTCGCGATGGGGCCGGTGATGTAGTTGCGGAAAGATTCCTTGATGCCCCAATTCACAGTTCCGGAGACAATGCGGGTCTCCAGGGTCTGGCCAGGGGCGCAGGTGGGGGCATCGGCAGCAAAGGCTGCCGGAACGGTCAGCGCCGAGGCGGTCAGCGCCAGCGCGAGAGAAGAAGAGACAATACGCATGAGTTAAGACTCCTTAAGTAGATCGACAAAAGACTGCTCGGGATCGGCGACCTGACATCGCGCGGGATGGACTGAGATGTGGCCGTCTGCCTTGCTCACCTGGATGGGCCAGCGATAGACCTGCGACAAAATCTCGTCGGTGTAGACCTCGCGCACCGGGCCGGCGGCGGCAACTGCCCCGTCTGCTAGGCACACGATGTGATCGCAATAGGCCGCAGCGGCGCCCAAATCGTGGAGTACCACCAGCACCGCCACTCCAGCCTGCGCCGCGATCGAGCGCACCAATCCCAAGACTTGTTCTTGGTGGCGGATGTCCAGCGCCGCAGTCGGCTCATCGAGAAGAATCACCGGGGTCTGCTGCGCCAGTACACGGGCCAACGCCACACGCGCACGCTCCCCGCCAGAGAGCGTGGCAATATCGCGGCCGGCCAAGTGCGTCGCATCCACCGCCGCAAGCGCTGCGTCGATGATCGCGTCGTCCTCGGCCTGCCTGGCGGTGCCCTCCCAAGGGCGCCGGCCCATGGCCACTACATCACGCACGAGAAACTGGAAGGACACAGTAACGTCCTGCAGCATCACCGCACGCGCACGGGCCAACGCCCCTGGGGAGGACACCGCCGGATCCTGCCCCACGAGGGAAACGGAACCGGTGTAATCAATATCGCCGGCGATGGCCGCCAGCAGCGTGGACTTGCCCGCACCATTCGGGCCGATGAGGCCGGTGACCTCCCCTGGGCGGGCGACAAAGGAGACATCGGAAAGCAGGTTCCGCTCGCCGATCGAAACGGAAAGATTCGCAACGTTAATCATCAATGCATTCCCTTCTTCATCATCCGGCGCAACAGCACGAAGAAGGTGGGGCCACCCACGAGCGCGGTAAAGATACCGATGGGAAGGTCGGCGAAAGGAATGAGCGTGCGCGCAGCGACGTCGGCAAAGCCAATGAGTACGGCGCCCGCCACCGCAGAGGCCGGCAGCAAGACCCTGTTTTCTGGGCCGATGATCGTACGCAGCAGGTGCGGCACGATAAGGCCGACGAACCCAATAAGTCCGGCGAAAGCAACTGCGCCGGCGGTAAGGATCGCCGAGGCAGCGATGGCGATAATGCGCAGTCGCTTGACGTCGACGCCAGTGTGTTCCGCGGCGCGCTCGCCCAGCGCGAGCACATCTAGCTGGCGGCCAAGACGCAGCGCAATGGCCATCCCGAGGAGGGCGATGGGGAGGCCCACCCACACGTGTTTCCACTGGGAACCGTTGAGCGAACCCATTTGCCAAAAGATGATTTGCTCGCGGTTCGCGGTAGGCGCCAGGTACATCATGAAGGAGATGATGGCGTTGCACACCGCGTTGATAGCAATGCCGGTCAGGATCAGATTGACCACCGCCACACGCCCTCGTGAGCGCGCCAACTGGTAGATCAGCGCGGTAACCAGCAGCGCCGTAGCAAACGCCGCGAGCGGCACCGTGAAGGTACCCAGGACGGAGATATTAAAGACGATTACCACGGCCGCGCCTACACCGGCACCGGAGGTCACGCCCACGATGGAGGGCTCAGCCAGCGGGTTGGCGAACACGGCCTGCATGAGCGTGCCCGCCACTCCCAAGCACGCGCCGACCAAGAAACCGAGCAGAATGCGCGGCAGGCGGATCTGCCACACGACGTTGGCCGTCAAGCCACCGCCAGGGCCCGCGGCCATAATCTGCACCAAGTCACCCAGCGCGACGTAGTACTGCCCCAGCGCAAGCGACAGGATGAAGGCGACACCAAGCAGCACCCCAAGCGATACGAATACACCAACCCGCAGGCGGGAGCGCCGAGCGAAAACCTCCGTGGGGGCCGCCGGTTTAAGCATTGTCTGGGTCATAGATTGCCTGCGCAAGTTTGAGAAGGGTCTGTCCGGTCAAGGGCCCGAAGGCGAGCGATTGCCCGTCTGGGATGGTCACGATCCGCTGCTTTTGGCCCGCGGTGGTTTGTGCAATGCCGGGGCGCTCGAGGAGGCCTTCGACGCCGCCGGTCGACTCCAGGCCGCCCGTCATCATGATGATGACCTCAGGGTTAATCTTTGCCAAAGATTCGGCGTTGGCAGGTTCGGCGTAAGAGAGGTGGTATTCGGTGCCGAGGTCTACGCCGCCCACACCCTCAATGAGGTCCTTGGCACCCGTGCCTTCTCCCATGATGAAGAAGATGCCGCCGTTGCCGCGCGCGTAGAGGAACGCCATGCGCATTGGCTCCTCCGGCACGATGTCTGCGATGGCCGCCTTATCTTTTTCGATTTCTTCGACGGAGCGGTTGGCCAGCGTTTCGCCTTCGTCTGGCAGACCCACGACCGCGGCCAGGTTTGTGATGTCCTCGGCCACCGAGTCAATGGTGCGTTTCGGCTCCATGACCACGGTGGTCACCCCTGCGGCGCGAATCTGGTCGATGGCGTCGCGTGGGCCGATCGAATGATCGACGATGACCAGCGTGGGCCGGAGTTCGAGCACGGCTTCCACGTTGATGTTGTGTCCGCCCTGGGTCACGACGGGGCGATCGGCGATAGCGTTTTCCGTCGACGACACCGTGCGACCCACGATATTGTCCGTAAGCCCTAGGCCCTCGAGGGTTTTCGTATACGTACCGTAGAGATCCAATGCCACGATTCGGGACACATCCGTAACGGAGACGTCGTAGCCGTCAGCATCCGTGAGCTCTACCGGCAGCGCGGGAGTAGGCGACTCCGCCACCGCGACGACATCCTCGAAGTCCGTCACATTCGACACACCCGTAAACGAGCGCGGGTCTTTGGCCGACTGCGCGTCTGGGAGGGCGTCGCGCAGCTGCGCGTCTTGGGATTCATAGGCGCCTTGGACGCCGCACCCTGTGAGGGCGAAGACACACGCCAACGCCACCAAAAGTCGTTTCATGCGAAACGTATCCTTTCTCAAGTCTTGGGTAACAAGGGGTGCGCTACGCCGGGTTGCGCAGGACGACGGAGCCCATGGAACCGCCGGCGATGGCGAGGCCTGCGATAAGCAGCAGGAGCCACGTGCTCGCCTCCGGCGAGGAGCCCGCGGCCGCGGCCTTCTTGATCTGGAAGTTGCCGCTGCCGTCTTCATAACCAGACGTGCTCGTGCCGGCCGCGGCCTGCGGGCCGTCTCCCGCAGAGCTTTCCGATGCCGCCCGCTTTGCCGCCGCAGCGCTCTGACCGCCGGAGGTCGTCGCCGCACCAGTGTGTGCCGTAGTTCCGCTCGCCCCGGCGCAGTCCCCGGATCCGCCAAGTTGTGCATGCAACGAAAGCGGATCAAGGGTCGTGCCCGGCTCATAGAAATTCGCGAACGCATCATTGCCCGCTGCGGTCAGCGTGACGGTGGCTTCGCCGTCGACGGCGGAGTCACTCACGTCGAGCAGGCTAAACGACACGTCTCCGAGCACCGTGCGTCCAAAGTCCTTGCGCTCGCCCTCCATGTTGGAGGAACGCACGTCGGCGATGAGTTGACCGCTCGTCCCGTTGAACCGGACTTCCAGGTTCGCGATATTGAGATCGAGGACTCCGTTGTGGCCGGTAAAATGCATAGCGCCGCCGTAGCGGATGGAACCTGACTGCGCCGCAGTATCCACATCTCCGCCGGTGCCCGTGAACTGGAAACGCGAGTTGTCGTACCCTACGCCGTCGAGCGTCCAGGCGCCCTTGGCGATGGAGCCGGTGATATACGACTGGAAGGACTTCTTGACACCCCACTCGGCGGTCGCAGCCTGCACGCCCGTGGCTACGCAGGTTTCTGACTGCCCATCACTAGCCGCGGACCCGGGGTCCTGTGGCCGCGCGGTTCTTGTGGTTCCAGTAGCACCAGTAGTGCCGGAAGTACCCGAAGTACTGCCCGAAGTACTACCCGAAGTGCTCGAAGTACTACCCGAAGCACCCGAAGGGCTCGCGGTGCCCGAAGTGTTGGCTCCCGACGCGCCTGAACCACTCGTGGTGCTAGTGGTAGTGCTGGTGGTCGTGCCCGTGGCGGCTTCCGTGCGAGAACGGAAGGATTCTAGCTGGTCTAGGAAGGACTCCGTGTTGCCCATGAAGGTGGTCAGGCCATTCATGGTGTCGTTCGTTTCCTTCAGAATCGCCATGGCTTCTGCATTGCGACCAGTAAACGTGCCCGAGATTGTCCCCAAGGACTTCGAACCGCTGCCTGAACCGCCAGAGGACCCGCCGCAGCTGCCATCCGTGGCCACGGTCCCTGACGAGGGGTCCATCGACTGTCCCGACTCATAGGCAATGAAGAGTTTGTGTCCTTCGTCGGTGAGCGTGACGTCGCCGGAAAGGTCGAGCGTGTGCGCGGACGCGTCGACGGGTTGATCTAGATCGATCCCCGCGATGACCACGTTATCGCCGGTAATCTGCGGGCCGCGTGCGGACTTATCCACCATGTCAGATTCATAAGAGACGTAATCCACCACGATCGCCGCCCGGTTGCCGGAGGCCTGAATCTGCCAGTCTGTCAGCGTCATATCCAACAGATCGTCGCCGCCGTAGTTGTGTCCAGTGAAGTGGATGACGCCGCCGAAGGGGACGGTGACGGTATCGCCGTTTACGGAAGCCTTGCCCGGAGTGAAGGTAAAAGCACCGTCTGCGCCGGTTTCGGAACCGGTAAAACCAATGCCGTCCGTTTCCCACTGGCCCTTGGCGACTTGGCCTTGGATATAGCTTCGGTAGGACTGCTTAATGCCCCAATTCCAGGAGCAAGTGCCGGCAGCCGAGGCGACAGGAGCGTTGAGCGCGACCGAAGGGAGTGCGATGAGAGTACTGGCAGCAAGAGTGCCCAATATTCGACGGAGAATCACGGAGAGAGTCCTCATGAAGTATTGATGCGATGAACAAAAAGAATCAGAAGTTAGGCTACACATACCTAAGCAGTTTTGTATAGGCTATACTAACCTAGATTAGGTAAGCAACCCCCAACAAAGGACACCCTCATTCGGTCATGACATCGTCGTCTACCAGCGCCTTCAAAAATCTGTATCCCGACGTAGACCCCACGCGTGGGCTACCTCTCAGCGTCTCCGAGCGCCTTGCGCTGTCTCTCGCGCTCGCGATTGCAGCTTATGGAGCCGTCACCGCAGACATGCTCGTTGCAGGCGCCGGCGTGGCCTTCACCCTCATCGCCTCGGTGCTGCAACAGCACAAGACCGCGCGTCGGATTCGCTCCGAAGCGCGCACTCGCTTCCCCGGCGAAGACTGGGCCGAATACCGCGCCACGCGGCGGCTCAACCTCGGCGTCCTAGTCCCCTTGTGGGTCTGCATCATCATCGCCTTGTGCGCGGCCGGATACTGGTTCGTGCCGCTCGAATATGCAACTCCCGCCGCCATCGTCATCGCGGTTCTCGTTGCCCTGCTCGCCTGGTTCATGCCAGGCATCAGCCCCCTGTGGCGAGGCAAGCAGACCGATCCCCCGGCACCAGAGAAAAACACCGACACCGCAGTCATGTACTTCGAGAAGCTTTAGGCCTGCCGTACCCCAGCCTTACACATCAAGCAGATCCAGTAGCTCATCAAAAGCCGGCGCTACCTGCGTGCGCCACAGCGTCGTCGCCTTCGGGTCGCCGCGTCCGGGGCCGCCGTTCACCACAGAGACCTCTTTGCCCTGCTTGAGCGCGTCGAGCATGAAGCGATAGCCACTCATCACGGCGAGCGACGAACCGGCGACAAGCAGCGAGCGCGAGTCCGCAAGCAGCGCACGCGCGGCGTCCCGCCGCTCCACCGGAACCGGCTCGCCGAAGTAGACGACGTCCGGCTTGAGCAGCTCCGAACCGCAGCGGACGCACGGCGCCATCACGAACTCGTCGACCGCCTGCTGCGACAGCGCGACGTCGCCGTCCGGGTTAACTTCATCCGCGCGCACGACCCAGCGCTCCAGATAGCCCGGATTCGCGGCTCGTTGTTGAAGTCTGCCCAGTGGAAGAAGTAGTCCGGGTTGAACTTGCCTGCGCCCGGGTTGGCGAAGTAGATCGTCTCTTCTGGGGTCATGGCGACGAAGATTTGCACCAGTGAGAAGATTCCCTGGTAGACGCCCTCGTGGGCGTACTTGGCTATCTGGTTCGCACCTTGGGAGACCGGCACGCCGGAGCGCTTCAGCTCGATGTGGAAGACCGGCATACCGTTAATGAGCAGCATCAAGTCGCCACGTCGGGTGGGCAGCAGCTCATTGGCGGTCTGGAAGCGCGGCTGGACGGCAATCTGGTAGCGCGACTGGCCACCGGCAATCTCTAGGCGATCGTAGATTTTCAGGCTAACCTCAGAGCCGAAGTTGGCGGCCTGCGGTGCATCTCGGGTAATGGTCACGGTGCTACCGTTGATGAACTCGTTGAGCGCCAGCGGCGTACGCAGGTTGTTGACCTGCTCGATGATTTGCGCCATCTCGCCCTCGGTGAGCGGCACGTCGCCAAGCAGGTTACGGCCCCGGTTGTTGGCGTAAAGAATGTTCGCCCAGTTGTCGATGAGCTGCTGCTCTGTCGGGAAGCGCAGCAACTCCTTGCTCCAGCCGTGGCGGGTTAGCAGGTCGATGAGTACCGCCTCGAACTCAGCCTCAGAACGAAATGGTGTGGTCATAGCTGCTCCTTAGATGAACATCCGTTGCAGCAGCGCCGCCTTGGCCTGCTTAAGGGACTCGATGTACTTGGCCTCGGTAGCAATGAGCGTGTCCAGCCGTGTGAACACTGCACCGATGGCCTGTTGTTCTTCAAGGGTGGGTGGAATGGTAGCCGCCGCCTCTGCCAAGTGACGGGCGTTCAGTGACGGCAAAGCACCGCTCTGAGTGAATCGGGTCAGGTCCACCGTCTTGAGGTAGGTATCGGCAAACTGAACATCCCAAGATTTGGTGTCCAAGGAAAACGCCATGAGATTGTTGTCGAGGAGGAATGTATCGGTAGCGAGTCTTTTGCGCCCTAGGAAGACAGCAGCACCAACCTTGGCGAACAGAATCGCAGGTACAGCTGTTACAGGCACCCAGTGATTACGAACAATCTGTTCCTCCGTCACATAGTGGTTGGCGGAGCGCAGTTGCAGCTCATTCCCTGGTGCGGAGAGGTCCGATACCTTGTAGAAAGGTAGGCCTGCTTCCCCGCCTTGTTCACGTTCCGGGAATCCGACGCCTGACTTGAACGAGCCGAGTTCACCCAGTGTTGTCGTCTTCCACTCACCGTCGAAGCCCTCCAGCCGCAACTCCGGCACCGTCTGCCCCTCCTCCTGCGGGAACATCCGTTGCATGAGAGCAGTTTTGGCCTGCTGCAGGGCCTGGTGCTTCTTGGTGTGCTGGTTGATGGCATCGTCGAGGTTGGTGAAGATAGCGCCGATGGCCTACTGTTCTTCGAGAGCGGGCGGGAAATAAACAGCCTGATTGAACAGCTCAGTCTTCGTGATACCTTTGATGGTGCTACCCTGCAGCTGGTCAGCGAGTCCCTCCATACGCCGCTTAACAGTAAGAGCGATGTATTCAGGGTCACCGGAAAGGTCTGATAGCGATACAAAGTCCTGGCTGGTGGCGTAAGGGAACGGCATAAAAGAGACCTTGCCAACGCCAACACGAGTGACGACTGCAACAGAGTCGGCAGGAATCTGCATAGCAGCAGAGCGTGAAATAGCTTCCTCGGTGATGTGCTTACGAGGGGCGACCGGGGCGACCCCCTGCTCCGCAACATCAGAGGATTGAATCCAAGGGATGTCCCCGGACCAGTAGCCCGGTTCATCGCTAGATGGCGTACCGCCACCGTAAGTCCTTTCGCTGAGGTCTCCAATGGCTTTCAATTCCCACTCACCATCGAAGCCCTCCAGGCGCAGTGCGGGCACGTTGTGACTATGCATCGCGACCACCGCCCAGCAGCTCCTGGAGTGCAGCCACGGCCTGCATGTCGGCGGCGTTGCCGGTAAGCCCGCTCAGTAGGCCAGCGAGTTCTTGCTCCGTCTCGCGAATCTTCACGTCGAGGTCGGTCAGCGCGACGGCGTACTTGTCGTGCAGCGCCTGGACGCGGCCGGCCAGGCCTGCAAGCACGTGACCAGGGATTTCGCGCAGGTCATCCATAAGTGAAGTAATCCACTTGGCGGTGAGCACCTCATCGACCTGCGCTTCGGTAAGCGCTTCAATGGTCGCGTAGGTGTCTTTCTCCAACTGCTCTTGCGCAGCCTTGAGGTTCTTCTTGAGCTTGTCCCGCTGGGCGATAAGTGCCTTGGCGCTGAGCATGGCAGCCTCAGTGCTGTCCTCCGGCCAGGTCTCGCCCTTGGCCAGCTTCGGCAGGTCCTTGATGGCCTTGTTCAGCTCGGTCTTCTTGAAGGCGTCCTGCTTGTCGTTAAGTATCTCGGTCAGGTCGGTCTTGTCGACTTCGCTTAAGCCCTCGACAAGCTGTGTTAGCTCAGATACAGCTGTGTCCACGTCGCGACTTAGCTGCGTTACCTGGTCCTTCTGTTGCGCCAGGTAGAAGGTCTGCACCAACTCGTTGGGAGCAACGCGCCCGTCCCATCCGATTTGGACATAGACCTTTTTCTTTTCCTTGGTCTTCCACTCCATCACGGGGTGGTTGACCCGCAGGGCATCGAAGCCTTCGGTCTGGATGACTTCTAGGTCACCGGCGGTTTTGACCCAGCTGTCATGCAGTACCTGGTAGCCCTCGTAGGCATCAACCAACGGTACAGGGTCGAGTCGGTCGAACAGGTCTGCCTTAAGCTGGTCCTCGGTGGTGGTAATGGGCACGGTGGCCGCGCCGTCCACCAGCAGCGCGTGCAGCTTCTCCGGGAGGTCGGATAGTGCAGCGTCAACCTGGTTACGCAGTGCCTGGGCTGCAGGGTGCTTGTCGATGGTCTCGCGCAGGTTGGCGGTCTTCAGCTCCGCGTAGCCTTCTACCTTCTCGGTGAACAGTGCCTCACGCAGTCCCGGTAGGGCGGTCCAGTAGTGCTCCAAGGCGGCAATCTCACTGGTGGGGATGCCGCCGTGCATGGTGGCGTACAGGTCTACAGACTCTGGCGGCAGGGTGGCGGACACGTAGCGCGGGATGTTGAGGTTGTGGTCGTTGGCACGAATCTCGTCGCGGGTCACGACCTTAGCGAAGTGTGGCACGTCAAC
Organism: Corynebacterium sp. HMSC078A10; assembly: GCF_001811565.1. Classification (NCBI taxonomy): domain Bacteria; kingdom Bacillati; phylum Actinomycetota; class Actinomycetes; order Mycobacteriales; family Corynebacteriaceae; genus Corynebacterium; species Corynebacterium sp. HMSC078A10. The sequence continues at coordinate 105,485 of NZ_KV805216.1, read as the reverse complement.
GCGGTTGCGGACGGCATCGACGATGCGCTGGATGTCGCGGGCACGCAGGTGGTTGTACTTACCCTGCTTGATGAAGCCCTGCGAGGCGTCGATGAACAGCACGTCATCGCGGTCACGTTCTTGCTTGAGCACCATGATGATGGTCGCGATACCGGTGCCGTAGAAGATGTTGGAAGGCAGGCCGATAATGGCATCGATGTGGTTGGCCTCGATGAGATTGCGGCGGATGTCGGCCTCCGAGCTGCCACGGAACAGCACGCCGTGCGGCAGGACGATGGTGAGGATACCGTCGGGTTTGACGTGGAACAGCTCATGCAGCAAGAAGGCGTAGTCGGCCTTGGTCTTCGGAGCTAGACCAAACCGTGCGAATCGCGGGTCAGCCTCGTTGCCTTCGGGTTCCCACTTCTGGGAGTAGGGCGGGTCGGAGACTACGGCGTCCACATAGAGCGGCTGGTAGGTCTGTACCGGGTCGAACTCGTCGAACATCGGCCAGTCATGGGCCAAGCTGTCACCGTTGCGGGCGACGATGTTGTCCGCCTTCACGCCGCGCATGACCAGGTTCATGCGGGTGAGGTTGTAGGTGTTCTCGCGCAGCTCCTGGGCGAAGTACTTAATACGGTCTGGGTCCCCCATGCGCTTGGCGACGGCATGGCCGATGTTAAGCAGCAGGGAGCCAGAGCCGGAGGTCGGGTCGTAAATCTGAATCTCGTCGCGGTCCTTGAGGTGGTCAGCGACGATGTTGCTCATGATGAGCGAGACCTCATGCGGGGTGTAGAACTCGCCTGCCTTCTTGCCCGCGTTAGCCGCGAACTTCTCGATGAGGTACTCGTAGATGTATCCCAGCACGTCATAGCCCTGCTTGCCATCAGTGGGGATGTCATCGATAAGGTCCAGTAGCTTCTTGATGGCTGAGGTACGGGCAGCGTCGGTTGTGCCCAGCTTCGACAGGCTGGTGTCCAGGGTGTTAAGGATGCCCTCGAAGACGTGCTTGTGCTCCGGGGCGATGTTGCGCTTGAAGGTAGCCAGGCCGTCGCGCACGTGAGCGATGGAAAAGTCGTTACCCATGTCCCGCCACGTCGAGTACAGGTTCTCGTAAGTGAGGAAGTAGCCCAAGTTGTTACGCACCAGGGCCACGGTGTCAGTGTCGGTCTCAACGAGCGCATCGGGCAGGTCTTCCGGTTCAGCGTCGTTATTGAGCATGAACTGCTCTACTTGGTCGGACAGGAACTTATAGAAGATGAAGCCGAGAATGTAGTCCTTGTAATCCTGCGCTTCGATCTTTGAGCGTACCGACGATACCGTACAGCGAGAAGATTTTACTTTCTAAGTGCATGGCTTGGGGGGAGCGGCGAAGTCCTACGTGGTGCAGGATTCAAAGCCCCAAATGGCGATTCCAGCACAAAACAGAAAAGGCCCCTACCGGTGTTTCCACTGGTAGGGGCGGGAAGTTGGTAGCGGGGGCAGGATTCGAACCTACGACCTCTGGGTTATGAGCCCAGCGAGCTACCGAGCTGCTCCACCCCGCGTCGAGATGTACTTCCGAACATCAAGCGCTTCAGCACACTGTGGTTAATCACTGGGATTGTTACCCCGTGTGCCGGCGACTCATGTAACTATACAGACGCCATGGCGCCTACCCAAATCCCCTGGGCAGGCGCCATTTTTCTGGACTATGCGGAGCTACTACTGAGACTGCAGCGAGCGGTACTCCTCCACTGCCTTGTCCAGCTCGTCCAAGGCCTTGCCGTACTCCTCAAAGGAACCGTTCTTAGCCTTGTCCACGCCATCGAGAGCCTTGTTGATGGCGTCGATAGCCTCGCCTTCACTCGATGCCTTCGGAGCGGAGGCCGGTGCGGAAGCGTCGGAGTCCTTGGAGTCAGCCGCATCCTTCTTGTCACCGCCAGCGTTTCCGGCCTGGTCACCGTCCTTGCCGGTATCGCCTTCGATCTCCGTAATGTTCTGAGCGGCCTTCGGGTCGATTCCAACCTGGTCGAGGGCCTCACCGATGGTCGGGGCATAGCCCACACGGCCCTTGTAAGAGACCAGCACGCGCAACAGCTTCGGGAACGCGGACTCTTGGCCCTTACGTTGCGAGTAAATCGGCTCGAGGTAGAGGATCTCCCCATCCCCCACCGGCAGCGCCAAGAGGTTACCGTTCTTCAGGTCATTCGACCCCTGCCACAGCGTGCGGTCACGCGCCACCTGGTCGGAAGACATCATCGCGTCCTGTGCCTGCTTCGGGCCCTGGGTCTGGGTATTCGTCGGCAGCACACGCACGGTGATGTTGCCGTAATTGTCCGGGTCCGAGGACACCGCCATGTGTGCGGAGAGGAACTGACGGTTCAGGCCACGGTAGGAAGTGATGAGCTGGAAGCTCGGCTTCTTGGTCTCCGGATCGGCAGCCAGCACGTAGTACGGTGGCTGGTTCAGACCCTGGGATTCACCGGCGGTGGGGTCCTCCGGCACGGACCAGAAGGCATCGTTGTTGAAGAAGACGCCCGGGTCATCCACGTGGTACTTGGCCAGCAGATTGCGCTGCACCTTGAACATGTCCTCCGGGTAGCGCAGGTGCTGGCGCAGTTCGTCGGAGATCTCCGACTCTGGCTTGACGACGCCCGGGAACACACCCTCCCACGCCTTGAGCACGGGGTCTTCGGTGTCGAACTCGTAGAGATCGACGGTGCCATCGTAGGCGTCGACAGTCGCTTTGACCGAGTTGCGGATGTAGCCCACCTGGTCGTTGACCAAGCGCTGCGTCGTGCCCGTCGGGTTCTGAGTGTCCTGGGTGGTCTCCGTCAGGGAGGTGCGCTGCGAGTACGGCAAGGAATCCAGTGTGGTGTAACCGTCCACGACCCACTTGACGCGGCCGTCGATAACCGCCGGGTAGGTGGAGGAATCCGTGGTCAGCCATGGGGCGACCTTCTCCACGCGCTCGCGCGGATCGCGGTCATAGAGCAGCTTGGATTCCGAGCCAACACGGTCCGAGAGTAGGAAGTTTAGCTCCTGGTATTTCAGGGCGTAGGCGGTGCGGTCGACGATGTTTCCGATGTCTACGCCGCCCTTACCGTCGTAGGTGTAAGTGGAGGTATCGGTATCGTATTCCACCGGTTTATCGCCGGTCTTGCCCACGATGGCGTAGTCCATGCCATCCTGTGCGCTAGCGATCACAGGGCCGAAGTAGGTGCGCGGCTGGTCAACCTTGATGCCGAGGGATTCCTCAGCGTTCTTGGTCTCGCCCTCGCCTTCGGCGTCCTTGCCCGCCTGGGTCTGCAGGTCAGCAACAGTGAAGATGGGGAAACCACCGCGGGCGGAGCCGGCGTCACGAGCCACCTCATCGACGGTATTTGCCTGCGCGGCGATAAAGCCGTTGCCGTGGGTGTACACGGTGTGGCGGTTGATCCAGTTTTGCTGGTTCTCCTGCAGCTCGTTGGGGTCCAGCTCGCGCGCGGCAACCACGAAGTCACGCAGCTCGCCGTCGATTTCATAGCGATCCATGGCTAGCGTTTCTGGGAAGCCGTAGAAGTTCTTCAGCTGCTGCATCTGGGTGAACGTCGGCGCCAAAATGTCCGGGTCCAGCAGGCGCAGGTTGGAGATGGTGGAGTCATCGGAGGCGACCTTGTCATCGGAGACGTCGTCAGCACCCCAGTTCTCTTCGTAGGTCACCTTGTCATCGGTGAGGCCATAAGCAAAACGCGTGGACTCAATGTTGCGGGAGATGGACTCCGCCTCTTTTGCCTGGCGGTTCGGGTTCACGGAGAAGCGCTCCATGATGAGCGGCCAGCCCTGACCAATAACCAGGGAGGACAGCACCATGAGCACCACAGCGAGGCCCGGGATGCGCAGGTCCTTAATCACCACTGCGGAGAAAATTGCCACGGCCACGAACACGCCGATGATCATCAGAATGATCTTCGCCGGCAGGTAGGCGTTGATATCCGTGTAGGAGCCACCCGTAAACAGCGAGTGCTGGTTATACAACAACTCATAGCGGCCCAGCCAGTATCCAGCCACCTGAAGCAGCATCCAGATTCCGGCGGTCACGGCAAGTTGAGTGCGCGCCGACTTAGACAGCGAACCACGCACACCCGCGGCGCGGTTACCCAGGCGAATGCCACCGAGGATGTAGTGCCCCACCAGTGCGATAAGGAAGCACACAGCGACCAGCATGGAGAAAGCATTGACCAACATCGACCACACCGGCAAGCGGAAGGCGTAGAAGCCAAGATCGTGGTTGAACTGCGGGTCCGTCACCCCAAAGTCATGAGAATTGAGGAAGAGCATGACGGTCCGCCAGTTTGCCTGCCCCAGAAGGCCAGAGACAACGCCAACGAGGACCGGGATGAACTTGAGGAAGACACTCATCGTGCTCTCGATGGACTTGCGGTACTGATAAACGGGGGAATTGAAGTCCGCCATGTCCATCGAGTCACCGCGCCCCCGCCACACAATCAGGCCCGCTACGTAGGTAACAGCCGCTGCCACGAGGCCGAAGAGGACGAAGAGCACGATTCGCGTGATCAGGGTCTTGGTAAAGACCCCGCGGTACTCAATCGCGCCGAACCACTTCCAATCCGTATAGAAGCCCACCAACATGGGGCCAATGAACAAGAGGACCGCGATGATGGCGACAACCCACGAGAGAAATTTGGGCGGACGTTTCATCGGGGCGGTGGGTCGGTTGAGTCCGGAAGCCAACTCCAGCTCCAATCAAGTGTCGTGCGAATATAGAGGTATCAAGCTTCTAGTCTAGAGAAGCACTATGACCGTCAACGAACAAGGACGCTTATGAGTTCCCAACCTTCCTCCCAGCCCGCTGTACACCGCGCGCTCAACAAGGCCATGCGCGAGGCCGTGGATTTCATCCACGCCGAGGGCTGGGATGCCCCGCCAACTCTCTTTGCGCTCGTGCCCACTGAGCTGGTGGCCGCCCAGCTTGGGGACGTCGATGACTCCTCTCCCCTCACCCTTGTGGTGCAGGAATTGCCGGAGGGCATCGAGCCGGGCTCGGAGCACCTCGCGGACTACGTCTCGCGGCTGGCGTGGCCACGGGAGATCGCCGGCGTCATCCTGGCTCAGGAGATCATGTTCAAGGACACCGCGGACGCCGTGCTTGGCGACGCCCGCCCCGCCCGCCTCTTCTCCGGGGTATTGCGTGCTACCGCCATGGCCGGCAGTTCCACAGCCGATACGGAGAATACCGACGAGGACGGCGCCGAACTCACACTTCTGCAGCTGCGCCCCACGGAGGAGGAACTGGCAGAAGCTGGCCCCTTCGCGCAGGACGATATTCAACTGCGCGGCGGCCCGAACGTGGCACCGGGGGTCATCGCCGCCCTGCGCTACGGATTGGAGCAAGATCCGGAGGAGATGCTCTAATCGGCTCAACCTCTCATCGACTAAACTCAGTCTGCAGTGGCCATTAACGCTCAGCTCCCGGGCTGGGCACAGAATCGATAGAGGAGTCTCTCGTGCGCTTGACATCTCGCTTCACCGCCGCAACATCGGCCGTGCTTGCCACCGGCTGCCTGCTCACCGCATGTGGGAAGGACGATGCGCCCTCCCCCGAGCCGGCTCCTGCAAGCGAAGAAACCACTGCAGCCGCGGAGAAATCCAGCGCGCCGGCCCCAGCTACCTCCGCCGAGGAATCCGAGACGACCTCTCCTGCCGCATCCGAGACTCAGACCAGCTCGGGCGCGGAGGATAAATCCTCAACCCGCAACTCCGCCGACCGAAAAGACAAAGACAAAGACTCCAGCGAGTCCTCTGAGCCCAGCGGCGCGTTCACTGATTCCGTGGAGCAGGCTTATGAGATCTTCGGTGGGCTCGTCCCGGAGGAGATCTTCGCTCAATTCGACCGCTGCGATCCCAACGGCGTGACGGATTCCTTCAACTGCTCCGGTTCCGAAGTGGGACAGTTCCAGTTCTTCAAGTCCAAGACCAAAGCTTCCCAGACCACTCAGGTTCTCACCGAGCTGCGCAGCTCCCGCGTCATCGAGGACAGCGGCAACCGCGTCGTAGGCTGGTCCATGCTGGGCAATACGGCCATCCTCACCGTCGTAGACAACGACGAAGGCCTCATCATGCAGCAGATGATCTCCACGGACCAGGACGATCCGGAAGAGCGCCTCAAGGAGCTTGGCTTGGTCTAGGACCGCAACTTCCTTTAGGGCTAGCCTTCGCAGGTCTCGACGGGCTTGCCCTCTGCAAAGTCGTGCATGGCTGTGATGGCGTCATCCAGCGTGTGGACCTTGGCCACCACCATGTCGCCGGTGCCACGGCTGACCGCCTCCGCGCAATTATCTGCAGGTGCGAGGAAGAGCTCGGCGCCCGCTTCCTGCGCGGCGTGCACCTTGTGGACGATGCCACCGATGGGGCCGACCTCGCCGTCCTCACCGATGGTGCCCGTGCCGGCAACAAACCGGCCGCCGGTGAGATCCTCATCGGACAATTTGTCAATCACCGCCAACGTAAACATCATTCCGGCCGACGGCCCACCGATGTCCTGTAGGTTGTAATCCACGGCGATGTCTTCGGTGGGCACCGAGGTCATGAGGATGCCCAGCAAAGCTACGTCGTCGTGCTCTGGGTGTGCGCCGAGGGTCACCGGGACTGTCTTTTCCTCGCCCTTGCGGATAATCCCCAGCTTCACCTCATCGCCGGGCTTAAGAGCTCGGATCTTCTCCTGTACCTGGCCAGGCTCCGTGACCTTGTCGCCGTTGACGGCGGTGATGATGTCGGCGTCGTCAAGCGCGCCCGCAGCGGGGCTGTCATCGAGCACCTGAGCCACCTCGATACGCACGGGCTTGTGCAGGTAGTCCATGGCGGCGACGGTAGCCGCCGACTCAGACTGGGTAAAAGCCTGTTGATTGGCTTCCTGAACTTCCTCATCCGTCTTGCCTTGCGGGATGACGCTGCCGATGGGGACGATGGTGTCATCGGTGAAAAGCCACCGCCCCAAAGCTTGAGCCAACGTCATGTTGGTGCGCACAGAGACCGTCGTCATGTTGAGATGCCCCTGCGGCTGGAACGTTTCCGGGGCCTCGACGTTGACCACCGGTTCTCCCTCCACTTCACCCAAGGTGTCCAGGGTAGGACCTGGTCCTTCGGCGGCATAGGGCACCGACAGGGTGATGTCGGTACCGGGGATGTGGTCGACGCTGAGCAGGGCTCCCGTCAACACCACCGGAATGGCTCCCCACGTCAGGGTGGACAGGCGGCGGGTTCGGGGGTTCTGCGAAGATTTCACGGAGGATCAGCCTACAGCCTCGTGATGCTTGTTCGCTCTCAGCGTTGCCGTGGTCCTAGAATCCGCGCTAGGAAACCTAGTAGATTAGGCCCCATGAGCAACGGATTCGGTTTTTCCTTCCCCAATAACGACGATGACGATGATAACGATCGTCGCGACCAGAACCCGTTCGGCGCCTTCGGCTTCAGCGCGGGCAACGGTGGCCTAGGAGACTTGTTGAATCAGTTTGGCCAGATGCTCTCCGGCATGGGTTCCTCCATGAACTCCCCGGAGGGTGCAGGCCCGGTCAACTATGACCTGGCCAAGCGCATCGCGCACCAGCAGATCTCCGGCGATAAAGAGATCAATGATAAAGACCGCACTGCAGTGCAGGAAGCCGTGCGGTTGGCGGAACTGTGGTTGGATGATGCCACGATTCTGCCTACCGCATCCGGCACCGTGACCGCGTGGAATTCTGCGCAATGGTTGGATGAGACCCTGCCGATGTGGCAGCGCATGGTCACCCCGGTGGCGGAACACATGAACTCCGCGCAGCTGGAATCCCTGCCGGAAGAAGCCCGCGAGATGATGGGGCCGATGACCTCGATGATGAACTCGATGTCTGGGATGAATTTCGGAATGAAGCTGGGCCATGCCCTGGGTGACTTGGCCGCGCAGGCACTTACCGGTTCTGACTTCGGCTTGCCGGTCTCCCCCGCGGGCACCACCGCGCTCTTGCCGCACAACATCCAGGCCATAGCGCGCGATCTCAACGTTCCGGGCCAAGAAGTGTTGGTCTATATCGGCGCCCGCGAGGCCGCCCGCCAGCGCCTGTTCAAGCACGTGCCGTGGTTGGTTGAGCGCCTCGTCTCCTCCGTGGAGGAATACGCCATGGGCTTGGTCATCGACACTTCTCACATCGAGGAAGCCACACGCGAGCTCAACCTGGAGTCCGGTGACCCGCAGGCCATCCAGGATGCGATGAACAAGCTGCAGGGCATGGACCTGTCCCCGCGGATCACCTCCCGCAATGCGGGCGCGGCTTCCCGCTTGGAGACTCTCCTGGCGCTCGTCGAGGGCTGGGTCGAGCACGTAGTGACCGAGGCCCTGGGTGAGCGCATCCCGTCCACGAAGGCGATGAATGAGGCGTGGGCTCACCGCCGCTCCACCGGTGGCTCCGCAGAAAAGGCCTTCTCCCAGGTCGTTGGCATTGAGCTAAACGCACCGAAGGTAGAGGCGGCAGCTGAGCTGTGGCGCCGCGCCACCGTCGCGGTGGGCGCCGATAAGCGTGACTCCGCCTGGGACCACCCGGACCTGCTGCCCACCGCCGAGCACTTGGAGAACCCGGCTTCCTTCATCGACGGTTTGCTCGATGACACCCCCGACGAGGGCTTTGAAGAAGAGTTTTCCAAGCTGGAGGAGATGCTCCGCCAGCAGGACGCCAGCGGCAGCGATGCTGCTGACGAGGACAAGAACACGGACGCTGGCGAGGATAAAGAAAACAAAAAGGACAAGCCGGAAGACGAGAACTAGCGGAAGCGCTGGTAGGCCTCGAGGTATCCCTTCGCGCGCTCGGCTTTGGGGGCTCGATCGGCCCACTCCCAAAACTCCGGGCCATGGCCCGGGATGAAGGTGTGTGTTAGCTCGTGGATGATGACGGCGTCGAGGACGTAGTCGGGAACATCCTGCAGCCGGTCAGAAATCCGAATATCTCCCGTTGAGGTAGTACAACTACCCCAGCGGGATTTTTGGTTACTCACCCACCGGATGGATCCCACCGTGGCGCGGCCCTCCAGAAAGCGGGCATTCAGGGTACGGGCGCGAGAGGACAAGGAGTCGTCGGAAAGCTGCGAAGAGCTGTGCTTCTTGCGGACCTTCGCCACGATGCCATCCACTGCTTCACGTTCCTCCGCCGCCGACATCCAGGCGGGGATGCGCACCTCCACGACGCCATCAACGACGCGGGCTTGGACAGTGCGGCGGCGCCGGGCGGAGCGGATAACGCGTACCTCGGGATTGCTCGACATGACAGGGCATTCTACCTGTGGTGCAATGGTGGCTAAACACAACTGGGGTGGGTTAAAGAACGGGGAGGAAAATCATGGGTGCTAAGACGTACATGTTGGCGCCAGAAACCGTGGTCATTGAACGCGAGCCTGGAATTCTCCAATGTGGGATGGATGCCACGCGCGTTGGGGTCTTCGAAGCCCACCCGCAGCTGGCGGGGCTGCTCAACCGGCTGCGCACTCCGCTGACCCGGCAGACCATTGAAAAGTCCATCGAGAACACAGGCGTTAGCGCCTCCGCTGCTCGCAGTCTGGTCGATGATCTGATTAGCTACCGCGTTCTGTGGCCGGCTCCCCGTCCCCAGCGCGTGGCGGTTTTGGGGACCTCGGCCCTGGCCAATGAGCTGCGCGACGTCCTGCTTAGCGATTCCTTCCAACCCCGTTCCCCTCTCCACAGCGAAACCCCCGCCGAGTACATCGCGAACGTGGCCGGGCACCTGCCTATCGTGGCCGTCGATATGTTGGATGGCGCCACGGAATGGGCACAGGCACTGAGTAATTCCCCGGCGACCTGGCTGCCAGTGTCCATGCTCGATGCCCGCGGCATCATCGGACCGGTCCGCGTAGCTGGAGCCGGTCCCTGTCCGATGTGCGCGCACCTGCATCGCATCGAAGCCGACGAGCAGTGGCACGAGGTGGCTCACCGCGCCGCAGCGGTAGAGCCACCGGGTGATCCCATCGTGCGCACGGCGATAGTGATGCATGCGGTGGTGACCATCCGCCGACTCTTGGGAAGACCCGCCCCACCCGGGGCACCAGGCGGTAAACCGCTAGCAGGTGAGCTCACGGAGATAGACCTCTACGGCATGGAGCAACGCCGCCTGCTCATTGAACACCCGCGCTGCGCGTATTGCGCCGGTGTTTAAGCGCGGGCAGACGCGATGATCTGCAGCACCTCCGCACCATAGCGCTCCAGCTTGGAAGGGCCCACCCCGGAGATATCGAGCAGCTCCGCCTCGTTTGTGGGAAGCGCCTCCGAGATCGCTTGCAGGGTGGCGTCAGAGAACACGACATAAGCAGGTACCTGAGAGTCCTTCGCCACGGACGCACGCCACGCGCGCAGTGCGTTGAAGACATCCTCATCGCCCTCGTATTCACACCACTCGTGGCGGCCTAAGACCTTTTCCGCTGGGCTGCTGAGCTGGCCCGAGCACACCCGGCAGCGGCGCGGGCGATAGCGGCGGTTGGAGGATTGGCTTTCTTCGATTCCTGGCACCACGCCATCCAAGAAACGAGTGCGCTCACGCGAAGCCCGCGAGCCGGTGGTCTTTGCCAGAGCCCACGACAAAGCTAGGTGCTCGCGCGCACGAGTAATGCCGACATAAAACAGCCGGCGCTCCTCCTCCACGTGCTCATCGCCGGCCTTGATGGCGTGGTTGATGGGTAGCAGTTTTTCGGTGAGACCAACGAGGAAGACCGCATCCCACTCCAAGCCCTTGGCTGCGTGGATGGTGGCCAAGGTGACGCCCTCCATCGTGGGGTTGTGCTTGTTTTCGGAACGGCGGTGTAGCTCACCGAGCACGCCGGGAAGATCGATGCCCTCGTGGTCCTCCACGATTTGTGCGATGAGATCCACCAGTGCGGTGAGCGACTGCCAGCGCTCACGGGCCTGCGCGCCCTGCGGCTCCGTGGCGGACAGTCCCAGCTCCACGAAGGCCGCGCGCGCCACGGCCACCGGATCGTTCGGCAGATCATCGCGGCGCGTGGCGGCGATGAGCACGCGGATGGCCTCCAAGATCTCTGGGCGGCGGAAGAAGCCTTCGCCGCCGCGGACCTGGTAGACCACTCCGGCGTCGGCAAGCGCCTGCTCAAACTGCTCCGACTGCGCGTTGATGCGGTAGAGGATCGCAATCTCCGAGGCCTTAACTCCCTGGTTGAGCAAGGTCAGAACCTGGCCCGCGACCTCCTTGGCCTCGATCTCCTCAGACTCATAGGCCTTAAACGTGGGCTCGGGCCCTGGCTCGCGCATACCCTGCAGCTCCAGACGGGTTCCCGCAGCGCGGCCTGAAGCCTTTGAGATAACTTCGTTGGCCAAGTTCGTCACCTGCGGGGTGGAGCGGTAGTCTCGCTGCAACTTCACCACAGTGGCCTGCGGGTAAGTGCGAGAAAAATTCAGCAAGTACTCCGGGGAAGCCCCGTTGAAGGAGTAGATGGTCTGGTTAGCATCACCCACAACCGTCAGGTCATCGCGCTCCCCCAACCACGCCTCCAACACTCGCTGCTGCAGCGGCGTGACGTCCTGGTACTCATCCACCACGAAGGTGCGGTACTGCTCACGGAATACCTCAGCCACCGAAGGAACGTTCTCGATGGCACCGGCGATATGCATGAGCAAATCATCGAAATCGAGGTACATGACATCCGGAGTGGCCTTCATGTCCTCATAGCGGCGAAAGACCTCCGCCACCTTGGCCGGGTCCCCCGGTGCCTCGCGGTCCGTGGATTCGATGATGCCGGGATAGCCCTCGGGGCTGATCAGCGAGGACTTTGCCCACTCGATTTCCCCCAGGAAGTCACGGATGGTGTCCTTGTTGTTGTCCAATCCGAGTGAGCGCACCGCGCGCCCCACGAGGCTGAACTTGTTGTCGATGAGCTGCCAAGGCAGATCCCCCGCAACCTGCGGCCAAAAGTACTTCAGCTGACGGCGCGCCGCGGCGTGAAAGGTTTGGGCCTGCACTCCCCCGACGCCCATGTGATTGAGACGCTCACGCATTTCGCTTGCGGCACGAGTAGTAAACGTGACGGCCAGAACGCGTTGCGGGTTGACGAAGCCCTGGTCCACCATGTGGGCAATGCGATAGGTAATCGTGCGCGTTTTGCCCGTACCGGCACCCGCGAGGATGCAGACCGGACCGCGCGGCGCCGTGGCTGCGGCCCGCTGGTCTTCATCAAGCAGGGACAGATCCGGTCTCATCACCGTGGAACCACTCCATAATCATCGTGTGTGCAATTGAGCCCTTGCGGGCAATGGTCAGTTCTGGCAGTTCAGCGCGGGACACCCACCGCACTTCCGCGAGCTCTCCGTCAGTATCGCACACGGGCCGGACATCCTCCGTGACCGCGGAAAAGCCCACCATCAGCGAACCGCTCGGTGGCCAGGGTTGCGAGCCCCAGTAGGTAACTGATTCAACGCGGCGACCGGTTTCTTCCAAAGCCTCGCGGACCATGGCCTCTTCGAGGGTCTCGCCGGGATCAACATAACCGGCAATGAGCGAAAAGAACCCTGAACGGTGCCGGTTGCGAGCCAGAAGAATACGGTCCGTTTCCGGGTGGCGGATGATGCCGATGACGGCCGGATCGAGGCGCGGGAAAACGAGGCGCTCGCCATCGTGGCCCACAGCCCCCGGGGCAGGATAGGACAGCTCACGCCCAGTGCGCGGATCAAAGCGCGCTTCACGACGGTTACGAATCAGGTGCAGCGCTTTGAGAATATCGCGCTGGCCGTTGAAGAAGGTGGCATCGCGCAATGTCCCGAGCCGTTCGGCGGACTCAGTGTCCATGAGGAAAGCATGGATGGCCCCGGCTGTCACCACGATATCCCCCGCCGGCTCAGCCAGGTAAACAGGTTGCCCTCGTGGCGTTACCGGAACGCGGCCGGCTTCGGTGACGGGCAGGAACATTAGTTGCCTTCGTCCTCATCTTCATCGGTATCTTCCGCGGCTTGCTGCATCTCGTGCTTGATGTAGAGCAGGCGGTCACCGGGCTTGAGCGCGTAGGCATCTGCCGTGTCGACGCGGTGCAGCTCGTTATTACGCAGGACGGCCAGGACAATGTCCGCGAGGTGGCGCGGGTTGGAGCCCACCTCGAATTCGCGTACAGCGCGCTCGGCCACGGAGAAGCCCTCATTCGGAGAGAGGAGGTCCTCCATCATCTCCACCACCGTTGGCGTCACGGTGGCGAGGCCCAGGAGGCGGCCGGCCGTTTCCGCGGAGGTGACCACCGAGTCGGCACCGGACTGCAGGAGAAGGTGGCGGTTTTCGGATTCGCGCACAGACGCGACAACCTTGGCCTTCGGATTGAGCTCGCGCACAGACAACGTGCACAGCACCGCGGTATCGTCCGTGGACGGCGTCACCACCACGGAGGAGGCGTGCTGCGCGCCGGCGATGCGCAGGACATCCTGTTTGGTTCCGGAGCCATAGATGGTGACAAGGCCATGGTGCTCGGCGCTGGCTAGGGCCGCACGGTTATTGTCTACGACCACGATTTGGGAGGCTGGGACGTCATCGGCGATAAGCGCGGCGACCGCACCGGCGCCCTTGGTGCCATAGCCGATGACGACGGTGTGGTTACGCAATTGCTTTCTCCAATTCTGGATTTCAAACGTGCGACGGGCTCGATCCGTCAGAACCGACAAGGTAGCACCGACCAACAAAACAAGGAAGAGCAGGCGGGCCGGAGTAACAATAACGAGGTTGATAAAGCGCGCCGTGGGGGTCACAGGGACGATATCGCCGTAGCCCACAGTGGTCAACGACACCGCTGAATAGTAAGCGGCATCGAGGAAGGACAGGTCTTCGCTGTAGCCATCGCCGTCGAAAAAGACGACGATGGTGACGAAGACCAACAGCCCCATGGCCCAAATAACGCGGCTTGCCAGCTGTTTCCACGGGCTAGTGCTCTGCGTGCGCGGAATCGTGATGACGTCGATCAGCGCATGATCTGGCTGCGAGGTCAGCTCAACCTGCGACAAGAAACGCGATGTAAAGCGTTTACCTAAGTGCTTGGGCACGAAGTGCCAACCTCCCTAGACAGTGCGGATTTCCTCGTGAGACTACCTTAGACTCAACCCCGGTGGCGTGGAAACTGCGGAGCTTAAAAGCTCAGCCAACCGTGCTCCGGTGGGCAAGTCATCCGGCTCCAAGAGATAATTCTCATGCACGTAGAAGAACGCCGCGCGGACGGTCTCCACGCCGTGGATGCGCCGCCATGCTTCTGCGTAGACAGCCAGCTGAATCTGCGCCGAGGCCAATGCGGCGCCCTGCGGGCGGCGGCCGGTCTTCCAGTCCACGATGAGCCAGGAGCCATCCGGCTGCTGGAACACCGCGTCCATGCGGCCGCGGACAACCGAGTCCCCAATGGTGATCTCGAAGGGTGCCTCGACATAAGCGGGAGTGCGCTGTGCCCACTCGGAGGCCAGGAAAGACTCCTTGAGGGATTCCAAGTCATGGTCCGGTTCGTCATGCGAGCCTGGCAGCTCGTCCTCCCCCAGCAAGGCTGGGGAACCGAAACGATCCTCCAGCCAGGCGTGGAAAGCTGTGCCGCGCTTGGCATAGGAGTTGGGCTTGAAGGGAATGGGGCGACGCTGGCGGCGCGCGAATTGGGTGGGATCCGCCGACATAGCCACCATGTCGGAGGCCGTCAGCTCGCCAGGCAGTTCAACATCGACCACGGGGGCTTGAAGGGCCTTGTATTCTTCGATGAGCGCACTCGCCTCCTGCTCCCAGAGCCCAAAGACTTCGCCATCACGCAGCGACGGTAAGTCCTCCATCGCCGCGCGCACCGCGTCTGCTGCTTTCAGCGCTTCCGCTTGCGGGGTCAGCGAGGGGAAAGACGCCTCTTTAACCGCGCCTTCCGCTTCTTCTTCCGGAACCTCGGGGACCTCCCAATGGACCACCAGATCTGGGTGCTTATCCGCCAGCAACTGCAGGTAGGAATAGGGTCCCTTCTTATTCTTTCCCTTCATCCTGTTGGTGCCGGAGCCCGTCACCGTCAGCGTGGACTCGGTGCGGGTCATCGCCACATAGAACAGACGGGCCGCTTCCTCTGCCTGGAACTCGCGGTTTTGTTCTTTGAATGCCGTGCACGCCTTGTCGAAGTCGGTGCGTGTCACCGCATCCTCGGGGACATCAATGACGTCCTCATCGCCTGGGGCTTTCTCGATCTTGGTCAGGAAGGTTTCCGCCTGCGCCTTGTAGCTCGAGGAATCCGCATGTGCCACGCAGACGTGCTCCCATTCCAAGCCCTTGGCCTTGTGCACCGTCATAATCTGCACGCGGTTGCGCACGAGCGGGACCTCTCCCAGCTCGAGTCCATCTTCCTTCTCCTTAGCCAGCTCAAGGTAGTCCAAGAGGCCCGCCAGGCCATCCCCGTGGAAGCCCGCGACGAAGTCAGCGAAAGCGTCGAGGTGCGTAGTCCCACCAGCCTTGCCGGAAGCGAGGACTTCGGTGCGCAGGCCGAAGAGTAGCTCAATGTCGGCGATGATGTCATTCAACGACTTCCCCAGGGAATAGGTGCGCAAGTAACGCAGCTTGGAGGAGACCTCCTCCATGCGTTCCAATCCTTCGGCGCTGTAGCGATCGCGTTCGCCGAGGTCTGCGAGGGCGTCGGCAAGCCCCAGCACCTGGTCCGGCCCCTCCGCAGTGATCTCTTCGACCTGGATAGCCAGGTGCTCCAAAGGATCACCGCCCTCCCACCGCGTGCGGCCCTCGGTGGCGCCTGCGAGGTTGCGCTGACGCGAATGCAGCGCCTGGATATCGGCGATGCCCAAGCCGCACATCGGACCGGTCAGCACACGCAGTGCCGCCGCGCTGTCCTGTGGACGCACCAAGAGCGTAGCCACTGCCACGAGGTCTTGGATCTCTGGCTGCCAGAGCAGGCCACCCAGGCCGAAGATCTCATTGGGCACGCCAGCCTCATCCAAGGCGGCGGCGATCAAAGGCGATTGCCTATTGGTGCGCACGAGCACGGCGGCGCTGAAATCCTCGCCTTCCGGCGTGGACTCATAGAGCTGACGAAGGTGATCAGCGATGAAGGAGCGCTCCTCGTCCTCAGATGCGAAGTAACCCAGCTCAACCGTGCCAGCCGGTGCCGTGGGCTTGGGCGACAGCTCATCCACGGGGCGCTCGCCGGGGCTTGAGGAGAAGAGCTCCGAAGCCACGTCATTGGCCAACCCCAGCACCGTCGACGGGTTACGCCAAGAGGTAGTGAGCTGATCCTTCGGCGCCGGGGTGCCATCAGGCTGCGGAAAGTCCGTGACAAAAGCCTCCAGGTTTTCGGCCGTCGCGCCACGCCAGCCATAGATGGACTGCATGGGATCACCAACCGCAGTAACGGATAGTCCCTCGCGCTCGCCGCCGAAGAGGGAGCGCAATAGGATGCGCTGCGCGTGGGAGGTGTCCTGGTACTCATCCAGCATGATGACGCGGTAGCGCGCGCTTTGTTGCTCACCCAAAAGCGGGAAGTTTTTGGCCAGGGTGGCGGCGATGGACATCTGCTCACCGAAGGTGATCACCCCGCGCTCCGCTTGCTCTTTCTTGAGAGCTTCCACCAAGGGCAGGTGCTCCAAGCGCAGGCGCTGGATATCCAAGTACTTCTGCAAGTCTTTACCGAACTCGCCTTTAGTCCGCTTGCTCTTTTCTAGATCCTCAGCGGTTTTTCGGAAGATATCCTCGTGCTCATAGAGATCCTGCGGATCTTTGAGCTCCCCGTCCATCGTTTCCGCGAGCTTGAGCAAGGTCGCGGTCACCGTGGCCACCGCATTATCGGTGCTCAGCGAACCCGTGTAGTTGCTGACCACCTCGTGGGCAATGGCATAGCGTTCCGCCTCCGTGATGATGCGGGCATTCGGCTCCACCGGCATGAGCAAGCCATACTCGCGGACGAGATCGCCTGCATAGGAGTCATACGTGGACACGTTGGGGGCGATATTCTCTACCGCCTCAGCCGCCGGGCTGCCCGGGGCAAGGATTCCAGAAGATCGCAGCGTCAACAGCTGGCGGCGGATGCGCTGCTCCAGTTGCTGGGCCGCCTTGCGGGTAAAGGTGAGGCCGAGGACCTGCTCGGGCCTCACCAGACCATTCGCCACGAGTGAGACCACGCGTGAGGCCATCGTTTCCGTCTTACCAGCGCCGGCGCCGGCCACGACGAGTTTCGGACCGAGCGGGCCATCGATAACAGCGGCCTGTTCCGGGGTGGGAGGAAAAGGCTTGCCCAGCGCGGCAGCAAGCTCCTCAGGGCTGAAGTGTTGAGCCGGATTCTTAGGCATTGGTCACCAGACCTCCTTCATTCATCACGGGGCAAATAGAGCGGATTGGGCAGCGATCACAATCGGCATTTTCGCGCGCGGTCAGATCCGGTCCGCGCAGCTCAGCCACGAGTGCGGGCAGCATTTGTGCAAATTCCGCAAGCTCTTCTGGGGGCTTGGTGGCTTGTTCTCGGGTGGGCACGGAGGCAGCGCTCGACCGCGGGAACACCAGAACACCACCGCCTCGCGGCAGGCCATCACCGGTCCGGATGGACACGTCATGAGATTCGCTACCTGGTTCTGCTGCAGCCCCGACGAGCTGGCCGTGTGCTAGCGCCAACTGATACGTCATGAGCTGAGTGTTGTCCTGGGCACTGGTCGCCGACGGGACTTTTGTCCCCGTCTTGAGATCCACCACGACATAGTCCTCGCCGGCTTTTGCCAGCCGGTCGATGAACCCACGGATGGTGACATCAGGACCGATATCCACGGTGACGGGGACCTCGACGCCCACGGGCTCGAGCGAGACTGAACTCGAGAGCACCCAGCCATGGGTGCGGTCGATGAGGCGTTCAAAGTCTGCGCGTTCAGCTTCCCGGTGCCACGCTGGGCCTTCGAGGAGCGAGTCGAAGGCATCGAGCACCAGCCGCTTCGCAGGCTCAGCGGCCGCGCCGCGGCCTAAAGCCTCCAAGAAGGCATGCGCCAGGTTGCCCCGCACGAGGTTGATGTTCGAGGAATCATCTTCCACCAGCTGCCCCAGCACGGCGTTGAGCGGGCACGTGAGCAGGGCATCGACCCGGGACGGCGATACTGTGCTCGCACCACGCAGCGGCAGCTCGGAGGCCACGCCGCGCGCGGCCCACCAGTGATCCGGATGCGCCCCTGGGACCCCAGCCTTTGCCAAACGTGCCAACTGCCGTACCGCTTGGGAGCGCTCCGCCTCTCCGGTTTCCGGATCGGTAGCGCAGCGACGTAGCTGCGCCACGAAGGAAGGCACTGACAACACCGAGACATCGAGGGGATCCACTTCCTCATCCCCACGTGAACCGCTGTGCAGTGTGACCGGGCTCGGATCCGGAACCTCGAGGCCCAACTCGCGCGGCCAGGCCTGGCGCGCCAAGCGCTTGCCGGCCTCCCGGCGCGCTTGTGCACCGGGAACATCGACTCCGCGTGCAGAAAGGAATTCGTCGATGAAGCGGGAGGGTTCCTCCACCACATCGCCCTCCGGCGAATCCACCGCCACGATGAGCAGGCGGCGCAAGTGGCGGGTGGTAGCCACGTGGAAGAGGCGGCGCTCCTCCGCTAAGCGCCCGGACACGTGGCTCACCGGTGTGCCGGGCGTAATGTCGCGGTCGATGAGATCAATGAGGTCTTCTTGTCCAAAGAGGGAGCCGGTCTCCCCCACCGAGGGCCATGTGCCCTCTTGAACGCCCGCCACAATGACGGTGTCCCACTCGCGCCCCACCGCGCCGTGCGCAGTGAGGATCTCTACAGCATCGGGCAAGGCCGCGCGACGGTCGCGCACGCCGGTAGGCAGCTCCTGCTCCGTGATGTGCAGGATGAAGGACTCCAACGATGCCGCCGGACGGCGCTCGGCGTAATCACCGGCAGCGTCGAACAACGCCATCATCGCATCCAGGTCGCGGTCTGCCTGCGAGCCCGCGGCACCACCGCGCAGAGCCGCTGCCTGCAGGCGCGTGTCCAAACCGGTGGCCTGCCACACCTCCCAGAGGACTTCCTCAACGGCAGCTCCCGCGCGCAGGGCCGCACGCCCGGCAGACAGCACCCCGCGAATGCGCGCCAGAATCGCTTCCTCGCGCTCCGTGAGGAGGTTGTTGAAGTCCGGCAACTCACCGTCCAGCAACTCACGCAGCGATTCCATTCCGCGCTGCTCCGGCTTCCAACGGCGCAGGCCGCGGATGAGTCGGCGCAATGTTACCGGGTCAGCTCCACCGACAGGCCCAGTAATCAGGTCCTCGAGCTCTGCAGGATCGAGTTCGTTCTCCAAGGCACGCAATGCCAGGAGCACTGCTTTGACCAAGCGCTGCTCTGCAAGCACGACGTCCGTGGGATTGATATGTACCGGCACGCCAGCGCTGAGCAGTGTGCGACGGGCGGGACCAATATCCCCGGTGGAGCGCACTATCACCGCGATATCGCGCCATTGCACCCCGTCCTCGAGGTGGCGGCGGCGAACCGTATTAGCCAAAACATCGCGCAAAGTACCGCGGGAATCCACAACGCTGACGCACGCCGGGGAAGGCGTGCGGTGCGTAGAGTTCAGACGCAGCTCGTTCTCTGCCTCCCAAGTGGTGAGGAATTCCGAGTTGGCACCGCGGAAGGCAAAGACCGCTTGGTCGGGGTCACCACCAATCACTGTGAGGCGAGCGGTCTTTGCCAGCTCAGCAATTAATTGTCCTGAGGTCGGGTCCAGCAGCTGGGCATCATCGACCACGATGGTGTGCCATGGATGCTCACGCAGCAGCTCCGGGCGCAGAAGAACCTGGCTAACCAGCTCCGCAGCGGAATAGGAATGCGAACCCGCCAGCGCCTGGGTGCGCTCATATTCGCGCAGGAACTCGCCCGCTGCCGCCCACATGGGCCGGGAGTAGCGCTGTCCCAGTTCCTCCAAATCTGAAGGCCCCAGGCCGCGTTCGATGGAGCGCAGCAACAGGTCACGCAGTTGGCGCGCAAACCCCACGTACTCAAGGGCTGGGCGCATCTCCTCCGGCCACGCGCCCCTGCCATCGGCAGCATGTCCCTGGAGCAGTTCACGGATCACCGCATCCTGCTCAGCACCGGTAATGAGGCGCAGCTCTTCCTCGCTGCCTTGGCGCAGGAGCGCAAAAGCCAGCGAGTGTACCGAGCGCACCATCGAGGTCTGCGCGGCGTAGTCATCGAGGTTTTCAGCTAACTCGCGGCGCAGCAACGAGCCGGATTCCTTGGACGGGGCAACGACAAGGATGCCGGAGGCATCGGCGCCGGCGTTCAGTTGTGCCAAGACAACGTCGATAAGCAGGCTCGATACTCCCGATCCCGCCGCTCCCAGGACTCTCCACGTGCCCTGTTGCGGCAATGGCACGTCCCACGTGCGCGAGGCAGCACGACGTCTTCGGGGAATAAGGCGGACATCCGGCGAGGGGGGAAGCGTGACGCCGGTACGTGTGGGGGATTCGCTGCTGTACTTCACGCCCTACAGTCTGTCAGATGTTGCGGACACGAGGGCCGCTTCTACCCTTTCGATGTTCGAACGCACGGTCGCCTTTGACCGCGGGTGCAGGATATTGACGTAACGGCGGTACGCCACAGCACGCAAGAGCAACTGCTGTATACCGGGCACTGACGCAAAGCGAGCACAAATCTCATCGTCCACCGCCCCTGCAATGAGGCCATCCACCATGACCACCGCGGCGGACCAGCCCACCGGGCGCGGGGCCGCGGAAGGCACAATATCAGTCAGCGCCGGCGGGTTAGCCCCGGAGAACACCGTGGTCCCCAGGACATCCACGTGCGCGGTGACCAGCGGAAGCCCTGCAAGCTCAGTATCGGAATAGGCCTCACCGCTCTCCTCCCAGGCAGCCCTCTCCGCCCGCGCAAAAACATCTTCGCGCCTATCCAGCGTGGGCAATGGCGCCAGCGCTAGGGCCTCATCGAGCCGCAGCGCCAACTGGGCAGTCTCATCAATGCGCCCGCGCAACTGCCCCTCCACGAACTGCGTGGCCTTCCACCCGGCAGCCGTGTAGCGCCCATCCGCCGTCAGCACCGGGCGGGCAATGCGCGCTCCCGGCAGACTGAGCTTCTCGCGCACCTTGGCGGACCAGCTGGTCCACGCGCGAGCTTCGGCAAAGACAATATCCCCGACGCGAATCCCGTTATCCCAGGCAGGCCCCACGAGCTCTCCCTGCGTTCTGCGGGGATGGAACTCAGCGTTAAAGGCTGCAAGAACGGGCTCAGGAGGCAATGGCATTGGGGAAACAGTCCTTTTTAGCTTCGGGCCGATTTACTCGGGTTTGGTGTGATCGGAACTTGCGGGAGTCGGATAGGGCCAGGGGTTCGGCTCACAGGTGACATCCTCATCCGGATAGATCTCGTTTGGCTCTTTCTCAAAGAGCTGCGCGTTGTTCAAGCTCAGCGTCTGCTGCATCATGACCGGTGCGAGTTTACCGGCGCCGCCGCAGGGCTGGTGCGCGGCGAATCCGATGGCGTGGCCAAACTCGTGGTTGATCAAGTACTGGCGGTAATTGCCCAAATCCCCCTCAAATGGTGCAGCGCCCCGGACCCAGCGGGACTCGTTGAGGTTCACCGTGGACTCCCCGGTAATGGTGGTATGGCACGAGGTTTCTGATTCCAACTGCGCGCCGCACAACTTCGCCGTAGTCCCCAGCGAGGTCAGGCGGATGTGCGTATCGGGATTGTCATCAGCCTTGACGTGGATGAACTCAAAGTCGCCGTTGGCGGTCCAACCTCGGGGGTCGGCCAGGGTGGCGTCGACCAGCGCTACGACGGCCCTATCGCCGCCATAGGCGGAGGTATCCACGCCATTTTCGATTTCTACTGAGAACCGGATGGTTTGCTTCCCGCCTTTGCCCGCATGCATGGAGGATGGGCCCGCGTCGCGGTAGGTTTCATCACCTTGCTCCGTGAAGGCACCGCCGGCGGGCAAGCCATCCTTGGCCGCGGCAACTGCGCTGGCATTGGCGGGATCAGGCCCCTTGGGGGAGGGTGCGTCAGCAGCCGCAGTGCTTGCCGACGTCTCCCCTGTCACCGACACCTCCGCATCCTGGGCTGGGGA
This sequence comes from Corynebacterium sp. HMSC078A10, assembly GCF_001811565.1. Taxonomy (NCBI): domain Bacteria; kingdom Bacillati; phylum Actinomycetota; class Actinomycetes; order Mycobacteriales; family Corynebacteriaceae; genus Corynebacterium; species Corynebacterium sp. HMSC078A10. The sequence continues at coordinate 83,436 of NZ_KV805216.1, read as the reverse complement.
ACGAAAAACATCAACCAGCACCCACACCGTGATGACGACCATGACGGGAATCGCCACCACTCGCCACCATCCGTACTCGCGAGCAAAACGCTCCACCGCCGAGACGAACTGTGGGCGCTGCTTAAGTTCCGCGGGATTATCCATGGCCATTTAGGCTACCCGCTGAGGCAGCGAGCGCGTACTTAGCCTGCGAATCCAACGGTGTGGGCGCGCACGGTGCCGATTTCCACGTAGACCACACGCTCGGTACGCACGATGTAGGTGCGGCCCTTGGTGTCCTTCAATTCGAGAGTGGAGTTCTCCCCCAAGGCGTTGTTGATGGTCTGGGTCAGCTCTTCTCGCTCACCATCCGCGTGAATGACCAGTTCGCGGGCGGTATCGGCGAAGCCAAATTTGATGTCCATGTGGTGTCTACTCCCTTAGATCGTGTTCTTTAGTCTGTGCCGTGAGGCCTGCGCCCCCGGCGCTCTAATGGCCCCACTATAGCCACGTCCTCTACTATCAAGGTGTGCTTGCCCCGAAATCATCCCGCGATTCCCGTGAATCCCCTACCTTTGCCGAGCTCGGCGTCGCCGTAGAGATCTGTGATGCCCTCGCTGAGAACGGGATTACGCACACCTTCGCCATCCAAGAGCTCACCCTGCCCATCGCCCTGAATGGCCACGACCTCATTGGCCAAGCGCGCACCGGCATGGGCAAAACCTATGGTTTCGGTGTGCCGTTGCTGGATCGCGTTTTCGATGACGCCGACATCCCGGAGCTCGACGGCACTCCCCGCGCGCTGGTCATCGCGCCGACCCGTGAGCTGGCCATCCAGGTCAGCGGGGACCTCAAGGTTGCTGCCGCCAATCTTCCGCTCAGCATCGTCACCCTGTGCGGCGGGCGCCCCTATGAAGAGCAAATCACACAAATCAAGAGGGGCGCGGACGTCGTCGTGGGCACTCCGGGCCGCCTGCTCGATCTCTGCCAGAAGAAGCACCTGTCCTTCGAGCAGGTCAGCGTTCTGGTTCTGGATGAGGCCGATGAGATGCTGGACTTGGGCTTCCTGCCGGATATTGAGAAGATTCTCTCCCTCCTGCACGGCAACCCGCACCAGACCATGCTCTTTTCCGCCACCATGCCCGGGCCCATCGTGACGCTGGCCCGCACCTTCCTCACCAAGCCGGTCCACATTCGCGCCGAGTCCGGCGACGCCCAACAGACCCACTCCTCCACGCGCAAGGTCACCTTCCAGGCACACCGCATGGACAAAATCGCGGTCTTGGGAAAGATCCTGCAGGCAGAAGGCCGCGGGCGCACCATCATTTTCACGCGCACCAAGAGCTCGGCAGCCGCCGTCGCAGACGAGCTCGCGCAGCGCGGCTTCAGCGTGGGCGCGGTCCACGGCGATTTGGATCAAAAGGCTCGCGAGCGCTCGCTCTCCGCCTTCCGCGAAGGCACCGTGGAAATACTCGTGGCCACGGATGTCGCTGCTCGCGGCATCGACGTCGATGATGTCACCCATGTCATTAATTATCAGGTGCCGGATGACCCCATGACCTTTGTCCACCGCATTGGCCGCACCGGCCGCGCTGGCCACACCGGCACGGCGGTAACGCTCGTTGGCTACGATGAGCTGAGCAAATGGCAGGTTATCAACGATGAGCTTTCTCTGGACCAGCCCGAGCCGCCACAGTGGTTCAGCACCTCTCCTGAGCTTGCGCAAGCGCTCGATATTCCCGAGGGCGTTTCTGACACCGTTGGTCCGCCCACCAAGGTGCTGGGCGCAGCGAAGCGTTCGGGCTCGCGCGGGGAATCGCCGCGTGGAGGCTCCTCGCGTTCCTCGGCGGCTTCCACCCGCGCCTCTCGCCGCACCCGTTCCCGCAAACGCAATCCCCGTCAAGGAGGGCATCGATGAGCACCGAGCACACCCAGGAAGCCCAGCTGGATAAGGCCCGGGCAAAGGTCGACTCGTCGAAGAAGGCTCCCATTCTGCGCTCCACGAAGGCGGACTGGATTGCCGTGGGCGCCATCAGTGCGGTCTGCGCCATCGCCATCGGCGGCGCGGTCATCACCGCACCCATTCATAAGGCGGAGCTCACCCCGGCGGTGGACGCCGCGTCCGGCGATGAACCGGCGCTTCTCGATGCCATCCCGAGCTCCCTCACCGAAGCCTTCAGCCTTCCCAATACTCTCGTGCCGGGACAGGCTCGCGCGGTATCCTCCAACGGCCTGTTAATCACCCATGACGGCGATATGCTCAGCGCCTCGAACGCCTCCGGCGACGAAGTGTGGACCTATCAACGCCGCGATGCCGACCTGTGTTCGCTCACCACAGCGTGGAACAAAATTGTGGCTTCCTATGACGCAGGCAATGGTTGCGGCGATGTAGTGGCGATCGATGCCGCCACCGGCCAATACTCCGATACCCGCAGCGCCCGCAATTCCGAGGAGGTGGTCCCCATCATGTCGAATGACCGCGTGGGCACCGTTTCCGCAGAGCGCGTAGAGCTCTGGCGCTCGGATCTTGTGCGCTCGGTTGAGTACGGTGATGTCGACGCCAAACAGGAGCCAAACCTCCAGCCCCACGAGGACTGCGCCATCACCTCAGCGCTGACCCGCACCGAAACACTGGGTATCACCGAAACCTGCCCAGATTCCCCAGACTCCACGTGGCTGCGCATCCAAAATGCCACTCCTGAGGATTCCCGTTCTCCGGAAATTACAAAGGACATCGAAATTGAGGATCCTGGTGCGCGCCTCATCGCCTACGGCCAAGAGGCAGCCGCGGTCTTCCTCCCCGGCGATTCACCGCGCATCGTCTCTTATAGCTTTGAAGGTGAAACACTGTCTTCCACGGACGTTGAGCCTTCGAAGTCCATCACCAACGCCGCGTCCCCCTTTGCGCCCGCGATTGCGGATCTGCCGCACCACATGTCGTGGTTCGACGGCGAGCGTCTTTATCTCTTTACCCCTACAGAGCTCAAGGTGGATCACATTCTCGAGCAAGCGGTGGGAACCGGCGTCGCGGTCGACGAACGCCTACTCGTCCCCACTGAGGAGGGGATCGACGTGGTGAACTGGTCTACCGGGAAAACCGAGAAGACCATCCCCGTTGACCGTGACGGCTATTCCGGCCCGATTTCGCTAACGCTAGCGGGCACGGTCATCGTTGAGCAGCGCGGCGACACCACTGTGGCGCTCACCGCCGCCTAGGCGTGCCCTACTAAAAGTGGCTTTCAGCCCACTGCGCCGCCTCGGGCCGCGCCATAAGCAGGTATAGGACGAGCCCGGCGCTTGCCAAGGTCACGATGCCTAGCAGCGCTGAGCCGCCGTTAAACATCTGAAAAGCCATGGCGCCCAGGATGAATTCCACCAGCACGATGGCTCCGCGGCCCCAGCGTTTGCCTTTGACGAAGGCCCACGAGCCGACGATGACAAAGCCAAACACGATAAAGATGAAGATGGCAGTGCCCAGGCCCACGAAGCTCGATGCGCCGGAATCAGACACCATAGAGCCGTTCTCAGCGCCAGCAACCTCACGGACTATGAGGAAGATGCCGAAAATGATAACCGCGATGGATTGGACCACGGCGATGCCGGCAGCCGCCATCACCGTACGCGGTGCACGGTTTTCGGCAGCTCGGTCAGGTGTCGTTGAGGGCTGGTTCTTCTTCTTATTCACGGGCGTTTAGTCTACTTCCCTGCCCCATGGTTTAGGCAGTCTCCACGCCAAAGCTTCACCCTCTGCCAATTCAGCCGCCGCGGTACTCGCACGTCCTGTACTCAGCTTCGGCTTTCCTCCTGCTGTGTTTTCGGGGGCAGCGAGGAGGTTGATGGATTTGACGCGATCCAGGTCACCACACTCACCCCAATCTCCCCGTCGCCGCAGGTAGGGGAACTACTGACAGGCTTCTTACAGCCGCCCACCCATTAGAAAAGTGCAAATTGGAAGAATATATTTAGTGACGTTGGACACTTTTCACCCTTTACCCCTAGCGGACTTTGAGTAAACGTGTCATTATTCTCAGGTAGCAAAAACAACGAGCTGTTAAATCAGTTCTTAACTCGGAGAATCCTTCGAGTTAACAGAAAGTGAACCACGGCGGCGTCGACGCTGGCCCTAACTCGAGACAGGGCCCCACTGACCGCAGACCAGTCCACTTACACCCAGTAGCACTCAGTTCAGTTCACCACCGTGGACTGCCCTTGGTGCGCCTACTTCGCCCACTGCTGTCAAAAATTTGTTAGGAGATTTCAATCATGGATTGGCGCCACGAAGCCGTTTGCCGCGACGAGGACCCGGAGCTCTTCTTCCCTGTCGGTAACTCCGGCCCCGCACTCACCCAGATCGCTAAGGCCAAGCTGGTCTGCAACCGCTGCCCAGTTGCCTCTTCCTGCCTCAAGTGGGCCCTCGAGTCCGGCCAGGATGCCGGCGTGTGGGGCGGCCTTTCTGAGGAGGAGCGCCGCGCTATCAAGCGCCGCAACCGCAGCCGCGGCCGTGCCCGCGTATCTGCCTAAACAGACACACCCCCGATTAACACCCAGGCATACCCTGCCGCTACAGTTGAATAAGTTCATTTACCCTTAACCGAAGGAGTACGCGATGAGCAAGCGTGGCCGTAAGCGCAAGGATCGCCGCAAGAAGTCCGCTAACCGCGGCAAGCGTCCTAACGCATAACGTCAGCATTCAGGGCTCGTTCCTCACCCCAACACCGTGGGCGGGAACGAGCCCTTTGCTTATCCCCAGGTAATTTACCTATCCCCAGGTAATTTCAGTCCTCGTAATCTGCACGCTAATGCGTTGGCGCAGCGACTGCGGCGCGGCCTGTCCCCCACAGCACTTGCGTACGAGTGCCCGAACTACTTCCTCGCTCTCAAGGCGTTGCTGGCAGGCATCGCACTGCGCAAGATGCTCGCGGATTGCCATAGCTCGCGCGTAGCTCGTCGATTCATCGAATAGTTCCCTAAAGAGCGCTTCAACCTCCGGAGAGTTACACGCACCGCAATTGCGTCCTGTTGCGCGTTCCATTACTTCTCCTCCATCTCTGGGTGGTTGCGACCAATGCCTTTTTCTCGTGCTACGTCCTTCAACGCCGCGCGAAGCAGTTTTCTTCCGCGGTGGAGGCGGCTCATCACCGTTCCCAACGGTGTACCCATCACGTCCGCGATTTCCTTATAAGCCAGGCCCACTACATCCGCGTAGTACACCACCATGCGGTAGTCCTCCGGTAGGTCATTCATGGCCTCGGAAATCTCCGAATCCGGCATCTGTTTGAGGGCCTCGACCTCCGCCGATTCCAAGCCCGTGGAGTCATGCCCGGCCGTGGTATACAGCTGAAAGTCGCTCAGCTCATCCGCAGAGGATTCCAGCGGACGACGCTTGGCCTTCCGGTAGGAGTTGATGTAGGTATTCGTCATGATGCGATACAGCCAGGCCTTGAGATTCGTCCTCTGTTTGAAGGAATCAAAATTGCTATAGGCCTTGAGGTAGGTCTCCTGGATGAGATCCTCTGCATCCTGGGGGTTGCGCGTTAGGCGCATCGCTCCGCCATACAGTTGATCCAGCAAGGGCAAGGCTTGCTCCTCAAACAATCGCTGTTTCTGAAGCGTCTCGCTCGTCGTTTCGGTGGCCATGCTCACCATCCTAGCGCTCCGGACTAGGGTGGATTCTATGGCCAAGAAGACCCCGCACGCCGCTACCCCCGCTCTCAAAATCCTCGAAGAGGCAGGAATCGACCACAGTGTCTCCACCTTCGACGGTGGCCGCGAGCACTTCGGCGACGCAGCCGCGGCGGCGCTCGACGTCGAGCCTGAGCGCATCTTCAAAACCCTCGTCATCGACCTGAGCGCCGGCAAAGGCCCCAAGCGCCAGCTCGCCGTGTGCGTCCTTCCGGTTACCTACCAGCTCAGCCTCAAGAAGGCCGCCGCTGCCTTCGGCGCTTCTAAGGCCACGATGGCCGCGCCTGCCGACGCCTCCAAATCCTCCGGCTACATCCCCGGCGGCATCTCCCCGCTGGGACACAAGCACATCCTCCCGACAGTGGTTGATGAAACGGCGCTGCTTTTCGACACCATCTTTTTCTCCGGTGGCAAGCGGGGACTCGACATCGAGATGAACCCGGAGGATCTCCCCCGTGTGCTCGACCTTTCCTTCGCTGACGTGCTCGCCGCCTAAACCTCACGCGCTAGAACTGTGATGTCTAGTGGCTTTTTGGACGTTTACGGCAGTGAAATAGCCGTACTAGTCAAAAATCTTGACACCACGGGGACGTGCCACCTATAGTCAGAGTCAGAAAGTAAGGACATGGTCCCTTGCTATGACTAAAAAGGGTCTTCTGGACGTATGCGCCAGATGGCTCTTTTTTATTGACCAGGACGCTTATTAAATACCTTTGATACCTGGCTTCGGGACGACACCCACGTTGCAATTTGGTGATCCATCGAATCAATCAATTCAAACGCTCTCCGCGATTCGACAATCACGTTCACATTCAGAAGACTGTCCATGTGAGCGACTTTATTACGCAAATCGTTACAGTGCGATACGTTCCAATACGTAATCGATCCGTCGGGGTCGGTCACATTAGGGAACGCAGACTTAATAGCCTGATTCCATAAAACTTGTCGTCCTACATTCTCGGGTGCAGCGTGATTAGCGTTAGGGTGATGATTCGGTAGTAGCGTACGCCAAAGACCGAAAGTCGTATGGGAAAGCACATCATCATGAGTGATAGCACAACCGTGACGAGGATGAGATGAAGGACGGCAATCTACCGCTGCTTGTGCACGCCTAATCGCCTTTTCCCTCTGGGAGCCGACAATCGAACGCAAGGGGCGAGGAGGCGGATCAAGTAGCCAGCTTTGAGGACCATTATTACGGGCATTCCAAGCAAGCAATTCCTTGTCAATTGCGTTTCTCAGAAAGATTTCTGTTAACGCCAAAACATCTTTAACAGCAGACGATAACTCTGCATGCCATCCATATAACGCCAGCGCGCGCTTACAGTTCCCGCCACACTCATCCAAAAACGGTTGCATGCGAGCATCCGACAATCGGTCGACAATATGCCTTCTGTCCATACCAGTATCCAACCACATGTCTGGCAAATTCCACCGGCGTTAGCCGGTCGCCTTACGCCACTATGGACATAACACTCACACGTTAAAACAGGGTGAGTTAGAACAGGGTGGTCGACGGTGGTTCGTCGATAAGCTCTGCGTAGTCGTTGCGCACATTACCCACCGCCGGATCCGCGGGGCGTGCCTGAAAGCCCCGCACGGTGCTCGGCTCCAGAAGCGCCTCCCCCGCCAGCCAGGGCGCGATTTCCTCCGTGGTCAAAAACTTGGGCAGCCGGTGGTGCAGCCATGCCATCTCCTCCGTGGCATCCGTGGTCACCATCGTGACCGACAGCCTATCCATACCCGTGGCCCACAGCCCTGCTGCCCACAGCAGCCCATCAGGGCCGGTGACGTAATAGGGCTGCTTCTTGGATTTCTTGTCCTCCCCAGCCTTCCACTCGTAATAGCCGTCCAGCGGGATGACGCAGCGCTGTGCCTTGAAGGCATCGCGGAAGGAGGGCTTCTCCGCCACGGTCTCCGCGCGTGCGTTGAATAGCGGCGGGCCGTCCGGATCTTTCTTCCAGTGCGGAATAAGCCCCCAGCGTGCGGGCTCCACGCGAGCGGTATGCTCCTCAGCTCGGACGATGGCGATGGTCTGGGTTGGGGCGATGTTATACCGCGCCGGTGGCAGACCTTCCGGCGCGTGGACCTCCGTGATGGACTCCCACGCGCCTACTTCCTCCAGTAGGGACTCGGTGAACAGAACAAATCTTCCGCACATGCCCTTTATTATGGACTACATGTCTGAATTCTGGAGCGCACCCCAACCGTCTGGGCCATTGTCCTGGGCGCAAAACCTCCCCGGGTCAAAATCGATGACCAACCGCGCCCTCATCCTTGCTGCGCTGGCTGACTCCCCGTCTATCGTCTATCACCCGCTGGTCTCCCGCGATACCAACCTGATGAAGGAGGCCTTGCAGGCCATGGGCGTGGGTATCTCCGAACAAGGCTCGCATCTTCATGTGACTCCCGGAAAGCTGCATGGAGCGAAGGTAGATTGCGGCCTAGCCGGCACAATTATGCGCTTTTTACCACCGGTGGCAGCGCTAGCGGATGGCCCCGTTGTCATCGACGGTGACCCTTATGCCCGCAATCGCCCCATGTCCACGATGACCGCGGCTCTGCGTGAGCTGGGCGTGGACATTGTGGGCGACAGCCTGCCGCTGACCATCACCCCCCACGGCGTTCCGGAGGGCGGCGAGGTCACCATCGATGCCTCCGCCTCCTCCCAGTTCGTCTCCGGTCTGCTCCTGGCCGGCGCACGCTACCGCAAGGGACTAAGCGTGCGCCACGAAGGCGGCACAGTGCCCTCCCAGCCACACATCTTGATGACCGTCAGTATGCTGCGCGAAGCCGGTGTCCGCGTCGAGGTGGGCAAGGACACCTGGGACGTGCACCATGGTGAGATTGAGGGCCGTGAGTGGCGCATTGAACCGGATCTTTCCAATGCCACTCCGTTCCTTGCCGCTGCCGCCGTCTCTGGCGGCAGCGTGAGCATTCCGAACTGGCCGGAGGAAACCCACCAGCCGGGTGACGCCTTCCGAGGCATCCTGGAGCAGATGGGCGCGAAGGTCGAGTATGTCCCCCAGGCTCCCGGCGAGGCGTCTTACTTAAAGGTGACCGGCCCGCAGGAAGGCCCGCGCAGCCTGCGCGGCATCGACCTCGACATGGGCGATATCGGTGAGCTCACCCCCACCGTGGCTGCGCTGTGTGCTCTGGCCTCAACGCCATCGACGCTGACTGGCATCGCACACCTGCGTGGCCACGAGACGGACCGCCTGGCGGCTCTCGCTGCGGAGGTCAACGCCCTTGGTGGAAACGTCACCGAGCTTGACGACGGCCTCCGCATCACCCCTGCTCCACTCCACGGCGGGGTATGGCATTCCTACGCGGATCACCGCATGGCGACAGCCGGAGCCATTATCGGATTGGCCGTTGACGGCGTCCAGGTCGAGGACATCGACACGACGTCCAAGACTCTGCCTGGCTTTGCTGATATGTGGGAGGACATGATCCGTGGCTAGGCGCGCAAGTAGCTACGACGAATCCGACGTCCGTATCCGGCCCGGAAAGGGGTCGCGACCGCGCACGAAGGACCGCCCGAAGCACAAGGATGCCAAGTTTGGCATGGTCATCACCAAAGACCGCGGCCGCTGGGGTGTCGCGCTTGATAACGACGGCCCCGTGGTTACCGCTATGCGCGCCCGCGAGATGGGCCGCACTCCGGTCGAGGTTGGTGATCGGGTCGGCGTCGTGGGCGATACCTCGGGTAAGAAAGACACCCTCGCACGCATCGTGAAGCTCGAGGAGCGCCGCTCCGTCCTCCGGCGCACCGCGGATGACACCGACCCTTATGAGCGCATCGTGGTAGCAAACGCCGACCGCCTACTCATCGTGAGCGCCGTGGCCGATCCGCCGCCGCGCTCCGGGTTCGTGGAGCGTGCTTTGATCGCTGCCTTTGCCGGAAATATCCAGCCGGTGCTGTGTCTGACGAAGACAGACCTCACTGATCCCACCCCGTTTGCACAGGAGTTTGCGGATCTGGATGTCACCGTGGTGGAGGCTGGCGTCGACGACGGGCTAGAGCAAGTCTGTGCGGCCATCGATGGCCACGTCACCGCCCTCATCGGCCACTCGGGCGTGGGAAAGTCCACCCTGGTGAACCGGCTTGTCCCCGATGCCAACCGGGAAACCGGCGAGGTTTCCGCCGTGGGTAAGGGACGGCACACGTCGACGCAGTCGGTGGCGTTGCGTTTGCCCGCTGAAGGAAGCACGCCACACGGCGGCTGGATCATTGATACCCCCGGCATCCGCTCCTTCGGCTTAGCCCACATTGACGCGGAAAACGTTATTGAGGTCTTCGACGATCTTGCCGAAGCCATCGAGGACTGCCCGCGTGGCTGCACGCATGCCGGGCCACCCGCGGACCCCGAATGCGGGCTCGACCTAAGCATCGAAGAAGGCACGGCTTCTGCGCGCCGTCGCGATGCAGTGCGCACCCTGCTGACGTCCCTGCGCACCAATGTTGACTGGGCTTAAGGCCCATAGCGCCTTAAGCCCGAAGCTTCCTAAAGGAAGGGGCTTGCGCGTTCTTAAGGCACCGAGGCTTTAGATCGGGAGCATTGCCGTCAGCTGCGGCGGCAGGACGGTCTTCAGGTAGGGGCCTGCCGCGCGAAGCGCCATGAGGATTACGGCCAAGCCACCGGAAACCCCGAGGATGATAGCGCCGCCCGTGTCAATGTTGGAGGAGGTGTTGCCACCGCCTTCCTGTTCCTTATTGAGCTCTTCTTTCTTCGCACAGGCGTTGAGAGCTTTAACGTAGTCGGGCGCAATCTTGCGGAAGGCCTCCACCACCGCAATGTTGTTCTTGGCGCGCTTGGCGGATTCCTCACCACCGAGTTCAGCGTCTACCTCATAGCCAGCTAGGGCACGGTAGAGCTCTTCCGACTGATTCTCCACGTCACGTGCACGCTTTTCGGCGTCCTTGGGAAGAATCTTAAGGCCATCCTTCAGCAGGCTGCTATCGACATCGTTGTCCTTCGACTCCGCATTCTTAAGATCGCTCGCCTCCTCCTCGCTCAAGGTAATGGTGCACTTTTCATCCTTGATGGAAGTGGTCACGGCTCCGGCCGTGGGGGCAACGGCACCGCTGGCTAGGACAGCAACAGACACAGTAGAGACGGCAACTACCCGGCGAAGACGAGAGGAAGACATGCTGAGGGGACCTTTCGATCAGGCTGACTATTACCCCTGCAGGCTATCAGCATTTAGCCCAGCTTGGGCAGGTAATCACCGAACTCCTTGTACGCGGCCAGACCGATGCTCACGATGCCGAAAAGGATGGCGATAATAACGCCTGCCGGCCCCTGCGAAGAGCCCTCAAGAATTCGCAGCCACGGAGTCTTAGGCATCACGGCCATGTCGGGGTCCGGATTGCTGGGGTCCGGTTTGTTGTTAGCAGTTCCTTGAAGAGAGCTCCCCTGCGCGGTCTGGTTAGTCTGCACTGTCGGCGCTACTGCTTCCTCAGCTCCGGCAGCTGGCGCTGAGACGAGAGATGCGGTGCTCAGGGCCGCAGCGGTGACAAGGCTAGCAAAGCGAGTTGCCTTCATGGTGGTGCTCCTTTTCTGGCGACGACAATAAAGGCTCAGATTAGCACCATGCATGAGCCCACGGCGATGAAAGCCCAGAAAATGCTTAGAGAAGCTCCACGAGGATAGGCAATTCGGTCGGGTCATAGAAGGCCATGAAATTATCCAGGGCATCACCGACGGCGAGCTCAGCATCTTCGTCACCAAGGTCGGCGTTATCGATGGCGTCGATAGCCTTGGCAGTAGCGGCTTCGGACTCTTCGATGTCCACGTGGATGGCCTGAAGATTGTCCTTCGTGATGGTCGCGGGATCCAGCGCCACGACCGGTTCCCCCATGTCCGGCTTCGGGGTCACCACGGACTCGTCCACGTCGACGGAAATGACGACTCGGCGGTGCGGAAACTTCTCCTCATCACCGATAGCCAAGAGCCTCAGCGAAGCCATAGATGCTTCGAGGAAAGCGGAGTATTCGATCTCTTCCTCGTCACCCTCGGTGTAGAACTCGCGCAGCGCGGGGGTTAGCGCAAAACCCCAGCCGCTGCGGGCAGCAAGCTGGCCGGTTTCCTCGAGCTCAGCCAGCATGGAAAAGGTTGCCGGCAGGAAGACGCGCACATCCTTCGACACTTAGAACTCACCTTCAATGTCGAAGACTGCCTGAACCTCTACGCTCGTGCGGTCGAAGACGGTGTAGAGCATGCCGACCATGCCGTTTTCCACCGCCGCGCGCACGTTAACGATGGAGTCATCCACCATGACGCAGTCATTAATCGGCAGATCAATGGCATCCGCTGCGGCTTGGAAAGCAGCGCGCTCCGGCTTCTCAGCGCCGACCTCACCAGAAAGCACAACGGCATCAACGATGCCGCGGTATTCCCACTCACGAATGTGCTCAGCGCCCGGGCCGCCCGGATCGTTGGAAAGGATTGCGGTGGCAACTCCGTTTGATTTCGCGGCGGCGAACAGATCCCGCCAGCGCTTGACGTCTTCTTCGGTGCCGTCAAGAACGCCTACAAAATCGACGATGAGTCCACGCATATTATCTACCCTTCGCATTGAACTGTGTTTATCGTCCGAAAGTATAGCGAACATACCGCCTGCCCGCTCTCACCGGCTTATGCACTGCAGTGCTCTAGCCGCATATAGGCCTACCGTGGCACAATGAACGTGCGTCCACCTTCCTTCACCGCGCCCGCCCCGAACCTAGCCTTCGTGCACTCCTCCGCCCCGCTTATCGCGGAAGAGGACGCGATCCCCATGTACACCCCCATCCCTGGCATGAGCCATTTGCAGCTGTATGTCGCCCCACAACGTATCCGCTACGAGCGTCAACCTACTGCGGGTGACCTCGCTACGCGGAAAGAGATCCACGGGCTTGTAGTCATAGTTCTAGAAGTTGCCGCCGCGCTGCGGCCTTTGAGTCATCTCAACAACCCACGTTTTGCACCGGAAATTGCAAACCATGTCCGTGCTTGGCGGAAGGCCCAGGCGTCTTCGGAGTGGCGCGGAGGGATGGCGCTGCGTAGCTTGCATGCGCGCTCGAATGGCGAGTTCTTCGGCTCGGTGCTGATGGGATCGACGCGACGCGCCTTTACCGGCGCCGCCGTTGGACGGCACCTGAGTTCCTTCCGGTTGCTTTCAGTCGGCATGCATCCCCACGGCAATGGGGAGCCGGAAGTTTAGAAAAGCGACCCCAGCTTGATCAAGATTGGCGTCCAGTCGATGCCCGCGAATGCAGCGGAAGCACTCACCAAAGCCAAACTGATACCGCCGAACATCGTGGCCCCCACTACCGGTGATTTCTTGGTGGATTCTTCCGCACTTTCCGGCGTGGCCACTGCGCCACACTCGGTGGGAACAATGTCCTGGGAGCTGAGTACCGTGTCCTTGGCGGATTCATCTCCCTGCGAGCTCAAAACGGAAGAGAGCTGGCACTGTTCTTCGGGAGCAAGCTCCACAGCAGATGCAGCCGCGCCGCCACCCAGCAGGGTGGCAGATGCGAACACGGATAGACCTACTCGCACAGACAAGCGGCGCATACTCACTCAACCTCCGAAGAATAATAATTACTAATTTGCCAGTATATACCTAAGTGCCTCCAATAAAAAAGACGCCGCGGGGAGCACTTCCCACACGGCGCCTCGCTGCACCTCAGCGCTCAATAACGCTGTGGTGTTGGCATTTACTAGGCTTCCGCCTCGTCCGCGGCGTTCGCCTCTTCCTGAGCCTTGAACTGTTTACGCAACATAAACAACTGGCGCACAGTTTCTTCCTTCACAGCTTCGTTCATGGCGTTGAACATGTCGCCGCCCTCCTTCTGGTATTCCACCAGAGGATCACGTTGTGCCATTGCACGCAGTCCAATGCCCTCCTTGAGGTAGTCCATCTCATAGAGGTGCTCACGCCACTTCTGATCAATGATCGGCAAGATGATCATGCGTTCTGCATTGCGCATCTGGCTCTCGCCGCCGATGCCGCTGACGGACTCTTCAAGTTTGTCGTACTCGGAGTTGGCATCAGCCACCAGTGCATCGCGCAGCTGCTCGGCGGAGATTTCGCCGGCGGAGCCGTACTCGGTACCGTCGACAAGCTCCTCATGCGTCTTGGTCGGCCCATACAGGGACTCCAAGGCATTCCACAACTCGTCCAGGTTCCAGTCCTCCACATAGCCGGTGGCCGTAGCACCCGCCACGTAGGCAGATACGGTGTCGTCGATCATCTCGCGGATGTTGTCCTTGATGTCGCTGGCCTCAAGGATGTCGTGGCGGGTAGCGTAAACCACCTTGCGCTGTTCGTTCAGCACCTCGTCGTACTTGAGCACGTTCTTACGCATCTCAAAGTTCTGGTTCTCAACCTGCGCCTGTGCGCCCTTAATAGAGTTGGACACCATCTTGGCCTCAATTGGCACGTCATCCGGCACGTTGAGGCGGTTCATCATGTTCTCCATGGACTGGCCCACGAAGCGCACCATGAGCTCATCACGCATGGACAGGTAGAAGCGGGTCTCGCCCGGGTCACCCTGGCGTCCGGTACGGCCGCGCAGCTGGTTATCAATACGACGCGACTCGTGGCGCTCGGTACCCAGCACGTACAGGCCGCCGGCCTCGCGGACCTGGTCACCCAGCTTCTTGGAGTGTTCCTTTTCGCGATCGATTTCGGCGTCCCAGGCCTCTTGGTACTTCTCTTCATCTTCGAAGGGATCGAGGCCGCGATCGCGCAGCTTTTCATCCAGGATGACCTCGGGGTTACCGCCGAGCACGATATCGGTACCACGGCCGGCCATGTTGGTGGCTACGGTAACGGTGCCGGGGCGGCCGGCACGGGCGACAATCTGGCCCTCTTCCTCGTGGTGCTTGGCGTTAAGCACCGAGTGCTTGATTCCGCGCTTGCTCAGCAACTGGGAGAGGTATTCGGAGCGCTCCACAGAGGTTGTACCCACCAGCACCGGCTGACCTGCGGCGACGTGTTCCTCAATGTCATCAACCACCGCGGCGAACTTCGCCTCTTGGGTCTTGTAGATACGGTCGGAGTGGTCGATACGTTGGTTCGGCTTGTTGGTCGGAATCGGCACCACATCGAGACCATAGATGGAGTGCAGCTCGGCTGCCTCGGTCTCTGCGGTACCGGTCATGCCGGAAATCTTCTCGTACAGGCGGAAGTAGTTCTGGAGCGTAACGGTGGCCAGAGTCTGGTTCTCGTTCTTAATCTCCACATCTTCCTTAGCCTCAATGGCCTGGTGCATGCCCTCGTTATAGCGACGGCCAGCAAGCACGCGGCCGGTGAAGCTATCCACGATGAGAACCTCGCCGTTGCGGACGATGTAGTCCTTATCGCGGGTGAAAAGCTCCTTGGCCTTCAGGGCGTTGTTGAGGTAGGACACCAGCTGGGAATGCTCTGGGGCGTAGAGGTTCTCAATGCCCAGCTGATCCTCAACGAATTCCACGCCTTCCTCCAGCACACCGATGGTGCGCTTCTTGTGGTCCACCTCGTAGTGGATACCTTCGCGCATCTTCGGCGCCAGCTGGGAGAAGACGCCGTAGAACTGGGAGGAGCCATCAACCGGACCGGAAATAATGAGCGGGGTACGGGCCTCATCGATAAGGATGGAGTCAACCTCATCCACGATGCAGTAATTGTGGCCGCGCTGGACCGTGTCATTCAGCGAGCGGACCATGTTGTCGCGGAGGTAGTCAAAGCCCAGCTCGTTGTTGGTGCCGTACGTAATATCGCACGCATATGCTTCCTTGCGATCCGCAGGGCGCATCTCAGAAAGGATGACGCCCACGGTAAGGCCCAGCCAGCGGTGGACACGGCCCATCATCTCGGCGTCACGCTTGGCCAGGTAATCGTTGACCGTCACGATGTGCACGCCCTTGCCCTCCAGCGCGTTGAGGTAGGCCGGCAGCAAGGAGGTCAGGGTCTTGCCCTCACCGGTGCGCATCTCGGCGACGTTGCCGA
This sequence comes from Corynebacterium sp. HMSC078A10, assembly GCF_001811565.1. NCBI lineage: Bacteria > Bacillati > Actinomycetota > Actinomycetes > Mycobacteriales > Corynebacteriaceae > Corynebacterium > Corynebacterium sp. HMSC078A10. Next base: position 67,791 of record NZ_KV805216.1, on the reverse strand, counting down.
AGTGCAGGGCTGCACCGCCCATGATCTGCACCTTGTAGTGCTTCTGGTCGAGCACGCGCCAGGCTGCCTCACGCACGGTGGCAAATGCTTCGAGAAGAATGTCATTCATCTTCTCGCCGTCCGCCAGACGCTTCTTAAACTCGTCAGTCTTAGCCTTTAGCTCATCATCCGACAGCGCCGCGAATTTATCTTCTAGGGCAATAACATCATCTGCAATTTTAGCCAGGCGCTTGACGGTGCGTCCCTCACCGGCACGGAGCAGCTTGGAAAGTCCAAACACGTCTAGATAATCCTTCTTGTCGCGACAAATAAGTTAACTCGTCGCCATTGTACTCACTAGCTTTTCTGTAATGATTCGCCACCCAACCCAAAGGGCGAATCCGGCCACTGCCCGGCACCCCTCTTGCGGCCGCCTCCTCCCCACGCAAAGCTCAGCAGACAGGGATTAATAGATGTTAATAGAGGCATAAGAAGGCTCCCTGCCCCGCTGCGCGCGTGCGCTGCGGGGCAGGGAGCCTGTGGGTTAGGGCGCTAAGGCCCTTGGAGGCTTAGGCCTTAAGCATCAGCATCCGTCAGGGAGATGAGACCGTAGTCGAATGCGTGGCGGCGGTAGACCACGGAAGGCTTGTTGTTCTCTTCGTTGATGAAGAGGTAGAAGTCGTGGCCAACCAGCTCCATCTCACTGAGTGCATCATCAACAGACATCGGGGTGGCTGGGTGCTCCTTGAAGCGCACAACCTGGCCCGGGCGAACATCCTCGACGGTCTCTGCGTAGGGGTCGATGTAGCGCTCTTCCTTGGCCGGCTTGGCTGCTTCAGCCTCTGCGACCAGCTCAGCGGCAATCTCACCAGTACCCTTCTGAGCGCGGTGGCCGGACTTCACGTTCTCGCGACGTACCTTGACCTTGCGCAGGGAGCGCTCCATCTTGCCCAGGGCGGTTTCGAGCGCCGCGTAGAAGGAATCTTCCTTGGCCTCGGCGCGTGCGATGTGGCCCTTACCGGTGGCGGTGATCTGCAGGCGCTCAGCCTCGGACTCGCGGCGCGGGTTCGGCTCGTGCTGCAGCTCCACGTGGAAGAACGTCAGGGTCGGATCAAGACGCTCGATCTTGGCCAGCTTTTCAGTGACGCGGTCCTGGAAGTGCTCCGGAACCTCCACGTTGCGGCCGGTGATGGTGACCTGAGCGTTGGTCTGCTGGGACATGAAATGCCTCCCTATTCTCGTGGGGACTGAATGACTGCACATTCTGCGGACGCTCACAGCCCTGTGATGAGGGGCTTGATGCCCGCTTCCCTGTGACACCCCTCATGCTACCACTGGTCATAACCAACCCGGTCAGTGGCCCCCTCTGCGCATGCTTGGCGACGCCCCTCCCTACGCATCTGCCAGCACAATCGCACCGGCCACGTCACCCCCGATGGCCCACACGCGAGCGGCGCTGGCGCGAAGAGTAGCTCCGGTCGTGATGACGTCGTCGACAAGCAGCACACTGCGTCCCACCAGCTCGCGCGCACAAGGCCGCAAGAGCACTGCCCTGCGCATATTGTCGGCGCGTTCCGCCGCGCCGAGCTGCGACTGGTCCGCACTACCTTCGGCTGTGCTCAAGGCATTGACCACGTCCCAGCCCGGAAGCCGGGCGGACGCCGCCTGGCACAGCGCAGCGACGGGATCACCACCGCGCTGGCGGGCCGACGACGCGCGTGTGGGTGCCGGCACGAGCAGCGCGGTCTCCGGAATATCGCCGCGTGCGCGCAGGTACTCGATGCCGGCAGCCAACACCGCACCGAGGTGAGCTCGCACCGCCTGGTGCCCGCGTTCCTTCATAGCGATGATGACCCCACGGCGAGTATCGGAATAGGGGCCAAGGGCCCAGGCCGGGAAACCTAGGGGTTGCGGGCGTTCCACGCGGCATGGCACCTGTCGAAGGTGCTCCTGGCAGGCCGTGCACAGCACCCCGCCTGCGGTGGCCTCACCGCCACACCCCGCGCACGGGCGCGGCAGGAACAGTTCCAGAAGTGCAGCGGCGGCCTCCCCTATCCCCCGGTTTTTCGGCATGCGCCCCACTCTAGCGCGACTCTAGCGCGCGATGATGGGTGAGGAGCGCACGCCCTGCAGGCCTTCGACCTCACGCCAATAGGAGCGCTCGGACCCGCCCGCAGGAAGCTGCAGTAGGGCGTGCGCATCGGTGACGTAGTGCGTCGACGGTGAGGACGCCACCGCCACCACGGGCGCGGTGATGTTTCCGGTAGGCAGTGTTGTTGCCGAAGAACCATCCTGCTCGATGCGCCACACCGGAGAGTTCGAAGCGGAGGTACCCACGAGCAGGGAGCCGTCCGTCTGCCACTCCACCGACAGCGCCGAACCGGTCAGCTCCGGGCCCACCTGGTGGACGTTGACAATGCGGCGCTCTCCCGACGTCGCGCGGGCAACCACACCGGTGTACACGCTGCCGTCGATAATCATGGCTATACGCGCTCCCGTGAGTGACAGACGGATGACCGAAATCTCTCCCTCCACGTTCTCCAACGCAGAGGTGTCAACCTCGGCGGTGCTCAGCTCTCCGGTGGCCGGAGAACGCGTCACGCGGACCACGTGTTTACCGTCGACGACGGTCCACGCCACCTGGCCGCCCACCTCAAAGGTGGGGCGGGCCAAAGTCTCGCCCTTGATCGAATTCTCGAGCTCGTGGCCCAGCTCGCCCATCGTTAGCTGCGACTCCTTCTCGGAGCGCTTGCGCACGGCGGCCACCATCCCCTCATCGGAGATATCGGCGGACTGAATGTCATGAATCTGTCCGGCCATGCCCGGCACCTCGGCGCTGCCTTCACCCTTAACCTCAAGCAGCGAACCATCGTTGACTGCATAGAGCTTGGGCACCGATTGGGCGGCTACCTCGGGGTTAAACTCCGCGAAATCATCAATGGTCATCTCCTCCATGCCATCCACAAGCGGGCTGCCATCGATGGTGGCGCGGACGGAGTTCGTGATCTCGGCGTTGTTGAGGGTCCACACCAGCTGGGCGGCGAACTTAAGGCGCTCCTCCTGAGTCATCGAAGCCATGCCGCTGAACTCATAGACTCCATCATTGATTCCCAAGAAGGTGGCGTCCTTGGGGATCAGGCTGGAGGTTGCCGGCGCGATATCGGAGGATGGTCCCTGCAGCAACAGCGTGACTAGCTCCGAGGCAATCGAATCCTTTCCTGAATAAAGCCAGCGACGATCCGCCACAAGCAGGCGTTGAGTCGTATCGAAAAAGTACAGCGACTGCGGGCGATAGCGATTGCGCAATTCGGTGCGCTCAATCACGGCACCGGTAGGCAGATCCGTAATGCGCCATTGCCCATTGAATTGGCGCAGCCGAACGGTCGCCTCAAGACGCGAGTTATCGGGGACATAGGCCCCGCCGTTGGCCAGACGGCCGATGATATTGCCACGCACCGAATACTCCAGGGCACCGTCCTCCATGTTCGAGGTCACCAGATCGATGGAATCCACCACGAGAACGGTGTCAGTAGGGTCCCAAGAATTGGCTATCTCAGAGGAAAGGAAGGTGCGTGCGGCAGCGTAGTTTCCGGTGGGAATCGCCACGGCCGAATAAAAGTCACGGACAAGCAAATCAGGTTCGCTATCGGCGCGCGGCTCGACGACGGCATCGTCGGCCCGGTCATGCGGTTCGAAGGTACTTATCACCTGCGGATCGGTGTTATGCGGCAACGTCGAACAACCAACGAGAGCGGTGAGTGCGACGCAACTGAGTACTGCGAGCGGGCAGCGGGCTGGAATCATCGCTGAGCCTCCTCCTCGAAGTCGGACACGCTGTCTTGGTTAAAAGGCGGATCCACGGCGCGGGCCTCACGCTCGGAGGGCCACACAATCCCGTTGTCCGTTTCTGCTTTAACCGCAGGAGCCTCCGGATCAGCGCTCAGCTCAAGAGCGAATTGTTCCTCTGCTTCTATGGGCTTCGGTGCCCCCGGCACTTCCAGAGCAATGGGCTCGGACTCCACCTGCTGCCCCGGAGTGCGTGGAAGGATCAATCGGAAGCGCGAACCGACGCCGTAGTAGCCGATGGCGTCGAGCGTGCCCCCATGGAGCACGGCATCCTCGCGAGCGATGGCAAGGCCCAAGCCGGTTCCACCAGAATGGCGCTTGCGCGAAGAATCCGCGCGCCAGAAGCGGTTGAACACCAGCTCTTCTTGGCCTTCCTTGAGACCCACACCGGAGTCGGTGACGGCGATGCCGACGGCATCCTCAGTCGCGCCGACGTCCACGATGACGGGATTGCCCTCAGAGTGGTCGATGGCGTTCGCAAGCAGGTTGCGCAGGATGCGCTCGACGCGACGCGAATCGCATTCCACGGCTACGGGTTCTTCCGGCACATGAACGACGACCTCCACTCCGAGCTCCGAGGCGAGGTGCTCCACTTGGCTCAGCGCGGAGTCCACGCAGGAGCGAATGTCGATGGAGGCCGTGGAGAGGTCAGCCACGCCGGCATCGTGGCGAGAGATCTCCAACAGGTCCGCGAGCAAGTCCTCGAAGCGGTCCAGCTCCTTGATGAGCAGCTCCGCCGAGCGCTTGGTGTAGGGGTTGAATTCATCCGCATCTTCCGCGATGACATCCGCCGCCATGCGCACCGTTGTCAATGGCGTGCGCAGCTCGTGGGACACGTCAGAAGTGAACTGCCGCTGGAGATCGCCATACTCCTCCAGTTGAGTGATCTGCTTGGAGAGCTTATCCGCCATGTCATTAAAGGAGGAGGCGAGGCGGCCCATTTCATCGTCTGAGTTGACCACCATGCGCTCACGCAGGTGGCCGGCAGCAAAGCGCTGCGCAATGCGGGAGGCGGAGCGAATCGGGACGATCACCTGCTGGGTGGCCAGCCAGGCGATGCCGACGAGGAGGACAACCACCACCACTCCGGCAGCCGAGAGCAAACCACGCATGAGCGCCATCGTGGATTCCTCAGATTCCATAGACAACACGAGGTAGACCTGGGTATTCGGGATGTCGCTTTCAATGGGCGTGCCCACCATCAGCGCGTTGTAGGTTGCTCCCGATTGCTGGTCCACCGTGGCGTATTGCTGCACGACTTGGCCCCGGCCAACGAGCTCACGCATCCCGTCGGGGATGCGGTAGCCCTCCGGGGACGTCGTGGCCGTGCCGTCGGAATTCTCCACGACGATGACCGGTTCATACACGGCCTGGGCATCGGGTTGTTGCGCCGATAATTGGCCCAAGGCGGCGCGTGCAGAATTGATGCGCACCTGCGTTGAGTTTGCCGTACCGGTGGCATCGATCTGCTGTTCCACGGCCACGCGGGCGCGATCGAGCTCCTGTAGCGCCGTGTCCTCCTTCTGGCTCACTAGCTGCTGCGTCAGCACCGACACCAGCGCGTAGGCCAGGATGATCATGACCACCGTGGAGGCCACCAACATCATGCCCAGGACACGTGTCTGCAGGGAGGTGCGCCAGCGCTCGACGACGCCATCCCGGACTCGCCTTAACCAACCAAAAATAGCGGCAGTCCTTTACTCGGCGGTTTTTCCAGTCTTGTACCCCACGCCGCGCACGGTGAGGACGATACGCGGATCCTCGGGGTCGTGCTCAATCTTCGCGCGCAGGCGCTGGACGTGCACGTTGACAAGGCGCGTATCGGATGCGTGGCGGTAACCCCAGACAGATTCAAGCAGCGCCTCGCGAGTATGCACCTGGCCGGGCTTGCGCGCCATCTCCAGAAGAAGGTCGAACTCCAGCGGAGTCAGCGAGATTTCCTCGCCGCCCTTGCGGGTAACGGTGTGCTCGGGGACGTCGATAAGCAGGTCCCCCACCTCAATAATTTCTCCCGTGCCCCCATCGATTCGACGCAGGCGCGCGCGGATACGGGCGATGAGCTCCTTCGGCTTGAAGGGCTTGGTGATGTAATCATCCGCACCCGATTCGAGGCCGAGAACCACATCAACGGTGTCTGTCTTCGCCGTCAGCATGACGATGGGCACCGAGGACTCAGTACGAATGGCGCGGCAAATATCCACGCCATTCATGCCCGGAAGCATGAGATCCAACAGGATCAGATCCGGGTCATGCTCGCGGAAGGCCGGGATCGCCTCATTTCCATCGTTAACGGCAATAGGCTCCAGCCCTTCTGCCTCGAGCACGATGGTGAGCATTTCGGCGATTGCCGGGTCATCATCCACGACCAAGATTTTCGGTGCCACTTTATTGTTCTCCTACAAGCTCCTTGACAGCTTGGATAATCATATCGGCATCCGCGGTGGCGATCCACCGCCCTGCCCACTGCTGCTCTGCTAAGCGACGGTAGGCGGCCGCCGTGCGAGACTGCAACGCGGCATCGCGCTCATAGCGGTCGCGGTTGCGCCCTTCATCCTCTGCTGCACGGGCCACGGCACGCTGACCGGCAAGGGCGACGTCGGTATCCAAAAAGATCTGCAGCTGCGGCACCGGCAGGCCGAAGCGTTCAAACTCGAGCTCATAGATCCAATCGACGATGAGCTCACCGCCGACCCGCGCGGCGGAATACGCAGCGTTGGACGCCACATAGCGATCCAAGATGAGCAGGCTATCCGTGGACTCAGCGGCGGCAAGGAGCTGCTCTTTGGCTCCGTGCCGATCCAGCGCAAAGAGCGTAGCCATTCCATAGACCGAATCGGTCAGATCCCCCATACGCCCATACAGGGCCTCCTGCGCGAGCTGCGCATGGATGGACTCTTCGTAGCGGGGAAAGCTCAAGACTTCGACATCGCAGGCTAGTTCTTCCCGCAGGCGCTGGGTAATGGTGTTTTTACCCGCGCCATCGATTCCTTCAATACTGATCAGCATGCTGTTATATCTAGCGTGTACCTAGTGCTGCCGTTAGGACAAGGCCTCGATGAAGGGCTCGAGGTCGTAGTCTTCCTCGACCTCTTCGAGCAACTCCAGGGCATGTTCGTTGAGGTTTTCGCTGCCGGATCCGGCGAGATCCCGGATGAAGGGATAGTCTTCGACGACTTCTCCGGCGCTGAACGGGGCGCCTGCCCAGATCGCGGCTATCGTGGCCGCCGCCAAGGCGTTACGCTGCTCCTCCTCGGTCTGTTCTTCGCCCGAGACCGCAAGCGCGCAGGCATCATCTACCGCGGCAACGATTTCTTCATCCTCAAGGTCTGCCAGTTCATCCAGGAAGTCGACGTTGACCTCGTCGGCGAAGATGTCCTCATCCCATGAGCTCATTGCTTTCTCCTTCATCCTTAAGTGAATTAGGGGTCTGTGTTTTTATCCGCGTTCGTGTATCCACGGTGGGCCGGTGCAGCTTCGCGGGCGGGCGCTCCGCGCAGCCGGTATCTAATCCAATTTCTACCATTCTTTAGATGCCCTCATGCAAGGCTTCGGTCAAGAGCGCGGTTTTATTACGGTCACATCGCTCCGTGCCGTCTTCCGACTGCCTCTCCTCCTGTCCTCCTCCATATGCTGCATTTCGCCCACTGCCCTATGCCACGCCTAAACGGGGAATTTTGCCCAGGCCATTTACTATCTCCGGATTCGTGTTATCGTTGTTACCGACTTGTGACATTTACGCAGGCTTTTGTGCAGGAAGGAGAGCGCCCCGCATGACGAGCAGTTCACGCCGCATCTTGGTCTTTGTCGCGGCCGGCCTCCTCTGTGCCGTCGCCGTAGGCGTCGCAGTGTGGCGCATGAGCGCGCCCGAATCCGTCGTGTCTAAGCCCTCCGCTGCCACCGCCGTGTCGAGCACCGCGTCTTCCGCTCCCTCGACAACGCATTCCTATACCACCACGGCTGCCCCGACATCCACGCAACCGAAGCAATCGAAAACTAATGTCGCCGCGCCGGCGGAGGATCCCTACCTGGCACCGAATGCCGTGGTGAACCGCACGGAGCCGGTTGGCCCCACGGCCGTCTACCGCCCGGACAATGTTTCCTCACTGCAGAACCAGCAGCCGCAGGCAACTCCGAACAATCCGTACCCGCAGGCGCCGGTCAGCACGGCCCCTGCCGTGCCGCCAACGGACGGCTCTACTCCGGCCTCCAAAACACCGATTCCGGGTACTCCTCAGCAAAGCTCCGAGCCCACTCAGCCGTCGGCCACGCCGGAATCTCAGACCGCCGTGCCGCAAGAGGGCCCAGTGGAGGACCAGGACGGCAACCAGCCCGCTGAGCAGCCGCAACCCAAGGAACCTACGCCCTCGCAGAACACTGGAGTTCCTAAACCCCTTGACTCCTTCATCCCGCACCCCGCCGGGTTCACTCAGAACGCGCCCGCGCCTGATGCGGAGCCGAAAGCGCAACAGGGCGAGCCTATCGCTGCCCGAAAAAGCCGTTGAATGAAGCCGCTCCGCAAGGCGGCGATGTAGTGGAAGCAGTGGAGCGCGAATCCGCGGCTTACCGCACCAACGAGGCCGCCCCGACTCCCGCCGCGCCGACGGATGATGCTCCCGCGGCGGAGGAGCCTTCCGCTGCGACCCCCTCCGCTTCTCATTCGGCCGACAACGGCGAAACTACCGCCGCATCAGCATTGACGCAGTCCGCCTAATTACCCGCGCCGTTAACTAAACGGCAGCAGAGTTAACGAAACAGCCGCAGACTAAACGCGGGCGATAAATACCTCGGCGTCTTCGCCACCGGTGGAACGAACGGTGGCGGCCGGGTCGCTAGCGGGAATCCACGCCGCGTGACCCGCGCCAAGACTGACGTTTTCTGCCTCGGCATTGCTCAATGCCACCGAGCCGGAGGTGCACAACACAATCATGGGGCCATCGCTGTCGACCTCGACGCTCTCCTCACCAGAAAGCTCGACGCGATCCAGCAGGAACTCCTCAATCGGCACTGGGTAGGACCATGCCTCTGCACCCTTTATGCCTCCTGTCTCGGCTGCGTCTTTCAGGTCCACGCGCGGATCTTCTGCCGCCTGGTAGGTGAGGACTTTAACCAGCTCGGGGACGTCAACAAACTTCGGGGTCAGGCCACCGCGCAGCACGTTATCGGAGTTAGCCATGATCTCTACACCCAGGCCAGAGACATAGGCATGCAGCTGCCCAGCGTCAAGGTAAATCGCCTCCCCCGGCTGCAGGACGATGTGATTGAGCAGCAACGCGCCCAACACGCCGATATCCCCCGGGTATTGCTCGTTGAGCTTGGCCACGGTGGCCATCACGGTGGCCATCCACGGCTCGCCCGCCTGGTTGCCGCGCAGGCGCTCGCCCGCCGCTACCACCGCGCTGATCAGCTCCTTGCGCTTGGCACCCGGGATCGTAATCCACGTGGTAAACAGCGCGCGGAGGCTGTCGCCTTCAGCGGCAGGATCGGTGTCGAGCATGCCCTCGTAGTGAGCCAGTTCTTCGCAGTCCAAGGCCGCAAAGAGGCTGCGGGTCTGCGCTAGCGGACGGAAACCCGCCATGGCGTAGAACTCCGTGAGCGCCACGATGAGCTCTGGCTTGTGGTTGTCATCCTTGTAGTTGCGGTTTGACGCCGTGAGGTCGATTCCCGCCGCGTTCTCGCGGGCGAAACCTTCCTCGGCCTGCTGCTTCGAAGGGTGCGCCTGCAGCGACAGCGGCTCTGCAGCCGCCAGAATCTTCAGCAAGAAGGGAAGGCCGGCGCCATACTTGTCAGCCACCCGCTGCCCCAGCTGGCCTTGCGGATCTGCCGCGATGATCTCATCCAGCTTTTCTCCCTCAATCGTTGAGGGATCCGCCGGGTGCGCACCAAACCACAGCTCAGCAACCGGGCTTTGAGCCTCGGGCTCGCCGAGCAGCGTCGGAATCAGCGTGCGCGAGCCCCACGAGTAATTGCGGGCAGCACTGGTGAGCAACTTCATTGACTTCCTCTATTTCACGTCGTAGGCGGTCGCGGCATAACTGCGCGTAATCAACTGCAGCGCGCGAGCCAATTCCCCACAGGAGGTATCGGTGCTCGCCGCTGCGAACGAGTGGGGAAGGTTCGCCTCTTCCTGTCCCCATAAAACAACTTTCAAGGGTACCAAAGGCTCTTCCGCTTCAAACGGGTCATAGAAGATGTCCGTCGGATTTGTCTGCAGAATCGGCCCTAAGCCTTCCGCGTCGACGACGGTCCCGCCTAGCCCATGGACTGCCCACAGCGTGCCCGCCATGCGGGCAACGAGAGCGTCGAGGTGCACCCGCGTGCGCTCCTCCGAGAACGCATAGGGATCGGGTCCACAGCTGTGGATGATTCGTCCGCCTTCCACAAATTCACGCAACGCGCGCCCGGGGTTCGTCGTGGAATCGCGCTGCGGTGACAGCGCTTCCAGCTCACGGTCCACGGCATCGGCAACGTCCTCCAACCGGCGGGAGACCAACACCGGGTCTTCGCTTAACACCGCGCTCACCGCATGCACGGCCGTGATGGCGCGCACCGGTGAAATCCCTTCGGCCGTGGGAAGGGTGTCGATGACGACGGTGTCCTCAGGAGCATCCTCGATTTCATTCAGCAGAATCGTCGTCGCCCCTCGGCGCGCGGCGTCGTGCAGCGCGCGCTCTGCCCATGGGCTATCCCCCGCCACCACCACGACGTCGAGGGCACCGGTAAAGAGCGGCAGCGATTCGCTGACCATGATGGGAACCTCAGCGGGCTCGGCTAGGCCCACGGCGACGTGGGCAGCAGCACGGGAAACCTGGTCAGCGGCAAGGACGACGATGCTGCGCGGGCGCAGCCCACCCAGCACGCGAGCCAGCTCTGGTACGGCGGCGGCCACCACGCGAGCTTGCGCGCCTTCGTGGGCGATGTCGAAGAAGCTCACGGATTCGGGGTCATAGGAAGTCATAGGCCCGAGCATAGCTAGGATGAGTGGCCATGAGCATTCATCCGGTAGTCCTTGTCGGCGGCGGCCCTGGCGCGTGGGATCTCATCACCGTGCGCGGCATGCGGGCGCTGCAGGAAGCCGAGGTCATCGTGGCTGATCACCTCGGCCCCACCGCCCAGCTGGATAAGTTGTGTGATGTTGACGCCAAGGAGCTTATCGACGTCTCCAAGATCCCCTACCGCGCCCAAGTGGCCCAGGAGCGCATCAACGAGATCCTCATCGAGCATGCCCAGGCAGGCCGCCGCGTTGTGCGTCTGAAGGGCGGCGATCCTTATGTATTTGGTCGCGGCTTCGAAGAGCTCACCGCCCTTACCGCCGCGGGTCTCCCGGTGGAGGTCATCCCCGGAGTGACCTCGGCGGTGGCCGTCCCCGCGCTGGCAGGAACGCCGGTGACTCACCGTGGCGTCGTCCATGCCTTCACGGTGGTCTCCGGGCACCTGCCGCCAGGACACCCCAAGTCCTTGGTGGATTGGGCAGCACTCGCGCGGTCTGGGGCCACACTTTCGGTCATCATGGGTGTGAAGAACGCGGCGGCCATTGCCACCGCGCTGATCGACGCCTCCCTTTCCCCCCACACCCCCGTACACATCATCCAGGAGGGCTCCCTCAACGGTGAGCGGGCCTTCCACTGCGAACTCGCCGAGCTAGGCGCAACCATGGAGGAGAACTCGGTGGCTCCCCCAGCGGTCATCGTTATCGGCAAGGTCGCCGGACTCTAGTCAACGCCAATACGGCACGTTCCTAGGATCGCGGCGAGCTCACTCCGACGGGTTCTGAATCCTCCGCTGGAGTGCCGGCCGGAAAGCCATCGCGTCCGGTCGGCTCCGTGGTTTCGACAACGCGGCTGCCGCCCCGCTGGGGCGCGGTGCTGGAACCGCTGTGCTCGTTTTCCTTGCCGCTAGCGCGGCGCGCACGGCGGGCATTTCCCCACACGGTCACCGCCACGCCCAGAACGAACGCGATGGACTGCACGATGAGAGTCTGCGGGTGCTGCAGGGCCCAACCCAGAGCTTTGGGGATGTTGAGCACCACGATGACCGTTCCTACGAATCCACCGAGGAGCGTGGGATTGATGCGGGAAATGAGCCACGCCGCAACCGGCGCAGTGATCGCCCCGCCGATAAGCAGGGCCACGACCGCGGCGGCGTTGGCCACGATTTCTTCCCAGAGGCCGACGATGAAGCCTGCCGTCGCGCCAAAGGTAACAAGGAATTCTGCGGTGTTGACGGTGCCGACAATGCGCCGCGGTTGTTCGCGGCCGACCGCCAACAGTGTCGAGGTGGAAATCGGGCCCCATCCGCCGCCACCCGAGGCGTCGACGAAGCCTCCCACCACGCCGAGGCCGGCGAGGAAAGGAGTCGAATGCGGCCGGGATTCTCGCGGTGCGGCGCTGCGCGTTCGCGAAAAGCGCCAGACCAGGTTGATGCCCAAGGCGATGAGGATGGCGGAGGTTACGGGCGCGGCTGCTTCCAGTGAGAGGTTGGACAGAACCGTCGCCCCGATGAAGGCAGACAGGCCTCCCGGCACACCGAGCTTGAGCACGGTGGGCCAGTGCACGTTGCCGAAGCGCCAGTGGCTGATTCCGGAGACCAGGGTGGTGCCGAGCTCCGAGGTGTGCACTACCGCAGAGGCTGTTGCCGGCCCCAGACCAGCCAGCAGCAGGATGGTCGTGGAAGTTACGCCAAAGCCCATGCCGATGCCGCCGTCGACAAGCTGCGCAGCAGCACCTGCCAGCGCGATGAGGATGAGGCTACGCATGGACCACCTCCGCATAGCGGTGCGACACAATTCCGGCGAGCGCCTCCCCCAGGGGCGGGAGCACACGCCTAGACTGGCCGCCGCCATCCCCGGAATCCGTGTCGAGGCGGTCTAGGAGCAGTCCTGGGCTCACGAAGAGCGGCACGACGACCTCCTGGCTCCCCTCCGAGCCCACGGGCCGGCGCTCGCCGCGCGTGGCAAAAGAGACCCGCGCCGCACAACCGGTGAGCTCTCCCACGCGCCTTGCTAGGTCAGCTACCGCTGCATTCGCTCGCTCATCGGAGGAACCGACGGAGTACACCACGACGGTATCCGTTCCTTCCGGCACCTGCTGCGCGAGCAGCCTGGCCATATCCTCCCCGGTGCCGAGGCCACGTGCTTGGCGGAGGGCGACTCCGGAAGCCGCGGAGGCCTGAGCCAGTGCGGCGGGAACGTCGACGCGCTGGTGGTAGCCCTCAGTAAACAGCAGGGGCACGACCACCGCCTCACGCACGCCTTGTTCAGCAAGGTTGCGCGCGGCCTCTTCGAGGGGAGGATCGTTGAACTCGAGGTGCGCGGCGGTGGCTGGCGCACCGGCAAGCTCGCCGGCAGCGCGGGTCAGGGCCGCCACGCTCGCCGCGGCCGCGGGATGGCGCGAGCCGTGCGAGAGGGTCAGCAGTGCGGTGGTGGAAGTCGGGGCTGTCATGGCTGGGCGGTGTCCTTTTCCTAGGCGGTGGCGGTGGAGTGGCCGCGGCGAGCGAGGGAGCGCTGCAAAGCCTCCGTTGAGGACACCGCCGGCGCGGGCGCTACCGGGGCATCGTCCTGTCCGTGGAAGCGTACGGAAAAGATGCGGAGGCACTCCTGACACTTCCACGCAAAGTCGTCTTCCTCGTCTGGGAAAAGATCAGTGCCGGCACAGTAGGGGCAGTACGCCGGGTGGTTGCGGTTGGGGTTGGGCTTGCGGCGGAAATTCATTGCAAGTCCTCCTCGTCCGCGCGTAGCACCCAGTGGCGGAACTGCTCGCCATCTTCGCGCTGCTCCTTGTATTTATTGACCAAGCGGATGACATAGTCGGGGACTTCATCGGCCACCACCTTGTGCCCGCGCAGCTTGCGGCCCCAGTCCGGGGATAGGCCGAGGGCACCGCCGAGGTGGACCTGGAATCCTTCGACGCGATTGCCATCGGCATCGGTCACGATCTGTCCTTTAAGCCCGATATCCGATACCTGCGAGCGCGCGCAGGCATTGGGGCAGCCGTTGAGGGCGATGGACAGCGGCACGTCGAGGTCACCGAGGGTATCTTCCAGGATGTCGACGAGCTCGATGGCGCGGGCCTTGGTGGTCACGTGGGCGAGCTTACAAAATTCCAGGCCGGTGCAGGAGATGACGCCGCGGCGGAACTCCGAAGGCTGGGAGTACAAGCCCGTCTCATCCAAAGCGCGGGACAGGGCGGGGATATCCTCTTCCGCGACGTCGAGGAAGAGAAGCTCCTTCATCGGGGTGGTACGGATGCGGTTGATTCCGAATTTCTCGGCCACGTCGGCGATGGCGATGAGCTGCTCGCCGGTGGCATGCCCCACAGTGGGCTTGACACCCACGTAGAACTTGCCGTCCCGCTGGCGGTGCACGCCGAGGTGGTCGCGGTTACCGGGGGCGATGGGGAGCGGGAGGCCGTCGAGAAGCGGCGCGTCCAGATACTCCTCTTCTAGGACCCTGCGGAACTTCTCAATGCCCCACTGCGCCACCAAGAATTTCAGGCGCGCGCGGTTGCGGTTTCGGCGGAAGCCATAGTCGCGGAAGATGCGCGCAACACCGGCCCACACCTCCGGGACGCGCTCAAGCGGGATCCACGCGCCAAGGGATTGCGAGAGCATCGGGTTGGTGGACAGGCCTCCGCCCACGAAGCAATCGAAGCCCGGCCCGTACTCGGGGTGCTCGGTGCCAACAAAAGCGATGTCCTGGATTTCGTGCGTCACGTCCTGCCGGGAGTTACCAGAAATGGCGGTCTTAAACTTGCGCGGGAGGTTGTGAAACTCCTCGCGCGGGAGATAGTTGTTCTTAATCTCCTCGATGGCCGGGGTGGCGTCGATAATCTCGTCGGCCGCCACACCCGCTACCGGTGAGCCAAGGATGACGCGGGGCACGTCGCCGCAGCCCAGCAAGGTATCCAAGCCGACGGAGCGCAGCTTCTCCCAAATAGCGGGGACATCTTCAATCTGAATCCAGTGCAGCTGAATGTTCTGGCGGTCCGTAAAGTCCGCGGTGGAACGGGCATAATCGCGGCTAATCTCGCCTACCGCGCGCAGCTTGGCGGGATCCGCGCGGCCCCCGTCGAAGCGCACGCGCATCATGAAGTACTCATCCTGCAGCTCGGCGTTGGTGAGTTTGGAGGTCATCTCACCGCCCAGGTTCTGGTTGCGCTGGGTATACAGGCCCAACCACTTAAAGCGCGGGGCAAGATCCTCGGCGGGGATGGAGGAGAAGCCCTGCTTCGAGTAGATATCAATGACGCGCTGGCGCACGGCGAGGGCGTCGTCGGCCTGCTTAATCTCCTCGTCAGCGTTAAGCGGGGCGGTGCCGTCGATCTTCCACTGGCCTTCCGGTTTTTTCGCGCGTGGCTTTCGCTGTGTGGCGGTGGTCATAATCTGCTGCCTTTCGTCGGATACTGAAAACCTACCGGTCTAGCTAAAACAGACAAAGCAGTCTTTTTTATTTTCTCCCGAATATGCAAAGCACGCTGGGTTTATGCCACAATGTTCTCCGAATGTAATTAGGCCCAGTTGCCCTACAGCAGACAAGCCGGTTCAATGAAACCCACGCTTGTTTAGACCTAAGCTTTCGTTAGTTACTACAACATTCCGAAAGGCCATCATGACCCAGCAGCCCCTGAAAGTAGCCGTCATCGGCGCCGGCCCAGCCGGCATCTACGCCTCCGACATCCTGGTGAAGAAGACCGGCGGCAACGTTCAGATCGATCTCATCGAGCAGATGCCAGCCCCCTTCGGGCTCATCCGCTACGGAGTGGCTCCGGACCACCCGCGCATTAAGGGAATCATTAACTCCCTGCACCGAGTGCTCGACACCGAACAGATCCGCCTTCTGTCCAACATCACTGTGGGCCGCGATGTCACCGTCTCCGAGCTTGAGGAATACTACGACGCCGTCGTCTTCGCCACCGGCGCCGTTGGTGACCGGGGCATGCAGATCCCGGGCTCCGATCTCGAGGGCGTCCACGGCGCCGGCGAGTTCGTCGGTTTCTACGACGGAAACCCGCGCTTCGAGCGCTCCTGGGACTTGTCCGCCACCGACGTCGCCGTGATCGGCGTGGGCAACGTGGGCCTCGACGTGGCCCGCATCCTGGCCAAGACCGGCGACGAGCTTAAGGAAGCCACCGAGATCCCCGATAACGTCTACGAGTCCCTGGCCAAGAATCAGGCCACCACCGTGCGCGTCTTCGGCCGCCGCGGTCCGGCACAGGCTAAGTTCACCCCGCTGGAGCTCAAGGAGCTCGACCACTCCCCCACCATCAACGTGGTGGTGGACCCGGAGGACATCGACTACGACGAGGCCTCCCTCAAGGCCCGCGAAGAGGCCAAGTCCTGCGACCTGGTCTGCCAGACCTTGGAGGGCTACGCCATCCGTGAGCCCAAGGAAGCTCCGCACACCCTGCAGATCCACCTCTTCGAGCAGCCTGTCGAGTTCATCGGTGAGAACGGCAAGGTCACGGCAGTAAAGACCGAGCGCACCGCACTCAACGGCGATGGCTCCGTCTCCGGCACCGGCAAGTTCACCGAGTGGCCGGCACAGGCCGTCTATCTGGCCGTGGGTTACCGCTCTGATGCCATCGAGGGCGTTCCCTTCAATAAACAGAAGAACGTCATCAACAACGACGGCGGCCACGTTGTCGACCTCGACGGTGACGTCGTGCCGGGCCTCTACACCACCGGCTGGATCAAGCGCGGCCCGGTGGGGCTCATCGGCAACACCAAGTCCGATGCCACGGAAACCATCGGCATGCTGCTTGCCGACGCCGATGCGGGCAACCTCTCCCACTCCCGCGAGGAGGACATCGTGGAACTCTTCAAGTCCAAGGGCTTGGAGCACCTGACCTGGGAGGGCTGGAAGAAACTGGACGCCGCCGAGCGCGCACTGGGTGAGGCCGAAGGCCGCGAGCGCAAGAAGTTCGTCGAGTGGGAAGAGATGGTCACCCACTCGCGTGACTAAACCGCCAACCCACGGCTGGGCCCCTCAGCCCAGCCCCCCACGGCCAAGCTGGGTTTTCCCAAACTACAACTGCCCTATCTGACGAAGTTATCGCTCCCGCCGCGATGAACGCGGGGAAAATCGTCAGATAGGGCAGTTTTTCTTCAAGGAATTAGTGCGTCACACGCTAGGCGCGGATGATGCCGAGGACCTCGTCGACGATGGCCTGCACCTCGTCGGCAGTCTTGGCCTCAACGTTGAGGCGCAGCAGCGGCTCAGTGTTGGAGGCGCGGACGTTGAACCACGCGTCGGTGCCCTTCAGCTCTACGGTCACGCCATCGAGTTCGTCGACGGACTCAATCTTGTCCGCCAACTCATCGAGCACGCGCTGCGTCGTAGCCTTCTGGTCCTCCACAGTGGAGTTGATTTCACCCGAGGCCTCGTAGCGCGAGTACTGCGCCATGAGCTCGCTCAGCGGCTTGTCCTGCTCACCCAGAGCAGCCAGCACGTGCATGGCAGCGAGCATGCCAGAGTCCGCGTTCCAGAACTCCTGGAAGTAGTAGTGCGCGGAGTGCTCGCCACCAAAGACCGCCTTCTCCTTGGCCATCTGGGCCTTAATGAAGGAGTGACCCACGCGGGTACGCACGGCCTTGCCGCCCTTCTCCGCGATGAGTTCCGGGACGGTCTTGGACGTAATCAGGTTATGGATGACGGTGGCACCAGGGAACTTGTCCAGGTAGCGCTCCGCCACCAGCGCACAAATAGCAGAAGGCGAGACCGGCTGGCCCTTCTCATCCACCACGAAGCAGCGATCCGCATCGCCGTCGAAGGCAAGGCCGATATCCGCCTTCTGCTCGACGGTGAACTTCTGCAGGTCCACCAGGTTCTTCGGATCCAGCGGGTTAGCCTCGTGGTTGGGGAAGGTGCCGTCGAGCTCAAAGTAGAGATCCCGAACGTCGAAAGGCAGGCCCTCAAAGACCGCTGGGACGGTGTGGCCGCCCATGCCGTTAGCGGCGTCGACAGCCACGACCAGTGGGCGGGAATTCTCCAGCGGCACCAGGCCGCGAAGGAAAGCCGCGTAGTCCGGCAGAACCTCACGCTCAGTGACGGTGCCTGGCTCGCCGTCGAAGGCCGGGGTGCCGTCGATCAGCATGTCCTTGATCTGCTCCAGACCAGTCTCCTGCCCCACCGGAACAGCACCCGCGCGGCAGAGCTTGATGCCGTTGTACTTAGCCGGGTTGTGGGAGGCGGTAAACATAGCGCCCGCACAATTGAGGTGGCCGGCGGCAAAGTACAGCTCATCGGTGGACGTGAGGCCGAGCTGGATAACATCGAGGCCCTGCGCGGCAGCCCCCTCAGCAAAGGCGGCGGCCAGCTGCGGGGAGGAAGGACGCATGTCGTGGCCCACTGCCACGGTGGTCTCCCCTTCCCCGCAGAGGATGGCGGCGTAGGCCGCGCCGGTATCGCGCACGAGGGTTTCGTCGATGTCCTCACCCACGACGCCACGGACGTCATAGGCCTTGATCACTGCATTGAGCTGTTCACGAGTTCGCATAGCCCACAAGCATACCCCCGTCAGTCGCGGTAATCCGCGTGCGACGAACTAGTCGGCGTCCGGAACCACCGTCAGGTGAGCGCGGCGGCGCTGGCGGGCATCGTGGACGCGGCGGGTTCGGAACACAGGGTGGTTCGAATTCCGCGGATCCGCGCCGTCGAAAGTAGCGGAATAGTCAATGGGATCGGCGCCGGAACCAGCAGTGGAATCATCCACCAGGCCAGTGGTCACGCGCCCGGCCTCCCGGACGGCCTCGGCGAGAGCTGTAAGGTCATCGTCCTCATCGAGCTCGATGCGGTCAACGCGCACCATTTCCCATCCTTGCGGGGCGGTAATTCGTGCGCTGTGCTTTTCGCACAGATCCCAGGCATGGGGATCGGTTTCTTCGGAGAGCGGGCCCACGACGGCGGTTTGCTGCGCGTAGGCGTAGGTCAACGTCGCCACGGCGGGACGGCCGCAGCCGGGGCGGGAGCAATGGCGAGAGCTATTCACGGGCCCAAGTCTAAACCCTAACTTGAGATTTAGATAGTTCAGCGCGGCGCGTCTCGCCGCGAGCCCACCTCGATGCGGCTTAGACTAAGCCGCATGACCACGCCTCGCCCGCATATTCGCCCGGCCCGCCACCGCCATGGCCGTGGTGCCCGCGGGCCGCTGTTGCCGCAGAATACGCCGCGCTACCGCAGCAGCGCCGAGCGCTTCGACATGGCCGTGCTCGAGGCCTACTCCCCCATTCACAATGCCTTTGCCGAACAGCTCACCGGACTCGATCTCGCCGTTGATACCGTGCCCCGCATGCGCCTCTCAGTTGATATGACTGTGTTGCCGGATGAAATCATCGCGGATGGCCCCGTTCCGCTCGGGCGCATCGTCCCGGCGGGCGTGGATTCCGAAGGCCAACCCACGCGCGCCCGACTCGTCATTTTCCGCATGCCCGTGGAGGAGCGCGTGCACTCCGCGCAGGAGCGTGAAGAGCTACTGTCCACGGTGCTAACCGCTCTGGTGGCCAATTACCTCAACGTCGATCCCGGTGATATCGATCCGCGTTTTACTTGGTAAAGGCTAGGGGTGCAGAGCGCCCCTGCCCTAAAACCACTACTCCCCCTCACCGCCGAGACCCGAGCCAAATGACATAGGACTGTGCAGTGAGGGGGAGCACTGATGCTGGTTAGTAGCTGCTTTGAGCTCTAACCAATCTCACGCTTGAGGCGGCGACGCTCACGGTCCGAAAGCCCGCCCCAGATACCGAAGCGCTCGTCATGCTCCAAGGCATACTCGAGGCATTCATCACGCACCGCGCAGGCCTGGCAGATACGCTTAGCCTCGCGGGTAGATCCTCCCTTTTCCGGGAAGAATGCTTCTGGATCCGTCTGGGCGCACAGCGCCTGGTCTTGCCACTCCTGCTCGACGGCACCAAAGAGTTCATCGAGCGACATCTCTGCAGCAGCACCGCCACGGAGAATAGCGCTGTTATTCGTTGTATTGTCCACGCCGCTTCCTTTCTCCGAGGTCGTTTCTCTCTTAATTCGATGGCACCGACCCTACACCGAAAAGATTTTTCGGTGCCGTGCCCGCCGTGCCGTTGATTACACTGATGTCATTTCACACCGAATCACTAAATATCGTCAACCTGTCGCGAGAGATTTTTCGGCGGCTCCAGCGAAAACGCTGTACAGCATCCCCAACTTTCACATCCGTCACAGATCGCCCATCTAGGGGGCAATCATCGGGGGTACTACATGTAGTGGCCACCCCCAACCCTGTGAACAATTCTAAGGTTGCTTCGGCGTGTCGCCACCCAGTTGGGCAAAACACATGGATCTCATTCGCACCATGAAAACCATGCGTCACGCCCAAAAGATACGGAAAGCACCGAGAAGGTTCCTTCCTCCTCGGTGCCTTTTCCTCCTTTTACGGCGCAGCGCTTAGGCGTCGGAGCTGAAACGCACGCCAGCGTCCGGAATGCTCACGCCCGGGAAGACGCGCATGCCGCCCTGCAGTTCGCAACGCGCGCCAATGGTGGCGCCTTCACCAATAACGCAACCATCAATATGCGCGTTGGCACCGATGTGCGCGCCCGAGGCAATGATGGAGTTGTTAATGATGGCACCCGGCTCAATGGTCACGCCGTCAAAGACCACCGTGCCGTCCAAACGCGAACCCGCCCCAATGACAGACCCGCGACCCACAGCCGTACCCGACAGCAACAGCACGCCACCGGCAATACCCGCGGACTCATCCACCACGGACTCGCCCGTGCGGCCCACCAGCAACGGTGAATGCGCAATGCCGCGCACCAGATCGGAAGAACCACGGACGAAATCATCCGGGCGGCCCATGTCGCGCCAATAGGAGTTGTCCACATGCCCAACCACTAGGCGGCCAGACTCCAGCAGCTGCGGGAAGGTCTCGCGCTCCACGGAAACCACACGGCCCTCCGGGATGGTCGCAATAACATCCTTCTTAAACACGTAGCAGCCAGCGTTAATCTGGTTCGTCGGCGGATCCTCGGTCTTCTCCAAGAAAGCGGTCACCCGCCCGTTGGAATCCGTCGGGACGCAGCCAAACGCGCGGGGATCGGCGACGTTGAGCAGGTGCATCGTCACGTCGGCATCCTTCGAGTGGTGAGTATCGAGGATGCCGTTGAGGTCCATACCGGACAAAACGTCACCGTTGAACACCATGACCGTATCCTGACGCAGCTTGTCGTAGACATTGCGGATACCGCCGCCCGTACCCAGTGCGGTTTCCTCCACGACGTACTCGATCTCCAGACCCAGATCTGAGCCGTCCCCGAAGTACTCCTCAAAAACCTCCGCCTTATAGGAGGTGGAGAGCACCACGTGCTCAATCCCCGCGTCCTTGATGCGGGCGAGGAGGTGCTGAAGGAATGGGTAGTTGGCCGTGGACAGCATCGGCTTCGGTGTGCCAATCGTCAGCGGGCGCAGGCGAGTGCCGCGACCTCCCACCAGAATGACGGCATCGGCCGTCGATCCCCACTGGGGCGCTGATTCAGTCATATCGTTCCTTAATCTCTTTTCAGATAAGCCACCGTTAGTGTATAGGCGCACCTAGCTCAGGAGCCGTCGCGGCACGCGCTTAATACCAGCCCACGTACGCGCAGCCCCAGCCACAAGGCCACGCGCAGGGGCGCTTGGTACCAGTGCGGGTGCCTGTCCGCCTGGAAGCGATAGGCCGAATCATGGTGCGCGCGCAGCATTGCGCCGCGGTGCGCCTGCGTCGAATGGCCTTTGGCGTGGGTAATCACCGCCGTGGGGCAGAAGATATTGCGCCAGCCGGCGCGGACGAAGCGGTCACCTAAGTCCACATCCTCCAAATACATGAAGTAACGCTCATCAAAGCCGCCAATCTGTGCAAAAGCCTCCCAGCGCACCAACAGACAGGAGCCGGATAGCCAGCCGGCGGGGCGCTCGCTGTCCATGTCGGCGTCATCGCGGTAGGCGCGCGACCACGGGTTGGAGGGCCAGATCGTTCCGAACAGCGCATGGCCAATTCCCGTGAGCAACGTGGGCACTGCGCGCGCCGAAGGATAGTTACTGCCGTCCGGCTCCACGATGCGCGGCCCCACCGCCGCGGCATCCGGGTGACGGCGTGCGCACGCAATCAGCTCATCCAGGGAGCCTTCGCTAAAGGTCACGTCCGGGTTGGCGATGAGGAAAAATTCGTCATCGACCCCACGCGCACGCACAAAGCGCGCGCCGGCATTCATCCCCGCGCCGTAGCCGATGTTGCCGCCGGTATCGAGGAATTCCACGTCCACGTGTTCCCGCGCGGCGGCTTCCGGCACCCCGTCGGTCGAGCCGTTGTCGGCAAGGATGGTGAGGGTAGGGCGGGACGTCGCCAAGCGCAGCGATGCCAAGAAGTCGCTGAGGTAACGGCCAGGAGAAAAGGTCACGGTGACCACGGCCAGGGGTTTCTGTAAATTCTTCACGATGAATCTGAGCGTACCCAACGCCAACGCGCGCACGCGCCCGCGACACTGCTTCACGTTTTTGCAGCGAGCTCACCTAAACTAGTCCCGTGACTTCCCCGAACTCCCCGCGCGCCGCCCGCCATATCCAGGCCGCGCCCTCGCAGTCCGCGCCCACCGCCCAACGAGGATCGACGCCGGTGAAAGCCATCGTCGCTTTCTTGTCCGCCGTTGTCCTCGTGGTCTCCGGCGTGGGTTACTTCACCGTGGGCAAGCTGGGAAATGACATCTCCTCTGCGTCGAACCTGGCACTGGGTAACCAGGGTGGTTTCAAGGACAGCAGTCTCGATGGCGCGGTCGATATCCTGCTCGTGGGCAAGGACTCCCGCACCGATGCCAAGGGGAATCCGCTTTCCGAACAGGAGCTGGCAGATCTGCATGCCGGCGTGGACGAAGGTGAGGAAAACACGGACACCATCATGGTGATCCGTATTCCGAACGACGGCTCGCGCGCGACTGCCGTGTCTATCCCGCGCGATACCTATGTCCACGACAGCGAGTTCGGAAACACCAAGATCAATGCTGTCTTCGCGCTCCACAAGTCCGCCAAGATGGAGGAGCTCCAGCAGGAGAACGCTGAAGCTGAGGCAGCAGGTAAAAAGCCTCCCTACACGGAGAAGGAGATGGAGAAGGAGAGCACGGAGGCCGGCCGTGCTGGTCTCATCTCGATGGTGCGCACGCTCACGGATGTCAGCGTTGATCACTACGCTGAGGTGGGGCTCTTGGGCTTCGTGCTGCTTACCGACGCCGTCGGGGGCGTCGACGTCTGCCTCAACAATGATGTGGATGATCCGATGTCCGGGGCGAAGTTCCCGAAGGGGCGCCAGACCCTCAAGGGCTCCGAGGGCTTGTCCTTCGTGCGCCAGCGCTACGACCTGCCGCGCGGCGACCTCGACCGCATCGTGCGCCAGCAGGCCTACATGGCCTCGCTGACCTCGAAGGTTTTGGATTCGGGAACGCTGACGTCCCCGGGCAAGCTCAACAAGATCGCCGATGCCGTGGAGCGCTCCGTTGTCATCGATGATGGCTGGGACATCATGGGATTCGTCACCCAGCTGGCCGGACTGGCCGGCGGCAACGTGACGTTTACGACGATCCCGGTGACCTCCATTACCGGCGTGGGTGACTATGGCGAATCGGTGGTGACCATCGATACCGCGGAGGTCCACCGCTTCATGGATGATCTGGCCAAGTCCCAAGAGAAGGCTGAGGAAGAAAAGAAGTCTGAGGATGCCCCAACCGACCAGGAAGGCGAAGACGGCGAAAAGCCCGTGGCCGAGGACCTCAACCTCCACGTCCTGAACGCCGGCACCGTCGACGGCATGGCCGGCGGAATCGGCGCGTGGTTGAAGAACGTGGGCTACACCGTTGAGCGCACCGCCAATGCGCAGTCGGGCCTGTATACCGAGTCCCAGATTGTGGCCGCGGATGCCAACGATGAGCGCGCCCAGGCCTTGGCTGAGCAGCTCGGTGGCCTGCCGGTCACGGCCAACGAGGAGCTCGAGCCGGATACCTTCATCGTGGTGGCTACCGATGACTACTCCGGTCCGAAGGACGACTCCGCGCAAGAAGAGGAGGCTACCGCCGAGACGAGCGAAGGCGGCGACACCCAGCAGGTGGGTACTCCGGGCGATGACTTCGGTACCGCCGAGGTGGCACCGGAAATCGACGCCGGCGGCGACGGCCCGCGCTGCGTGAATTAAGAGCGTCGTGGCGGGCTGAGCGCCCGCCACCTACGATGGGCGGACATGGAACTCCTTCAGCATCTCTTGTCCGCCGATGCCTCCGCTCCCCGCCTCAGCGTCTACAACGAAGCTGACGGCACCCGCATGGACTTCTCGGCGCAGACGCTGGAGAACTGGACCTCCAAGATTGCCAACATGCTATTGGAAGAGCTCGACCTTGAGCCCGGCACCGATGCCCGCATCCTCATCGACCTTCCGGTGTCGTGGCAGTCTGCCGTCATTGCGCTTGGGGCACTAGCCGCGGGCATCCCCTTTGACATTACGGATGGTGCGGCTGCCCCAGAGCCGCACGCCGATGATCTCGCCGTAGTTTTCACCTCCCCGGAGGCCTACCTCGAGGCCACCGCCGGCTCGGCTTCTACCCCACTGGTCGACACGGTGCTGGTCACGCAGGATCCTTTTGGCCGCGGCGTGGTTGAAAGCGGCGGCGAGTTGCCTCTCGGCACCATCGACTTCGGCCCCACGGTGCGCTTTTATGGCGATCACTTCTATGGTTCCACCACTCCGCTTCCGGAGCTTTTCCCCACGGATTTGGGCGCTGAGCGCGTGTTGTCTCCTGGGTGGAGCGACACCGCTTCCTTCCAACGTGCTGTGTTAGAGCCACTGGCTGCGGGTGGCTCGGCCGTCATCGTGTCCGGATTGTGCTCGGCGGACCGCTTGGAGGAAATCGCGGCCAACGAGAAGGTCACTGTCCGCACTTGAAGCCTGTCGTGAGATAGTAGACCGATGTTCAGCTGGCTCTACGTCTTCATCGGCCTACTCATCCTTGTGGGCACAATCTGCCAGGGCACCATCGGATTCGGCCTGGGCACCATCGCCACCCCAATCTTGGCGCTGATTAAGCCGGAGCTTGTTCCCACGCTTATCCTCCTGCTGGCCTTCGTCATTTCAACCACGACAATGCTCAAGTCACGCTCAGCGGTGTCGTGGGACATCGTGGCGATTTCCTCCATCGCGCGAATACCCGGCTCCCTGCTCGGCGCGTGGGCCATTGCCTCCCTCTCCCACCGCGGGCTCTCCCTTTTCATCGGCTGCGCCGTCATCTTTGCCATGACCTTGTCCAGCCTCGGCTGGTCGCCGAAGCGAACCACCACCAACATCGCGGTGGCGGGCGTTGCCTCGGGGTTCCTGGGCACGTCGACCTCCATCGGTGGTCCACCCATGGCGTTAGTCATGAAGGGTTACGACCCCGCCCGCATACGCGGCACCCTGTCGGGCACGTTCATCATTGGCTGCGCCATCTCGCTGGCGATCTTGGCCTTAAGCGGGCAAATCACCAGCCTGCAGCTCACCACGGCCGCGGCCTACCTTCCGGTAGCCATCGTCGGCCTCATCGCCGCCGGATACCTCAACCGATTCATCAACGCCACGGTGCTCAACCGCATCGTCATCATCGTGGCCATCAGCGCGGCTGTGGCGCTCATTGTTGAGGGGCTGGTTGCTGCCTAGCGTCCGCGGCCTACTGCCAGGACCACGCTCCACACTGCCCGTTCTGCCAAAGTTCTCGCCTCCGACCCAAGATCTGTCAATAACTTTGTCAACTAGGGCAGTCGGGCGGCTGCGGGACGTCGGGCGGCTCAGGCGGGTCCGGTGGCAGATACCCCAAGTGCTCGCTGTACTCCCAGGGCTTTGGCTTGGGTGGCAACACTCCCTCATGCCAGAAGCCGATGAATTTGAAGTAGCGCTTCTCAAAGTCCGGATTCCTGGCATTGGCTATCTGGTCGATGACATAGTCCAGATGATGTGCCACGCAATGACCTGTGTAGCGCAACGTGAGCCACCCAATCAGCGCACCCTCGTTGTTCTTCCAATGGTCTCGCAGCCATGCCTCTCGCTGGGAATGGAATTTCATCCCGTTGATTTCTACCGCAACCTTGAGCTCTGGGAGCACGATGTCCCAAGTGTAGTGGCCGATAACAACGTTGCACTCAACTTTGATTCCGCGCCTTTTCAGCCCCTTGGCCACCTTGACCTCCGCACCGGAATCCGTGAACAGGGCGGCTTGCTCCAGCATCCGTTGGCTTGCAACAGGGATGACATTGAGTGCTTCGCGGTGGCTGTCCAAGCGAGCACGCCCCACCTTCGAAGAATAGATAGATTCGAAGACGCGAATCCCCAAATCAGGACTAACGGACTTCATAGCGACAAGAGGATTAAGAATCCGGATCCCCGACAAAGTGACAAAACTAGTGACGCTCACCCGCGAGTGCACATAAAAGGTCGATGTCGGCATCCTCTCTGCACTAGCAAGCCTCAGTGGAAAAGTGACAGGCTCGCCAAGGAGGACCTGGGCTGCCGTTGTGCCTGTCGCCTTAAGGTATGGACGGTGCTCCTGCAACAGCTTCAAAAGCTCTAAAGGCTCGGGCCTGCCCCAGACGTAGATTCCCTTGGCGATTCTCGCAATCTCCCCACGGCTCACGCGAGTTGCAAGCGCGCCTTTAGATAGGCCGCGCACAACGCCATGGTTCATGTCATTCCCCCCCCCC
>NZ_KV805216.1:26410-41158 GCF_001811565.1 Corynebacterium sp. HMSC078A10 | reverse complement strand
CAAAGTTATAGCCTCTGATTCAAGATCTGGCCTGATCTTTGGCAACAACGACAGTTATGCCCACTGCAAACTAAGCAGACCCTAGCGAAGCGACCCCTCAATAAAACTGCGGAACCGCCGAGCAATCTGCGCAATTTCCTGCCCCGCGAAGTGGCCCGGGGACCACGCCGCCACCAGCGGCACACCGCCCAGAGCGCGCTCGCCATCAACGACATCAAAACCCACCAGCCGCGCCGGCTGCAGCTCCGTCATTAATGCTACGGCTCGCCCGGCACGCGCCAAGGCGCATAACGTCGCCGTATCATCGCACTCCACGTGCGAGCCCAGGGCATAGCCAGCCGTGCCCACGAAGGAATCCACCACCCCGCGGGACACGCTGCGCCGCGAGGGCAACGCCACATTTTCCTGCAGCAAGCGCTCGACCTCCACGCTTGTCGAACCCGCACACTCGAGCGCCAGCGGGTGCGTCGGCGGCGCCCAGGCACGCACCGGAATCGTGCCCAGCGGCAAGGAAGCCACGTCATTGCCCGGCGGGATGGTAGCAATCACCATGTCCGCTGAGCCTTCCAGCGCGTCGAAGACGTCGTAGTGCGAGACCGGAGTCGTGGTAAGCAGAGGAATCGACGAGCCGGCGGCCTCTATAAACGGAGCGAGAAGCGTCGACATCGTCGTCGGCGTGGCCGCCACGCGCAGCGCCGGAATTCTGCCAGCCCGAAGTGCCTCCACCGCCTGCCCGGCGCGCGCGGATGCAGCGAGGAGGCGGCGGCAGGTGGGAATGAGGGCATGCGCTGCGTCGCTCAGCACAAGCGCAGATCCAGCCCGCACGAAGAGCTCAAGGTCCAGCTCCTTTTCAAAGCGCCGGAGTTGGCGGCTCAGCGCCGGCTGGGTAATTCCGAGGCGTGAGGCGGCAGCGGTCACCGTCCCGGCCTCAGCCACCGCGAGGAAATATTTGGCCTTCACCATGTCCATTCCCCTACTTTTACCAGCCCCCATGCCCTATATGCATGGCTTTAGAGCTCTAGCAACATTAGACAACATGACATCACCAAAGAATAATGAGACCACTACCACAACGAAGTCAGAGAGGTTCTCCATGTCACATGTCGGCGCCGCCATTGCCGCATCCCTTGCCGCGCACAATGTGCCCCGCGCATTCCTCGTACCCGGCGAAAGCTTCCTTCCCGTGTTGGACGGACTCTACGATTCCCCCGTCGAAGCCATCGTCTGCCGCCACGAAGGCGGCGCCACCTACATGGCCGAAGCCCAGGGCAAAGCCACCGGCCAGCCCAGCGTCGCCATGGTCACCCGCGGGCCCGGCGCGGCCAACGCCTACGTCGGCATCCACACCGCTTGGCAGGACGCTACCCCGCTCGTCCTCTTCGTCGGCCTCATCCCCACCTCGGACCGCGACCGCGAATCCTTCCAGGAATTCGATCCCAAGGCGTGGTTCGGCACCCAGGCCAAGCAGGTCTTCGTCCTCGACGATCCGGAGCGCGCCTCTCGCGTCGTGGCCGAAGCCTTCTTCCAGGCCCAGCAGGGCCGCCCCGGCCCCGTCATCGTGGGGTTGCCGGAGGATGTTCTCCACCAGGAGTTCACCGGCACCATCCACCCACCCATCCCGGTTGCAGAAGGCGCGCTTTCCGACGATCACCTGGACCTCCTCTCCCGCGAACTGAGCCACGCAGAGCGACCACTCATTTTTGCCGGCGGTCCGCGCTGGACCCCAGAGACCGCGGAGAAGATCACTCGCTTCGCCGAAGAGCACCGTATCCCGATCATTCAAGACTTCCGCGCCGCCGACCGCGTGCCTTTCGACTCCCCCGCCAACGCCGGCTGGCTCGGCTACGGCCGCGACCCCCGCGCGGCGCAACTTTTGGAAGCCGCCTCCCTCGTCATTGAAGTTGGTGCCGTTCTCGGTGATGTTCCTACCGACGGCTATACCCTGCGCCAGTCACCGCAGGCGCGCAACATCGCCATCAATCCCGACACCAGCCTGCGCGGGCACTCGGTACCCCTCGAGAGCCACATCGTGGCAAGCCCTGTGGCCTTCGCCAACACGCTGGACCGTCTAACCGTCGAGGGCACGGAGCAGCGCGGCGAGTGGTTTGATTCCGCGCACGCGAACCACCTCAACTTCGCCACCCTCCCCGAGCCCGCAGACTACCGTCCAGGCAAAGAGGGCACCGCCCACATGGAGGCCATCCTCGCAGCGCTCCACGAGCAGTTGCCCAAGGACTCGATCTACACCTTTGGCGCCGGCAACCACTGCATCTGGGCCCAACAGTTCTTGCGCTCGACGGTCTACCCCTCCCAGTTCAGCGTGCGCAACGGCTCGATGGGCTACTCCATCCCGGCCGCAGTTTCCACCAAGCTGCAGTTCCCGGAGCGCACCGTGGTCACCATTGCTGGCGATGGCGAATACCTCATGAACGGCCAGGAGCTGGCCACCGCGCTGCAATACGGCGCGCCTTTCCTCATCATCGTGATGTCCAATGGCGAGTTCGGAACCATCCGCGATCACCAGAAGAAGCACTTCCCCGATCGCGTTTCCGGCACGCAGCTGGTGAACCCGGATTTCGCGGCGGTTGCCCGCGGCTTCGGCGCCCACGGCGAGCTCGTCACCGATGACGCACAAGCACCAGAGGCAGTCGCGCGCGCTCTAGCCGCCATCGCCAACGACGGGGTACCGGCACTGATCAACGTCATCACCGATCAAGAGCATTCCCTGCCTATTCCGCCCACCAACTAAAGGAGGCTCATCATGAGCTCTACCAACACTCCCCCAACAACCACGCCACCCACTACTGAGCTGAAGGAGGGCGAGCACATTGTGGGCGATGGGGTCGTCGCCAAGCAGCGCCCCGCCGCATCCACCGCATCGTGGATCATTACGCTCTTCGGTACCGCCGTGGGTGCCGGCATCCTCTTCCTGCCGCTCAACGCCGGTGGTTTCGGGTTCTGGCCGCTGGTCTTCGCCACGGTCTTCATCTTCCCGCTGGTGTTTTTCTCCCACCGCACCTACGCGCGCATCGTCGCGGGCGCCCCCAAAGAGGACCACGGCAAGGACATCCTCGAGCTGGTCTCGCAGTACCTGGGCAAGGGCCAAGGAATCGTCTTCGCGGTGCTGTATTGGATCACGGTCTTTTCCACGGTCCTGATTTACGGTGTCTCCATCACTAACGCGGTGGATAGCTTCATCGTCAACCAGCTGGGCGGGCCTTCGCTCGACCGGTGGCTACTGGCCATGCTCTGCGTCGGCGTCATGACCGGTGCCTTCGCCATCGGCCGCAAGCCCATGATTTGGCTGGCCCAGGTGCTGGTGTACCCGCTGATTATTGCGCTGGCCGTCACCTCCATTTACCTCATCCCGCGCTGGGACCTGCAAAGCTTCCTTCACTTTGATGACGGCTCGGATGGCTACGGCGGCATTTTCAAGGGAATTTTCCTCATCCTGCCGGTGCTGGTCTTCTCCTTCTCCCACATGGCAGCGCTGTCGCAATTCGCCCTCGATATGCAGCCGCAGTACGGCGAGAAGACCGAGAAGCGCGTCTCCCGCACGGAGTTCTACACCTCCATCCTGCTCGTGGTCTTCACCATGTTCTTCGTGTGGTCCTGTGTCCTCGCGCTCGGCGCCGACGGCATGAATGAGGCCCTCGAGCAAAACATCCCGGTGCTCTCCTACTTCGCCAACGTCACCGGCACGCCGTTCATGGCCTACATGGCGCCCATCGTGGTCATCTGCGCCATCGTCTCCTCTTACTTCGGCCACATGCTCGGCACAGAAGAAGGCACGGAGTACCTGCTGAAGAACGCCGCTCCGAAGCTGGCGGAGAAGGTCTCGCACCGCACGCTGCTCAACATCATTTATGTCATCGCCTTCGTGTGCACCACGCTCGTGGCGATCTTCAACCCCTCCATTATTTCCATGATTTCCGTGGTCTCCGGTGTCTTCGTGGCGTTCATCGTTTACCTGGTTCCGGTGTACATGTTCAAGAAGTTGGACGTGTACAAGCAATTCCGCAATGACCCGTGGAACTACTTCGTCTTCGGCATGGGCCTGTTGATTATGGCCGTGACCATCTGGGACATGATTTAGAAAGGACGTGATTATGCTTCGTAATGATCTCTCGAGCTTCCCCGAGTACAAGGTGGGCAAGGACTTCCCCAACGCGCTCAAGCTCTCATCCAATGAGGTCCCCTTCCCGCCAGCTGAGGACATCATCGCCGCGGTTGCCGACGCCGCCCGCACCACCAACCGCTACCAACAGCCCGGCAGCCTGGAGCTCACCAATGCACTGTGCAACTACTTGGGCGTGCCTGCGGATAATATCTTCGTCTCCGCGGGCTCCACGCCCATCCTGCAGGCCACCATTTTGGCGTCCTGCCATACAGGCGATGAGGTAATCGTGCCCTGGCGCAGCTTTGAGGCCTATCCCCTGTACGTGCGCATGGCCGGCGCGGAGCCGGTTCTGGTCCCACTCACGGAGGATTACCGCGTCGATCTGGAAGCAGTACTCGAGGCGCTAACGGAGAAGACCAAGCTCATCATCTTGTGCAACCCCAATAACCCGACGGGCACCGTGATTACCCGCGGTGAATTCCGCGCCTTCATGGACAGGGTGCCCAAGGATGTCGTCGTGCTGTTGGATGAAGCCTATTGGGAATACAACGACGCCCCCGATACCCCGGATTCAGTGGAGGAATACCAGCGCTACCCCAACCTGCTCGGCGTGCGCACCTTCTCCAAGGCGTGGGGATTGGCCGGCATGCGCGTGGGCTACGCGGTGGCAGGCGAAGAGATCATCAACGCGCTGCGTCTGCTCTCCCTGCCGCTGACGGTGACAGCCATGGCGGAAACCGCCGCCGTGGAGGTGCTCAAGCGCCACGACGAGCTTGCCGACGCCGTCGAGATCACCAAAGCACAGCGCGACCGCGTCTGCGCGGAGCTGGGTGCTGAGAAGTCCTACGGCAATTTCGTGTGGCTGCCGCGCGCGGATGCCGCGGAGGTGGAAACGAAGATGCTCGATGAAGGCGTGGTCATCCGCCGCTACCTCGACGAAGGCGTGCGCGTGTCCATCACCGATGAGGCCGAGACCACCCAGTTCTTGGAGGCCTGGCGGCGCGCGGGCATTGAGCCTTGGAGGGGCTAGCTATTCTTCTCGTCGGGGAGATCTGACAGGAGGGCTTCAAGACCTAAGCGGAACGGCTCGTCGGCATAGGGATTCCTCTGATCCTGGCTCTCTGCCATGGAGGCGTCCGGTGAAAAAGCGCCGCGCGCATCGGCCAGTGCCGGTGCGCGCGCCTCACTATCCACCGGAAGGTCAAAGATGTCTTCGGGGGCGTGGACATCGTAAGCACTGCCATAAATGAAAGATTCCAATGCCACGATGCGCGGCATGATGGCCGAGCTTGGAAGACCAGTCAGCTTCAAAACTCGGGCTAGCACCTCGTACATTTCAACCGTACGAGGTGCTCCAGAAATAGGAGTCAACGCAATAATCCGCACGAGCGGAACATGCCGTGCACAGACATCGCGGTAGGACGTTGCCCATCGTTTTAATGCATCGCGGGGTGAGAGAGTCGGGGAGTCCTCCAATGCGGCATACAAGGAACTGCATTCCACTTGCTCCATGACTGCATCTTCGATCAGCGCGAGCAAGTCATCTTTCCCCGAAAGGTGGTTGTACAACGCGCTGGTTCCCACGTTTAGACGGCGGGCAATGCGCGCCATTGTGAGTTTTTCATATCCTTCTTCCCCCACAATGGTGAGCGCAGCCTTAGCGATTTTTTCGCGCGTAACCAGCGCTTTATGGGGACGACCTTTAGGCCGATGCGAATTCACAGCTCCGAAACCTTGTCTCACGTTACGTTCCTTCTGTACAGTGATACGAGACACAAAATGAATGATGTTCATTTTGCCACACCTGCCCCTTCATCGTCCCATAGGAACGGAGACACCTTCATGACTTCACTCGTCAATCCAGACAATCCCGTTATCGAGCGCGATGTCGTCGTTATCGGCGCCGGCCCCGCTGGCCTCATGGCCGCACATACCCTAAAGAAGAAGGGCCTGAGCGTAGCCGTCCTCGAAGCTCGCGAGCGCGTCGGCGGCCGTACCTGGAACGGCAAGGTCAAGGATGCACAGGGAGTCGAGCACTTCGTAGAGCTCGGAGGCCAGTGGATCTCCCCCGACCAGACCCGCCTCATCGAGCTCGTTGATGAACTCGGCCTCGAAACTTTCTCCCGCTACCGCGAGGGCAAGTCGATCTACGTCTCCCCTGATGGCACCCGCCACGAGTACGAAGGCACTGTATTCCCAGCCGATGAGAAGACCATTGCTGAGATGGACCGCCTCATCAAGATCATGGATGAACTCGCAGCGGAAATGGACCCCGCAAACCCTTGGTCCCACCCGCGCGCCAAAGAGCTAGACTCCATCTCTTTCCGCTCTTGGCTTGAGGAGCTTTCCGACGACACTGAGGCCATCGACAACGTTTCGATTTATGTGGCGTCCGGCATGCTGACCAAGCCCTCCTACACGTTCTCCACTCTTCAAGCAGTGCTCATGGCTTGCTCCGCAGGCTCCTTCAGCAACCTTGTGGATGAGGACTTCATCCTGGATAAGCGCGTCGTCGGCGGTATGCAGTCCGTTTCCTTAACTCTTGCCAAGGGCTTGGGCGACGATGTCCACCTCGGCACTCCTGTGCGCGAGCTTCACTGGGCGGAGCCGGATGCATCTACCGCGGACGAACTCAACAACATCAAGGCAGATGTTCGCAATGGTGTCGCGGGTAATGGCGAGGCTGGAAACGTTACCGCCATTTCGGAGAAGGTCACTGTAAAGGCCCGTTTCGCTGTCCTTGCTGTTCCGCCAAACCTGTACAACCGCATCTCCTTCGTTCCGCCGATGCCGCGCGACCAGCAGATTGCGCACCAGCACATCTCCATGGGACTGGTTATCAAGGTCCATGCCATCTACGACACCCCGTTCTGGCGCGAAGAAGGACTCTCCGGCACCGGCTTTGGTGGCGGCCGCCTCGTTCAGGAGGTTTACGACAACACCAATTACGGCAAGAATTTTGCCGAATCGACCGCAGATAAGGAAGACACCTACGGCACCCTCGTGGGCTTTGTCTCCGACGTTTATGCAGAGGAGATGTGGCACCTGCCGGCTGAAGAGCGCAAAGAACGCATTCTCGACGCCATGGCAGATTACCTTGGCCCAAAGACCAAAGAGCCCATCGCTTTCTACTTGTCTGACATGGCAGCCGAAGAGTGGACGCGTGGTGCCTACGCTACCTCCTATGATCTCGGTGGACTCTCGCGCTGGGGGCACCTCCAGAATCAACCGACCGGCCCCATCTACTACGCATGCTCCGACATCGCTGCGGAAGGTTACCAGCACGTCGACGGCGCAGTACGCCAGGGCGAGATCGCCGCACTGGCTATCGCAGAGCAAGCAGCGAAGGCTTAAACATGGCTCCCGCAAGTTTCCCTCGCCGCAGCACTAGTGGTTGCATCCTCGTGGGCTACGTCGCTACCGATTTCGGCAAAGACGCGTTGCGCTTAGGAATTGCTCTCGCAAAAGAGCGCAACGTGCACCTCGAACTCGTTATGGTAGCCCCCGCGCATAGCTCCTTCTCGGGCGTTTACCCGCACGACCGTGGCTATGACTCCATTGTGGAGGAACAAATCGCTGGATGGCTGGAGGAGGCTCTCGCGGAGGTTCCTGAAGAAATCACTGCAACCGCACGCATCGTGACGGGAGATTCCGAAGCTGCCGCGCTCTGCGAAACTGCGGAGACCCTTGGTGCTGACTTGCTCGTCGTTGGCGCCCGGAAGGGCGGCCTCTTCGGACGTTTCCAGATGGGTTCCGCGGTCAATGCGCTCTTGCACTCTGCCCCCGTTCCTGTCGCGCTTGCACCACGCGGATACTCCTACCCAGGCCCTATCACTCGAGTCACAACCTTCTTCGGTCCTCGTCGTGGCACCTCCGACGTCATTGCGATCGGCCTTGATCGTGCGCGTCGCCGTGAGATTCCCTTGCGGCTCGTTTCGCTCGTCCTAAGCGGTGAGTCTGACATGCATGGGCTCGGAACCGACGTGCCCAGTGCGCTCAATGCTTATGCCAACCGAAAACTGGCTGACTCCGCTCAACACATGCTTGACGCCGGACACGCCACCACCGAGGTGGCGTCTGGCAAGGACGTCAGCACAGCCCTAGAAAAGTTGAGCTGGCAAGACGGCGAAATCGCCGTTGTCGGTTCCTCCCGTATGGCCGTTCCTGGACGGCTCTTCTTAGGCTCAACAGCGTCTCGAATGCTCCGCTTGATCCCAGTCCCCATGATTGTTGTGCCCGCCGGCTACATGCAAGCCGGCGAAGAAAACAATCTTCTATCGAAAGGTGGTGACAACACATGACCACCACGACCCCTTCGACGCCAACCACCCACTCGGTAAATGAGACAGCGTCGGACAAAGGCCTAGCTACGGGCCGCGTCGGATTACTTGGCGCAGTCGTCATTGGCGTCAGTTGCATCGCCCCTACCTATACGCTGACCTCCGGTATTGGCCCAACGATTTCAGCTGTGGGTCAATACGTCCCGGCAGTGCTGTTGCTGGGCTTTATCCCCATGCTGCTTGTAGCGTTTGCCTACCGCGAGCTCAACAACGCAGTCCCTGATTCAGGTACTTCCTTCACGTGGGCTACAAAGGCCTTCGGCCCGTGGGCCGGCTGGATGGGAGGATGGGGGCTTATCACCGCCACGATTCTGGTGCTATCAAACCTGGCGGCGGTGGCCGTCGATTTCTTCTACCTACTTCTTGGTCAGCTCTTCAATAACCCGGCTATTAGTGATCTGACCCGGAACCTGTGGGTTAATATCCCGACTACCTTCGTCTTTATCGCTATCGCGGGCTACATTTCTTACCGCGGACTCGACTCAACTCAAAAGCTGCAGTATGTACTCGTTGCGATTCAGATTGCTGCCATTGTGCTTTTCGACGTCGTCGCAATCCACAACGCCTATAACAACGGCGGATTCGACTTCACACCGATTTCGCTCGAATGGTTCAACCCGGTTGGCATCGGTAGCTTTTCCCTCATTGCTGCGGGCATCTCACTGTCTATCTTCATGTTCTGGGGATGGGACGTAACCCTCACGATGAACGAGGAAACAAAGAACCCCGAAAAGACGCCGGGTCGTGCAGCTACGATCACGGTGCTCATCATCATCGCGCTGTATATCCTCACCGCGCTGGCAGTCATCACTTGGGCCGGCACAGGTGACACGGGCCTGGGCGCTGGTAATCCAGAAAACCAGGAATCGATTTTCGCGGCACTTTCAGAGCCCGTCTTGGGTAAGGCCTCGATCCTGATCTATATCGCGGTCCTGTCCTCTTCCTTCGCCTCCCTGCAATCCACGATGGTGGGCCCCGCCCGCACCTTGCTGGCCATGGGCTACTACCGCGCATTGCCGCCGGTGTTCGCAAAGATCAGCCCCCGCTTCCGTACACCGTCGACGGCCACCATTGTTTCCGCTGCAGCAGCAGCCGTGTTCTACGCGGTAACCCGCCTTATTTCGGAAAACGCGCTATGGGACACCATCGCTACGATGGGCCTCATGGTCTGTTTCTACTATGGAATTACGGCCGTGGCCTGCATCTGGTACTTCCGAACCGAACTGTTTAGCTCGATGCATAACATCGTGTTCAAGTTCCTCTTCCCCACTGTGGGCGGCGGATTCTTGCTCATGATGTTCTTCATCACTGCATACGATTCCATGGATCCGTCCTACGGATCCGGGTCTGAAATCGGTGGTATCGGCATGGTCTTCATATTGAGCGTCGCTGTCTTAGGGCTCGGCGTATTCATCATGCTGTTCACCCGCTTTGCCCACCCAGGATTCTTCAAGGGCGAAACCCTCACGCGAATTTCCTCGCGCGACGACGACCAGCAACCGCTGGTCTAACTACACACGAGAAAAGGAGTAATCAATGTCCAACACCTATCGCGTACAGAACCCCGTAACCAATGAGGTAGTCGAAACCTTCGATACCGCTACCGACGCTGAAGTCGAAGCAGCACTGGCAAAGTCCGCCGCGGCTTATAAAGAGTGGTCTGCACGCCCCATCTCTGAGCGCGCAGAAATCATGACCCGCGTCAGCGAGCTCTTCGAGGAGCGCAAGGAAGAACTAGCCCAGATTGCCGGCGAGGAGATGGGCAAGTTCCACTCCGAAGGCATCGAGGAAGCTGAGTTCTCTTCCGCCATTATCAAGTACTACGCCGATAACGGCGCAGACTTCACCAAGGACCAGGAGATCCCGACTGCCTCCAACGGCACTGCAGTCATCCGCCGCCTGCCTATCGGCCCACTGCTCGGCATCATGCCGTGGAATTTCCCCTACTACCAGATCGCCCGCTTCGTGGCACCCAACCTGATGCTGGGCAACACCATCATTCTCAAGGATGCGGAAATCTGTCCGCGCTCGGCCCTCGCCGTTCAGAAGATCATGGATGACGCTGGCGTTCCTGAGGGCGTGTACAACAACGTCTTTGCTTCCCACGACCAGATTTCCACCATCATCGCGGACTCTCGCATCCAAGGTGTATCTCTTACCGGTTCTGAGCGCGCAGGCTCCATCATCGGCGCGCAGGCCGGCGAAAACCTCAAGAAGGCTGTTCTCGAGCTCGGCGGCTCTGACCCGTATGTCCTGCTCGATACTGACGACGTCAAGGCAGCTGCGGAGCTGGCATGGGGCACGCGTATGTACAACACCGGCCAGGCCTGCAACTCGAACAAGCGCATGATTGTCATGGAAGACATCTACGACGAGTTCGTCGCTGAGCTCGAGCGCCTCGCCAACGCTGCTGTAAAGTCCACTCCGGACAACCAGCCTGAAGGCGCATACTCTGCGCTGTCCTCCCGTGAGGCAGCCGAAAAGCTGCGTGACCAGCTGGACCGTGCCGT
Organism: Corynebacterium sp. HMSC078A10; assembly: GCF_001811565.1. Lineage (NCBI taxonomy): Bacteria > Bacillati > Actinomycetota > Actinomycetes > Mycobacteriales > Corynebacteriaceae > Corynebacterium > Corynebacterium sp. HMSC078A10. The sequence continues at coordinate 30,188 of NZ_KV805216.1, read as the reverse complement.
TGCTGCCGGTGCTAACTTGCGTGCAGGCGGCGAGCTCTCTGAGGAAGGTGCTTACGTCTCCCCTGCTGTCATCACCGATATCCCGGTTGGCTCCGATATCTACTACGAGGAGTTCTTCGGCCCAGTCGCGACCGTTTACAAGGTAAGCAGCGACGAAGAAGCCCTCGATTTGGCTAATAACACCCAGTACGGCCTCGGCGGCACCGTGTTCTCCCAGGACACCGAGCGTGCCGCCGCTGTCTCCCGCCGTCTCGAGTGCGGCATGGCCAATGTCAACACTCCTGCAGGCGAAGGCGAAGAAATGCCATTCGGTGGCGTAAAGCGCTCCGGCTTTGGCCGCGAGCTCGGCCCGCTTGGCATGGATGAGTTCGTTAACAAGCAGCTCTACTACGTGGAGAAGTAGCCCGAAATAGATCACCAAAAGGGTGTTGGATTATCGACGGATAATCCAACACCCTTTTGGTTTTCGTACGCCCCAATTGAAGTAAAACCTGTTTCATCAAACTCAATACGAGTCCACCTGTAATCGGCATTAAAACACCTATCAAGGTTGGATTAATTCTTATACCAAGTTACAAACCTACAATCCTCCACGCGAGATAATATTATCCACCACTATCCTCGGCAAAATCATCGAGAAAAACTTTCACCCCTACCCACTCACCTGCACAGTTACAAATATTCACGAACGATAGATCGCCCAACCTGCAATCAGTCCACCCCCACAACGGGGTAACTAGTCGTGAATTTTATTCGATTCAAAATCGCTATATTGCCGTTAGTAAATACCTCTAATAGCAGTTCGGAAACAGCGGACTCCACCGCCAATATTAAAAAACATAACGGCACCTTAGAGAAATTAACCTTCCCCGCAATTAAGGCGCAAACAGTCTCTCAAATCACACTCGACAAGTACTATGGTCTGCAACACCACAGCCGAAAGGAAGGATTGTAAATGTCAACCAAAAAGCAAGATAAAGTCTCTGTGGGTTATCTCTGGGACACGCTCTACGGATGGCACGACACAGGCACGGGTGGCAATGCGCCGGCGAACCCAGCCCTTGGCCTACAACCCGTGAACCGCCACTTCTCTTCGCCGGAACCAAAGCGACGCCTAAACGAATTAGTGCAGGCCTCGCAGCTCCGCAAACACCTCACCAATCTTTCGGCAAAGCCGGCGGCGAAGGAGCAACTCGAAAGAATTCACTCCAAAGAACACATCGAGTCGATGCTCCAACAGTCTCAACTACCGAAAGGTGGCGATTGTGGAGATGGAGGATCACCGTTCGGACAAGGAGGCGCAGACATTGCGAAGCTCTCAGCTGGCGGCGCAATTGAAATGACTCGAGCTGTACTAGACGGAGAGGTTGACCGTGGGTATGCCTTGATTAATCCTCCGGGACACCATGCTGAGAGGAACCGTGGCTTAGGCTTCTGCCTTTTCAATAACGCGTCGGCTGCAGCGTCTTTTGCTCTCGAGGAACGCGGTCTAGAAAGAGTCGCAATCGTAGATTGGGATGTTCACCATGGCAACGGAACCCAAGACATCTGGTGGGAAGACAACCGTGTTCTCACAGTATCCATCCACCAAGATAGAAATTTCCCGGTCGACAGTGGTTTCGTCGAAGAACGAGGCTCCGGAAAAGGCAAGGATTTCAACCTGAATATCCCCCTTCCTCCAGGAAGTGGCGACCTAGTGTATGAAACCGCGCTTAATGAGATCGTCATTCCAGCGCTCGAGGAATTCAAGCCAGAATTAATCATCCTTAGTACAGGCTACGATGCCGCGATGATGGACCCTCTAGGCCGCATGATGGTAACAACCTCGGGTTACTACAACATGACTCAGGCTCTTGCAGCTGCTGCAGACAGCCTTTCTGAAGGAAATCTAGTCGTGGTCCAAGAAGGCGGCTATTGCCAGTACTACGTTCCTTTCTGCGGTCTTGCAGTGTTTGAAAGCCTGACCGGTGAAGAGTCCGGTTTCAAGGATGAATACGCCGAAATCGTGGAAGGACAGATTCGAAAGACGTTCACAGATGAACAAATCGAGTATCTAAGAAAGGCATATACCGCTCACTTCAAAGAAGACAGCCCCGCGCTTGAAAGTCTCTCCCCTGCTACAAGTGATGGTGCCGTATGAGCGAAAAGATTCGTACCCTCAAGACGCACAACATTGTCTTTCTAGTAATTGCAGCAGCTGCACCTTTAACGGTGGTTTCCGCCGGAGTAACGGCAGCATACGCCACATCTGGAATGCCAGGAGTTCCTCTCGGCTACCTGCTTTGCGGAGCACTCGTGGCATTCTTTTCAGTCGGCTTCTGCGCTATGGCCAAGGAGATACCCAATACTGCTGCATTCTTTTCCTACGTCTCCGCCGGCCTCGGGAAAAGTCACGGTTTAGCAGCTTCTTCACTGGCTATCGTTTCTTACACTGCTATGCAGATCGCACTTTACTGTCTTCTCGGATACACAGCATCTAGCTTATTTGAATCGATAGTAGGCACCTATATCCACTGGGCGGTGTGGGCACTCATAGCTTTAAGCCTAGTGGCATTTCTAGGCATTAAATCTGCCGATGCCACTTCGAGAATTCTAGGAGTTCTTCTCTTCTTGGAGTCTTGTGCCATCGTGTTCTTCTGTGTTCTCGCAATCCGCAACCCTGCAGATGGGCTCTCGATTGGCACCTTATCTCCGTCCGCGCTCATTGGAACTGGCACAGGAACTCTCCTCGCGTTCACTATCGCCGGGTTCATGGGAATTGAAAGCAGTGCTATGTACTCTGAGGAGGCAATCAATCCGGAGAAAACCATCCCAAACGCGACGCTTATATCAATTCTGATTATTTCCGGCTTTTATGGATTCTCTTCATGGTCAATTGCCCAAAGCACTGGAGAGTCTCAGGTAGTTGATTCTGCGCAAGAATATGGTTCGGATCTGTTCTTCAACTTTATTGCCAGCCAGGGATACGAGTCCATCGTTCCGCTAATTCAGCTTCTCTTGGTCACCTCCCTCTTCGCAGCCGTTACAGCCTTCCACAATTCTATTTCCCGCTACCTCATGGCGCTGGGGCGAGAACAGGTTATTTGGAAGAACCTCGGCACGACTAGCGAAAATGGTGCCCCTGTTGCGGCATCGCTTTTCCAATCTTGCTTCGGTTTGTTTGCCATCGCCACGGCACTGCTTGCTCAAAAGCTCTCAGGATATGACGAAAGCTTTCCATCAGCAATCGTGTTCTCTTGGATGAGTAACGCTGGTGGTTTCGGACTCGTCTTCTTGCTTCTAACCACTTCGGTCTCGGTTTACTTCTATTTTAGGAAGCACAAAGGGCTTTACCCAGTGTTCGTCACAAAAGTGGCGCCAACTATCGCCATCATTGGGTTCGGCACAATGTTCGTGCTGATCTTGGCCAACTTCGAGAACCTCATTGGCGATGCCGAGCTGTGGTATTTGGTTTTCGTGATTCCAACCATCATCCTCTTGTGTGGAGTAGCTGGCTTTGTTCGCGGCGAGCTGCTCAAGCGCTCCCATCCTCACATCTATAGCAACATCGGTTCTGGACATCCCCCAGGCGAAAGCCGCGTGCAGAGTAGGGCAACCGCTGAGCCGAAAAACTCTCAACTAGTCACATCAGCACAAGATTGATCCAAAGCACGAAAACGTGAACACGGTATTGAACGCTTATGGGAAACCTCGGGGACGTACGCCCCGATTGTGCAGAGCTAACGAAATCTACCGGTAACGACAAGAGCGGCGGTGGGCTACTTCGCAGTAGCCCACC
>NZ_KV805216.1:374-26310 GCF_001811565.1 Corynebacterium sp. HMSC078A10 | reverse complement strand
TGGGCTACTTCGCAGTAGCCCACCGCCGCTCAAGAACATCGCTCGCCTGAGTCTACGATCTCGTACCTTTCTCAGGGCTAATCGCTTGTACTAAGCCCAACCCGCCGGCACCAGCCCGACGATCGAAATGATCGAATAGATGAATGCCAAGAAATACACCACGATGATGGTTGCCTGAATAGCCGGGTGCGCAAGACCGCCCACGGTCCAGCCGGGATCGCGGTAGCCCTTCTTGCGGGAGGCGTGCAGCAGCATCACCGGGATGACGGACATGATGGCCCCCGCAAAGCCGCCCGCATAGGACAGCGCCGCAACGAAGCCACCGAGGCCTGCAATGGAGATCACCAGTGGCGGTACCACCGTCAGCGCCACCGCGATGATGCGCTGCCCCTTCACGCCTTCCCAGTGGAAGATGTCGAGGACGTTGCGCATGGTGGTGAAGCCAATCGCCAGGAATGACGTCAGCATGGCCGCCAGGGCAAAAATGTTGGCCAGGTAGTAGGCAACCGGGCCAAGTGCCTCACCCCAGGCGATGGTCACCACTTCGGTGACCTCCATGCCGAGAAGGCCGAGGGCTGCAAAAGGCACCAGCGCCAGGGTAAAGCCCGTGATGACCATGCCAACGACGATCGCACGCGCGGTCTCCTGCGGCTTCGACGGATCCATACCCTGGACCAGCTCCGGAACCACATACTGCGCCAAGAAAGAAAACACTGCCAGGTTCAGAATCGGGACGATGAAGAAGGGGTGAAGAACCAAAAGGTTTTCCACCTTGATACCTGGCCCCAGGATGGTCCATCCGCAGAGGACAGCGATGATGATGGCCATGCCGGCGGTAATGGCGCCCTCGGTGGCACCCGTGGTGTGCAGACCGCGGTACATCACCCACGAGCCAAACCCAAAGAAGATCAACGTGCCCAGAAGCGGCGGCAGACCGAAAATGTTGTTGATTAAGTCACCGGAGCCGGCAGCATAGGCAATAAGCGCACCGATACCGTTGACGATGATGGCGACGAAGACCAGCCATCGCCCCCACTGCCCCAGGTAATGCTCGGCCAGTCCCGAGACTTGCAGCGTGGCCTTGGTGCGCATGGCGGACTCCGCCACGTACAACATGGAAATGGTCGTGAGCGTGCCAGCCACGAGCAGGGCGATGACGAGCGCGAGGAACCCACCGTTGCGAGCGGCATAAGGAATGGAGAGAACTCCAGCGCCGATGTTGGTGCCGAAGATGAGGGCAATGCCCTGCACGAAGGACAGCGCGGGCTTGAATTCCTTCGTGGATTCATCCTTCTGCGGCACAGTGATGTTGTTGGACAAAGACTTCTCCAATGACTACTAAACGGCTACTAAAACGTGAACTCACCCGGCCATCGCCGGGTGAGAACTGCAGTCGCCTTACTTGAATTCGTTGAACTGCTTGACGACGACCTGCAGCGCCTCACGCCACAGGTCCTCCGGGATAGCCAGCGAAGGCAGGAAGCGGATGACGTTGTGGTCCAGGCCGCAGGTCAGCAGCAGGACGCCCTCGGCCTTGGCACCGTCAGCAATCTTGTGCACCAGCTCGGAGTCCGGCTCGCCCTCAGCGGTCACGAACTCGAGTGCGAGCATGGCGCCGCGGCCGCGGAACTCGGCCACACGTTCATCGCCCAGGATGGGCTCCAGCTCCTCGCGGGCGACCTTCTCCAGGTTCTGAGCACGCGCACCGAAGTCCTTCTCCTCAAACTCCTTGAAGGTTGCCAGCGCAGCGGCGCACGCCACCGGGTTACCGGTGTAGGTACCGCCCAGGCCACCAGGCTGCGGGGTATCCATGATTTCCGCGCGGCCGGTCACTGCCGACAGCGGCATGCCGGAGGCAATGCCCTTCGCAATGGTCACCATGTCCGGCACGATGCCCTCATGGTCGGAAGCGAACCAGGTACCGGTGCGCATCATGCCCGCCTGGATCTCGTCGATGATGAAGACGACGTCGTTGTCGTTGCACCACTTCTGGATTGCTGCGAGGTAGCCCTCAGCCGGAACGACGAATCCGCCCTCACCTTGAATCGGCTCGGCAACGACGCAGGCCAGGTTGGTCGCGCCGACTTCCTGCTCGATCATGGTGATGGTCTTCTTGGCTGCCTCGGCACCACTCAGACCATCGCGCAGCGGGTAGGACATCGGTGCGCGGTAGATCTCCGGGGCGAAGGGACCGAAGCCGTTCTTGTAGGGCGATTGCTTGGCGGTCATCGCCATGGTCAGGTTGGTGCGGCCGTGGAAGGCGCGGTCCATGACCACCACACCACGCTTGCCGGTGTAGTTGCGGGCAATCTTTACTGCGTTCTCGACAGCCTCAGCGCCGGAGTTGAACAGCGCGGTCTTCTTCGGGTGGTCACCCGGGGTGACCTCGTTGAGCTTTTCTGCCACGGCCACGTAGGACTCATAAGGAGAAACGGTGAAGGAGGTGTGGGTGAAGTGCGCGACGGCCTCTTGGACCGCGGCCACGACGGCCGGGTTCGAAGCGCCAGCGGAGGTCACGGCGATGCCGGAGGCGAGGTCGATGAAGCGGTTGCCGTCGGCGTCGGCAAGAATGCCGCCATCGGCATCCACTACGTAGCCCGGAAGCGACGGCGCCATGCCCGCGGGGAGGGCGTTCTTGCGGCGCTCATCCAGGGCGGCGCTCTTCGGGCCCGGGACCTGCTGGCCCAGGTGGCGAGACTGCTCAATGTGGTACTGAAGTTCCTGCATGGTCTTCCTTTTGTGCTCGGATGAATAGTGTGCCCCTTAGTGTGGTCTCCACCACCCTCCGCACACTATGGACGAGATGTATAAATTTCCTCCCCATAGCTGTGTACTCTGTCCACCATGCGTGAGATTTCCTTCCGCTGGCTGCTCAACCAGCGCTCATTGAACCTGCGAAGCATCGTCACCGGTAGCGCCACATTCAACACCATCCACGCTTCCGAGCTCGCGGACCCCAGCGAGTTCACCTCCCCCGGCGCGCTCATGCTCACATTGGGGCTTGCCTTCCAGGAAGAACCGGAGGGCTTCGAACGCTATGGTGCGGCCCTGGCCGCGGCCGGTGTGCAGGGCATTGGCTTCGGCACTGGACTGGCCTTCGGCGAGGTTCCTACAGAACTTATCCGCGCCTGCTCCCAGCACAATCTCACCCTCTTTGAGGTCCCGCGCGCCACCCGTTTTGTATCCATCACCACGGCCGTGGCTCAAGAACAGGCCCGCTTGGACAACAACGCGCACTTTTCACTCCACCGCCAGCAGGAGCGTCTCAACCAGGCCGCGGCCACGAGCATCAGGGTGCTCGTCATGCAAGCCAGCAAAGAACTCGGCGCCGCAGTGGCGGTGGCAAGTTCCTCCGGAGCGGTGGTCAGCCGCAGCGATCGCGGTCAGCTCAGTGCGGCCGACGCCGCGGTGGAGGCCGCGGAGCAGACGGGGCGGGGAACGGGGACGTCGACAAGCACAGGCGCAACCATCACCAGCATCTTCGGCTCGGCGGGACGGCGCTGGGCCATCGCGGTAACGCGTGCAGAGAAGTTCGATTCCTACTCCCGCGCGCTCATCCGGCACCTCGCGGGCCTGGCCAGCCTGCTCTTAGATCATCCCGACACCACTGCGCACACGATCCTCGGGGCGTTGGCGCTTGACGCCCAACTGGCCGGGGTTGACTCCCCTGCCTTACAGGCGGCCTTCCATACGGTCGATAGCCACGACCTCGTGGATGTTCTGTTTCTCACGGCACCATCACCCTCCCGCCTCGCGCGGGCATTAAGCGAGATTGGAAAAGCCGAGCCTCTCAGCCTCATCCGCCCGGAACACGATTCCGCGCTTATCGCTCTTCCCCCGGGCACCGCGCACACGAACTTGTGCGGGAAACACACCCGCTACCTCCGAACGTCCATCCTGCAGCACACCCAATGGCAAGCGTTGACACCGGCGCTCTTGTCCTCTCTCCAGAGCCACGCGCGCAGCCTGCAACTCGGTACTGTGGCGACCTTCGATTCTGCTGCCCCTACCTGGCTGGCAGAACCCGGAGTACCCGAGGCCCTCGCTGCACGGCGCGCGGCCACAGTCAGCCTTCTTACCGAGCACGATGCGCAGCACAACACAGAGCTGTGCGCCACGCTGCGTTCCTTCCTCGTGGGCAACGCCAACTTGGCCACCGCCGCCGCGGAACTCGGCGTTCACCGCCACACCGTGCGCGCCCGCTTGGACAAGATCGAGCAACTCTGCGGCGTGGACCTGAGCAATCCCGTCACCCGCGCGGAGCTGCTCTTGCTCAGCCTTGACTCTTAAGAACTCAGTCCGGAACGCTCACGCCCAGGATGAGAAGTTCCGCCGCCACGAGAGGATCCTTAAGGTCCACCTCCAATAATTCCTCCAAGTCCGCGATGCGCTTGCGCACGGTGTGGCGGTGCGAATGCAGCTCCTCAGCGGTGCGGCTTACATGCCCGCCGGCGCGCAAGTAAACCTCCAGTGTTTCCGCCAAGTCGGTGCCGTGCTCGGCGTCAAAGGAACGCACCTTGCCCCAGGTCTCCTTCGCGCGGTTGTGCACCGCTCCTTTAACCCGAGGGTCCCTAGTCCAGCTCAAGGTGCGCGATTCCGGCCCCGCAAGCATCCCCGGCTGCAGCCCGAAAGCGAAAGACTCCAGCTCGTGGACAATCCCCACCCCCAGCTCGGCCCACGGCATGGGTTGGCCCACGACGATCCGCTTGCTCCCGCGAATATCGCGCAACAAATCCTGCAGGTTTTTCATCGTTCGGTTTCCCCTAAAGAGCAGAAGGCTGGAGGACTTATCCAGCGCGTACTCGAAGAGCAAACGCCCGTGGTCTTGAAGGCGGGCGTCCAGGGCCTGGATGAAGCGCTGGTGAGCCCGCTCCCCCTCGGATTTCACCAAGACCGGGCGCACCCTCCCCTGCGCATCGCCCACGAGGTGGAAGATGCGCCGCATGGGATCTTCGGGTTCGTCCAACCCCAGCTGAATGGCCAAAGCCATGGAGTTGAGCTCATTCTGTGTGCGCCGCAGCTCTTGTGGGCGCTTCACGCTAAGCTCCGCTAGGCCCGCGGCCTGCTTGAGCAGCGCGCGTTCGTTCACACCAAAGCCATCACGCGACACTGCCAAGAGCCCGAAGGAGCGCGCACCGTGGTCGGCCAAGCGCTGGGCCAAGACATTCCACCCGCCCACGCGGCGCGCGGCGTAGAAGTTCTGGGCGCGAGTATCGGCGATCACCGGCGCCCAATCCACCGGAGGCAGCCCCGGGTAGCTCGACTGCGCAAAGACGCGCCCGTCTTTATCGACGAGACAGGAATGCGCGCCTAGGAGGCGACTGGTCTTGTCCACGAGGGCATCGAGGCCGGCCACGGCGGCGTCGTTCAGCGCACCCTGCTGGGCGATGAAACGCTCCAACCCTTCCTCGCGCTGGCGCTGCAGCTCGTCGTGCAAACGCGCGAGCACCGAGACGAAAGGTACGCGCCGCGCCACCGTGAAGAGCGAAATATTGCATTCCCGAGCGGCCTCCAGCATGCCGGGCGGAACCTCGGCAAAGGCCAGTCCAACGCCGAAACCCACCCCCGTCACCCCACCCTCGGCCACCTTGCGGATGTACTCTTCCAGTTCCTCAGGCCGTCCTTCAAATGCCATGCCGGTGAGCAAAATGACGGCCCCGGATCCCACAAATTCGCGCGGATCGCGCAGTTCACACGGGTGCATCACGGAAAAGGACCGCTTGCAATCGTGCAGAATCTCTATCCCCAGATCGGGTTGATTGGCCAACCAGGTGAGGGACACGCTCCCCTCTTCCAGCCCGGCCGCTACCCCCTTATCCACTGTGGACAATTTCTCACCATTCTTTCACCAGATCGTCTGTGGCCCTCCTGAAGTTTAGCCGCCAGAATGACCTACGTCATAGCAAATCCCGAGCATTAAGGAGCAGACAGCATGCAGGATCTCAAGCACCGCCTCCCCCAGGAGCGGAATGTTTCCACCGCAATCCCTGGCCCCCGCAGCCAGGAGCTGAATGCCGCCCGTGAAGCAGACGTCGCCGCTGGCGTCATCCCGGGCTACCCCTCCTACATCACTGACGGCGACGGTGGCGTGCTTGTCGACGTCGACGGCAACACCATCGTCGACTTCGCATCCGGCATCGCCGTGACTTCCGTCGGCGCCTCCAACCAGCGCGTTGCCAAGGCCGTCGCCGAGGCCGCCAGCCACCTCACCCACACCTGCTTCCTCAACGCTCCTTACGAGGGCTTTGTCCAGGTAGCCAAGAAGCTCAACGAGTTGACCCCGGGCACCCACGAGAAGAAGTCCTGCCTCTTCTCCACCGGTGCTGAGGCAGTGGAGAACGCCATCAAGATCGCTCGCCGCTACACCGGCAAGAACCGCGTCGTGGTCTTCGACGGTGCCTTCCACGGCCGCACCAACCTGACCATGACCATGACCGCCAAGAACAAGCCGTACAAGTCCGGCTTTGGCACCCTGGCCGCTGACATCTACCGCGCGCCGATGTCCTACCCGCTGCGCGACGGCTTCGATGGCAAGCAGGCAGCAGCGCGCACCCTGCGCTACATCGAGCAGTACGTCGGCACCGAAGAGTTGGCTGCCGTCATCATCGAGCCGGTTCAGGGCGAAGGCGGCTTCGTCGAGCCGGCCAAGGGCTTCCTCCCGGCTCTGCAGGAATGGTGCACCGACAACGGCGTTGTCTTCATCGCCGATGAGATCCAGGCCGGCATCTGCCGCACCGGCTCCTGGTTCGCCTGTGAAGACGAGGGCATCATCCCGGACCTCATCACCACCGCCAAGGGCGTGGGCGGCGGCATGCCACTGTCCGCTGTGACCGGCCGCGCCGAAATCATGGATGCACCGGACCCGGGCTCCCTGGGTGGCACCTATGCCGGTAACCCGGTGGCCTGCGCTGCTTCCCTGGCAGCCTTCGAGGAAATGGAGGAGCTGGACCTCAACTCCCGCGCTCGCGAAATCGAGGCCATCATCCGCGAAGAGCTGGAGCCGCTACTTGAGCTCACCACCGTTGCTGAGGTCCGCGGTCGCGGCGCCATGATCGCCCTCGAGCTGGTCGATGACAACAACCAGCCCAACGCTGACCTCACCGCCAAGGTGGCCAAGACCTGCCGCGAGCAGGGCGTACTCATCCTCACCTGCGGCCTCGACGGCAACGTCATCCGCCTTCTGCCGCCGCTGGTCATCAACGAGTCCACCCTGCGTGACGGCCTTCAGGTCCTGGCTGAAGCCATCCGCGCGAACTAACCCGAACCACCAACGTCTTAAAGGAGACACACCACTATGAAGATCTACGATTGCATCATCCTCGGCACCGGCTACGGCGGACTGGGCATGGGCGCCCAGCTGGTCCGCGACGAGCAGAAGGACTTCCTCATCCTCGAGGCAGCCGACGAGGTCGGCGGCGTCTGGCGCGACAACACCTACCCGGGCGCTGCCTGCGATACCCAGGCTCTTATCTACTGCTACTCCTACTTCCTCAACCTCGGCGTCTCCCGCATGTTCGCCGGTCAGGACGAGATGCAGGGCTACCTCAAGGCCCTTGCCGAGGAGTTCAACCTCTACGATCACATCAAGTTCAACCACCGCATCACCCGCGCCGAGTGGAAGGAAGACCTCAAGGCATGGGAGATCGAGGCCAACGGTGAGACCTACTACGGCCGCGTCTTCGTCGGCGCCTGGGGCCAGCTCTCCAAGCCGAAGATCCCGAACTTCCCGAACCGCGAGGCATTCCAGGGTGTACAGTTCCACTCCGCCGAGTGGAACCACGACGTCGACCTGAACGGCAAAAAGGTTGCCGTCATCGGCAACGCGGCCTCCGCTGTCCAGCTGGTTCCGGAGGTTGCCAAGGAAGCGGAGAAGCTCTCCGTGTTCCAGCGCTCCGCAAACTACATTCTGCCGCGCAACCAGGTCATCTTCACCGAGGAGGAGACCAAGGAGTTCCAGGAGAACCCGGATTCCTACCGCGCCATCCGCCAGGAAATCCACGAGGTCCGCGAGGAGGGCTTCGACCGCACCCGCAAGGGCACCGATTCCGCTGCCGAGGGTGTCGAGCAGGCCATGGAGCACCTGCGCTCCCAGGTCAACGACCCGGAGCTGGTGGAGAAGCTCACCCCGACCTTCGCCTTCGGCTGCAAGCGCATCCTGCGCTCCGATGACTTCTACCCCACCTTCAACCGTGACAACGTAGAGCTCATCACCGCCGGCATCGAGAAGTTCACCGAGACCGGCATCCGCACCGACGACGGCGCAGAGCACGACTTCGACGTGGTCATCTACGCCACCGGCTTCCACTCCCAGGAGTTCCAGGGTGACCTGCCGATTGCTGGCCGCGACGGCGTCGACCTGCGCGAGCGCTGGGGCAACTCCCCGGAGGCTTACCTGGGTATGACCGTGGATGGCTTCCCGAACTTCTTCATGCTCTACGGCCCGAATACCAACCTCAACCACCACTCCGTGGTAGCCATGCTCGAGGCACAGGACCGCTACATCTCCCAGGCCGTTGCTTACCTGCGCGAGAACCCGGAGGCAGCCCTCGACGTGAAGAAGAACGTCATCGACGAGTTCAACACCCGCATCCAGAAGGAACTCGAGGAATCTGCGTTCTCCGCTGACTGCTCCTCGTGGTACAAGAACGAGGAAGGCCGCGTCATCAACAACTGGTCCGGCAACGTTGCTGAGTACTACGAGCTCACCGACAAGCTGGAGATCAACGACTACGAGCTGGTCTAGAAGGTAGTGATCACGATGCACACTCTGCACGACGAATACTCCGGGCGCCCCGTCGCTGAGGATGCGTGGAAGGCGCTGAAGCCTTTCCGCGATGGTGGAGCGAAGTCCTTCCATAACTTCCCCATCCCGCAGGTGCGTGAGAACTACGTAGCCTCGGCCCACGCCAACCCTCTCCACGAAGAAAAGGAACCTGCGACCACAGATTTCCAGGTCGACCAGTTCCAGGTTCGCCTTTATGACCCCCGCCCGGAGGCAGAACGCGGCCAGGAGACCCCCGCGGTGCTCTACATGCACGGCGGTGGCTGGCTCATGGGCAACCTGGAGACCCACCACTCCTCGGTACGCCGTATCGCGGTGCTGACCGGCCTCCCGGTCGTCGCGGTGGATTATCGCCTCGCCCCGGAGCACACCTACCCGGCGGCTATCGACGATTGCCGCGCCGCCTACCGCTGGCTGTCCAACCCCGAGGCAGAGCACGGACTGACCGTGACCTCCATCGCGGTCGCCGGTGATTCGGCCGGCGGCCAGCTGGCTGCCACGTTGGCGAATGAGTTCGCGGTGCTTGACGACGTCGCCAAGCTCAGCGCCCAGATCCTGCTCTACCCGATCACGGATTGCTCCCGCGAGCGCACCGAGAACGGTGCTTCCTACAAACGCCTGGAGGAAGGCTTCCCTCTCGCCTCCGACACCATGCGGTGGTTCATCGATACCTTCGTCACGGAGGAATCCCAGCGCACCGCCACGGATCTCTCTCCGCTGCTGTTGGAAGAGCTGCCGGAGGGCCTGCCCCCGTCGCTCGTCATCACGGTGGACAACGATCCACTGGCGGATGAGGGCATCGAGTATGCCGGGAAGCTAGCTAAAGCTGGCGTCGACGTCACTCACAAGCACCTCCTGGGCTACCACCACGGGCTCTTTACCTCCGCGGCGATCATTGACCGCGGCGAGGAGGAGCTTGCTGGAATCGCCGAGTTCATCAAGGCAGTGACGAGATAACAGCTATCGCTCCATCACACACGGGGCAGGCACCCTTCCTAGGCGGCCTGCCCCGTCTGCATAAGTAGAAGCATTAATCCATCCACAGTTAGGTTCACCATGCTTAAACGCTCATTCGGCATCGCGATGGCCTTCATCGGCGTGCTCGCGGGAGCCTCCTTCGCGTCCGGCCGTGAGGCCCTCCAATACTTCGTTGCCTTCGGAAACATGGGCATCGTCGGTGCCATCGTCACCGCACTGGCCATGACCATTTCCGGAATCACCATTCTCCAATTGGGTTCTTATCACCGCGCAAAAGAACACACTTCTGTGTTCAACGCGGTGTCCACGCCAATTGTGTCGAAGATCCTTGACTTCGCCACGCTGACCTGTCTTTTCTGCATCGGCTTCGCCATGTTCGCCGGCGCCGGCACCAACCTCAACCAGCAGTGGGGCTGGCCGGTGTGGATCGGTGCGATCCTCATGCTCATTCTCACGCTGCTGACTGGTTTGCTCGATGTCGACAAGGTGACCATCGCCATTGGCGCTATCACCCCGTTCATCATCATCCTGCTGACCATCGGCACCGTGTATACCGTGTTGACGTCCAGCCCCGATTGGTCACACCTCAACGAGCAGGCGCAGACCATTCCCACCACGCTGCCCAACTGGTGGGTCTCCGCCATCAATAACTTGGGCCTCAACGTCATCGTGGTGGTCTCCATGATGATCGTCATCGGCGGCAACTTCCTCGATGCCAAGGAAGTGGGCTATGGCGGCATCCTCGGCGGCCTGTGCTTCCTGTTCCTGCTCGCGGTCCTGGTGGGCGGCCTCTACGTTTCGGTGGGCCCGATTACCGACGCCGAAATGCCAACCTTGGCCATGATTGAGCAGATTCATCCAGCGCTCGGAGTCGCCATGTCCATTGCTATCTACGGCATGATTTATAACACCGCCATCGGTATGTTCTATGCCTTTGCCAAGCGCCTGACCCGTGGCAAGCCACAGCACTTCTACAAGGTTTATGTCATCTCGGTGCTCATCGGATTCGTGCTCTCCTTCGTCGGCTTCTCTAACCTCATCGGCTGGGTATATCCGATTCTGGGCTACATGGGTATCGCCATCATGTTCATCATCGGCTTTGCTTGGATGAAGAACCGCAAGGACCTGCAGTCTGAGGCCGATCTGCGCCGCCGTGCCCGCGAACTACTCAAGAAGCGTTTTGAGAATGACAACCATCTCTCTGATGAGGAAATGCGCGAGCTTTCCGCTATCGCCCGCAATTCCTCCATTCCCGAATCTGACTTCATCAGAGAAATCATGACTGAGGTCGATTCCGAGGACGTGCCCGAAGAGCTGCAGATTGGTGATGGCAAGCTCCACGCGCTCATCACTGGCAAGCCCATTCCGCGCACTAAGAAAAAAGTCTGATCCTAATAATCTGATCCAAATAAACTGTAGGCATGTCTCTCCTCGGCACCGTACTCTCCCGCCTCGCCAGCGGCACCCGTGTCCCCGACGAGCTGCGAGAGCAACTGGATGCCGAGGAGCTCAGTTCGCTTCGGGCCGTTGAGGAGACCATGCGCGCCAACCACACGTGGCGGGTGATGTCGACCAAGCTGCTCGATGTTTCCCAGATGCTCAACTCGGGCCGCGAATCATCTGATATCTTCCACGCCATCGTGCGCCACGCGCGCACCACTATTGGCACGGACGTGGGTTATCTCAGCCTCAACGATGAGGGCTCCGGCTTTACCAAAGTGCTGGCCACCAGCGGTGTCGTCACCGAAGAATTCCGCACCATCAACATGCCGATGGGATCTGGAATTCTCGGCATTGTGGCCGCCACCAACCGCCCGGCGTGGACCTATGACCATTCCGCCGACCCCAACGTCACGCACGTGGATTACGTGGACCGCGCGGTGGAGGCCGAGGGAATCCGCGGAATCCTAGGTGCCCCGATTCGTATTGCCGGGCGCACCATCGGCGCGCTGCTCGTGGGCGACCGCCACCCCCGCCACTACACGCACGAGGAGATTGCCGCGCTCGAGGTGCTTGGCTCTATTACCTCTGTGGCATTGGAAAATGCGCAAGTCATTGAGAGCCAGGGCGAATCCGTTGCCGAGCTAACCCGCTCGCAGATAGCTCTGAGCCGCCATGTGGAAGAGCTGCAGTGGCTCAATGAGGTCAACGCGAAACTGCTCCACGTGCTCATGAACAATGCCAGCTTCGAAGAGCTGGAACGCGTGCTGACTGAAAGTCTCGACGCTCCGGTGATGCTGTGGACCACGGAGGATGCCCCGGACGCTCCCCCAGCAAGCACGTTCCCCGTGGAGTTTAATGGCCGCGCACTGGGCACGATTGGTGTGGACAAGCAGCTCAGCGACGCCGAACTGCGCGTCATCAGCCATGCTTCCGCGGCCTTTACGTCGATCGCCCTTTTTGCTGAGGCGCTTGTCGACGCCACTGCGCGCAAAGTCGATGACCTGGTCTACGCCGTGGCGCTGGGTAATGCCGGGCGTGAGGAGATCGCCCGCCTGCGACATCTGACGGGTATCAGCCTGATCTCCTCAGCACAGCTGTATTTCGTGGGCCTGCACTCAGCAAAGAGCCTGCCCACTCGTCCGCAGCTGGAACACCTCTTACCGGGTAATGCCGCTATTACGCACCACGATCAGCACGTGTGCGTGCTGTACCAGCCGGATCGAGGTATCGATGCGGCGCTGGCCCCGCTGCTATCTGAGTTCCCCGATTTAACGGTCTCCGCCATCGGCTTTGATGGCCTGAGTGAAGCACGCAGCGCACATGATTCCGCCATGTCTTACCTGGAATCAGCGCTCGCCCTGGGAGTGCGCGGCCGTCTGATCACCGAGGACTCCCTGGGCACGGTGGGCCTCATCTTGGGGGCGGACCCTCACGCATTGAACGCTCTATCCACGCGCACCATCGGCCCGCTGCTGTGTTATGACGAGGAGCATTCCACGGAGCTAACCGATACCGCCCACCACTATCTGCTCTCCGGGCACAGCATCCCGCAGACGGCCCGCGCCATGTTCATCCACCCCAACACGGTGCGCCAGCGCCTCGACCGCATCGCTGAGCTGATGGGTGATGAATGGGCCGTCGGCCAGCGCGGGCTCGATGTCTTCGTGGCGCTGCGCGCCCACGCGCTCGCCAAGTAGACAATTCCCCATCTATACCCCCATCTGATGTAATTTCTCCCATACCGTTCCTGCCCTCATCGACGTTCTGTGGCGTACATTACGTTGCATTAACCCACCCGATGTCTGGAGGTAGATATGTCTGACACGATTACCATTCGCGGCGCCGTCCTGGAGCGCTCCGGCGATGAGCGTCCCTACGCCGACTCCAAGCCCATTACCGTGAGCGAGCTCGAGCTCACCGCCCCCGGCGAAGGCGAGATCCTGGTCAAGATCACCGCCGCTGGCCTCTGTCACTCCGACCTCTCAGTGGTCAACAACAACCGCCCCCGCCCGCTGCCGATGCTTTTGGGTCACGAGTCCGCTGGCATCGTCGAGAAGATCGGCCCAGGCGTGACCAACGTCAAGGTTGGCGACCACGTGGTCATGACCTTCCTGCCGCGCTGCGGCGAGTGCGCCGGCTGCAAGACCGACGGCAAGATGCCGTGTGAGGTCGGCTCCAAGACCAACAACGAGGGCACCCTCATCCGCGGTACTCGCCACCTCACCCGCAATGGTGAGATGGTCCAGCACCACCTCGGTGTTTCCGGCTTCGCCACCCACGCAGTGGTTTCCGAGCTCTCCGTCGTGCCGGTGGGCTCCGATGTCCCGGCGGATATCGCCGCTATTCTCGGCTGCGCCATCCTTACTGGCGGCGGCGCCATCCTCAACGAAATCGATCCAAAGCCCGAAGACAGCATCGCCGTCGTCGGCCTCGGTGGCGTGGGCATGGCCGCCATCATCACCGCCGCTGCGCTCGGCGTGAAGGAGATCGTGGGCATTGACATGCAGAAGGACAAGTGCGAAAAGGCCCTCGAAATCGGTGCTACTTCCGCCATGACCCCGCAGGAAGCTGAAGAGTCCAGCAAGAAGTTCACCGCCGTCGTGGAGGCCGCCGGCCACCCGAAGGCCCTGGAAACCGCCTACAAGGTCACGGCACCGGGTGGCCTGACCGTTACCGTTGGCCTGCCAGCACCGGGCTCCACCATCACCATCGACCCGCTCGTGATGACCGGTGAGGCACGCCGCCTGCACGGCTGCTACCTGGGTTCCTCCGTTCCGTCGAAGGACATCCCGAAGTACGAGCAGCTGTGGCGTGAGGGCAAGCTCAACGCCGAGGCCCTGATCTCCGACCACATCAAGCTCGAGGACATCAACACCGCCATGGACCGCCTGTCCGACGGTGTGGCACTGCGCCAGATCATCGAGTTCGACTAAGCAAGACTCGTCTAAACCTCAACCACTTCGCCTTTCCTCACCAAGCCCTGCGCGGTTCGCGCCCGTGGGGCTTGGTCCCTTTTCTTTGAAAGGAGGCCGTCATGGCCGCAACCACCGAAGCCGCCGAACCCGAAGAGCAGGGAATCGGTCAAGCTTCGCCCCACTGGAAGATGGGGCCATTTGATGTCCGCTTGCCGTTCGTGCACTACCGCATTGAGTGGCCGGACTTTGCCCAAGGTTTGTTCATGTGCGTGGTCGATCTGGGCGCTATCCCCCTGATGACTGAGGCCCTCGGCATGCCCTATGAGGCGGCACTGGCCGTCGTCATGCTCAACGGCCTTCTCTACCTGACCCACCACCTCTTGGGTGACCCGGTTGTCCCGGGCTGGATTACCCCAGCTATTCCGCTGCTGACGGTCTACATCCAGACCTTCCCGGAAGGAGAGCAGCGAATCTGGGCGCTGATCAGTTTCCAGCTCTTGTTGGGCATATTCTCCTTAACACTGGGTATAACTGGGTGGGCGTCAAAGGTCGTTCGCCTCATTCCTTCAGGTCTGCGCGCCGGTATCGTGCTTGGTGCCGGTATTGCAGCGATTATCTCGGTATTTCAAGAAGACGGACGTTTCCACTCCTTCCCTATCACCATCACCATCGCGGTGGCCGTGGCCTTCTTCCTCATGTATTCGCGCGGCTTCCAGGCACTGCGGCAGAAGGCCGCCGGCTGGCGCTTCCTGGCTTCGCTTGGCATCCTGCCTGCAATCTTCGTCGCGGTTTTCGTCGCACCGCTGGCCGGCGAGGCACCCTGGCCGGACGTGGAGTGGGGCTTCTCCAAGCCTGACTTCATCACGCTGTGGTCTGAGTACACGGTCTTCGGCGTTGGCTTGCCACCGGCGCACATGTTCCTCACCGCCATCCCCACAGTGTTGGCTGCGTACATCGTTGTCTTCGGTGACGTCCTGCAAGCCAACGCCGTTCTCAAGGAAGCCGACCATGTCCGTACGGATGAGGCCGTGGTCTACAGCCCGTCGCGCGCACACCTCCTCTTCGGCGGCCGCAACATGCTGATGTCCATCATCGGCCCAGACATCGCCATGTGTGGTCCACTGTGGGCGGCGATGCACGTGGTCATCGTTGAGCGCTACAAGCAGGGCAAGCGCGCCATGCGCACCGTCTTCGGTGGCGCGGGCTCCTTCCGCTGGGGCACCAACACGGGCCTCCTCCTGCTACCGATTACCTCTTTCGTTGAGCCTATCCTGCCGGTGGGCTTGGCACTGACGCTCATTATTCAGGGCTTCGTATCCGTGCGTGTGGGCATCATGGAGGCCAAGAACCAGAAGGATCTCGGCATCGCAGGCGTGACCGCTGGCGTGCTGGCCACCCAGGGCGCCGCGTGGGGATTCGCCGCCGGCATCATTATGGTGCTGGTCATCTACGGCAAGGACATGTTCAAGGACGAGCGCGACGGTACCATCCGCAACTTCGATGAGATCGATCCGGAGGAAGGCTTCGCCGACGCGCAGGCGGACTTCACGGAGCTGGCGGAGCTCAATGATCTGGACGCTGACGGGCACCCGATCGATCCGAACGCCCACCGCACAGAATCCAAAAACTCTCCAAAATCTAGCGAGACCTAAGCTCAACCAGCTTATTCCCCCAAGGTGCTTCCCTCCCCGATAGCAGTTCATCCCTAGCTGCAGGGGAGGGTTTCGCATTTCATCCTTCTTTGTCAGCTATTCGAGAGGCTGCTGGATGGAATCCGTTTTATCCGTGGGGCTGCGTTCTCTAAATAGGCGTCACAAATTTAAGCCTCATCGGATGATAGGAACTTTTCCAACAGGGCTTCCAAACCAGTTTCAAACGACTTGTCCGCACGAAGTTTAGATTGTTCGCTCTCCTCCGAAGACTGCTCTCGGAATTGAGCCAAGTAGATGTCATTCATCTTGTTCAATGGACTATCTCCAGGCCCAGGCGATTCAAAAATATTCAAAGGCGCATGAACGTCGTAAGCAGAACCAAAAACAAGAGACTCTACTGCGACAAGCCTCGTAATAACTTCCGCTTCGGGAACTCCAGCGAGTGCAATTACTTGGACGAGCAATTCGTACATCGAAATCGTTTGGGGCGAACCATAAAGTGGAAGCTCAGTAATTACGCGAATCAGCGGAATATTATCAGCCAGAATATCCCGATACGACCATGCCCATTGCCGAAGCGCATCAGCTGCTGGTAGTTCCCCTGCAAGGGCGTGCTTCAGCGACGAAGTATCGACCTTTGCAATGATGTCATCTTGTACCAGAGCCAGCAGTTCTTCTTTGTTGGAAATGTGATTGTAGAGCGCTGCCGTACTAACCTTCATTGACCTAGCTACCGCTGACATCGATAGGGCTTCAAGCCCCTTGCGCTCAACAATTTGCAGTGCGGCTGATGCTATTTTTTTCCGGTTCACCAGCGCTTTCACTGGCCGCCCTTTGGGGCGCGAAACATTTACCACTGTGATCCCTACAATTCTTGCCGCGCGTTTGTTACTGTAGTCACAACGTTAAATTAAACCCTTTAATTTAACGTTGAAACACCATCGTCCATACGAAGGTCTCACTCACCGCATACCTACTGCACGCGAAGGAGAAACGCTCCAATGGTCACGCAACGTAATGGTAATCCCAACGCCGAAGAGCGCACAGTCGATGTTGTAATCATCGGCGCCGGTGCTTCAGGGCTAATGGCTGCCCGCACTCTCAAGAAAGCAGGAAAATCAGTCTGTGTTCTCGAAGCCCGCAATCGCGTGGGCGGCCGTACTTGGAACGGAAAGGTACTCGACGACCAAGGTACTGAACACTTCATTGAGATCGGCGGCCAGTGGATTTCGCCCGATCAAACGCGCCTCACCGAACTCGTCCAGGAGCTCGGACTCGAGACTTTTGATCGGTACCGCGAAGGAAAGTCAGTCTACGTGTCCCCAGATGGCACGCGCCACGAATTTGAGGGAGATACCTTCCCGACGTCAGAGGAAACCGCCTCCGAGATGAATCGATTGATCGCTGAGCTCAATCAGCTGGCCGAGGAAGTCGACGCTAACGCCCCTTGGGAGCACCCACGAGCCAAAGAACTCGATAGCCAATCCTTCCGTGACTGGTTAGAAAGCCTATCTGACGATTCTGAGGCAATTGACAACATCTCGCTTTACATTTCCTCTGGAATGCTTACTAAGCCTTCCCGCACCTTTTCCGTACTTCAAGCAGCTCTGATGGCTTCATCTGCTGGTTCTTTCGACAACCTTGTTGATGAAAACTTCTTGCTTGATAAGCGAGTTGCCGGCGGCATGCAGTCAGTTTCCATAACGATGGCAGAGGAACTCGGCGATGACGTCATTCTCAGTTCACCTGTTCGCACTCTCGAATGGGCTACGCCAGATCCTTCTACGGCAGACGCCCCCAACAATGTTGAAGCGGACGTCCGCAATGGTGTGGACAACAATGGTGGACCGGGAGCCGTAACTGCCTACTCTGATCGCGCTGTTGTCCATGCTAAAAACGCTATCCTTGCGGTTCCGCCAAACCTCTATAGTCGCATTTCCTACGTGCCTCCCCTGCCGCGAGAACAGCATGTTGCCCATCAGCACATTTCCATGGGTCTCGTCATCAAAGTTCATGCAGTCTATGAAACTCCCTTCTGGCGTGAAGAGGGACTGTCCGGTACTGCATTCGGTGGCGATCGACTCGTTGCCGAAATCTATGACAACACCAATTACGGCAAAAACTTCGCAGGCGGTGAGGAAGGAAAAGAAGACGCATTCGGCACATTGGTTGGCTTTGTTTCCGACGTTTACGCCGAAGAGATGTGGGCTCTCCCCGCTGAAGAACGCAAAGAGCGCATCCTCGATGCAATGTCCATTTACCTTGGTGACAAGGTGAAGAAGCCAATCGCATTCTTCCTCTCCGATATGGCGGCCGAAGAATGGACTCGCGGAGCCTACGCAACGTCATACGATTTGGGTGGACTATCGCGTTGGGGCCATCTTCAGAACAAACCAACCGGCCCGATCTATTACTCCTCCTCTGACATCGCTGGTGCAGGTTACCAGCACGTCGACGGCGCGGTGCGTATCGGTGAAGCCGTTGCGAAACAGATTCTCGGGCAGGGATAAGCGGTGACTGTTCATGAATCCACCCACCGATTTTCCGCGCCGCAGGGCTAACGGCTCTCTGCTAGTCGCATACATCGACACCTCTGACGGTCATGATGCTCTCCATTTAGGAATTGCTCTCGCGCGTGAGCGCCAGGTCAACCTGAAGATAGTCTCGGTTATTCCTCCTGTTAGTCCTCAAGGTTTTGGTGTTCAGACTCAAGATCCTGGTTACAACGCGATTGTGCGAGAACAAACCGAAAAGCGTCTCGCCAGTGCGTTAAATAGTCTTCCCGCTGACATTTCTGCGACATGGCACGTCGTCGAGGGGACAGAACCCGCACTTGCCTTGAATGATGCCGCGCAAAAACTTGAGTGCGATTTAATCGTCGTCGGAGCACGCTCAGGCGGACTTTTGAACCGATTCCGCATCGGTACAGTACCAAGTTCATTGCTATACACAGCACAAACACCAGTAGCGCTAGCTCCTCAAGGCTATTCATATCCAGGACCGATAACGAGCATTTCTGCCCTTGTTGGCCCGCGCCGAGGACGATCAGATGTCGCGGCAATCGGACTCGACCGCGCAAACCGCCGAGAGATTCCATTACGCATCATTACTTTGAAGATCTCCGGAGAAGATGCCGGGCACGGATTTGAGCTCCCACTCTCAGAGGCAATCGAAGGAGCGGTTTCCAAGGGACAAGCGTCACGCATCACTACTTCGGGATCAAGTGTCCAGTCAGCGCTGCGAAACCTTAGCTGGGAAGAGGGCGAAGTGGCAGTTCTTGGTTCTGCGCGTATTGCCGGCGATGGTCGGCTCTTCCTTGGCACAACTGCTCATCGAATCCTCAAGCACTTACCAGTTCCAACCATTGTTGTCCCTTCGGGCTACATGTCGCTGAAAGGAGGTGCTCCCTCATGAGTGAACAACCAGCAGTTTCAGAGAAAGGATTGGCAGTCGGCAAAGTCGGTTTGCTCGGAGCTGTCGTCATTGGCATTAGTTGTTTGGCGCCAACTTACACACTCACTTCGGGAATCGGTCCTGCCATCTCGGCCGTGGGCGTCTTCGTTCCAGCCGTTCTCATTCTGGGGTTTATCCCCATGCTGCTTGTGGCCTTTGCTTACCGCGAGCTCAACAACCGTGCTCCTGATTCAGGAACCACTTTTACATGGGCGACCAAAGCCTTCGGCCCGTGGGTCGGTTGGATGGGTGGCTGGGGTCTGATCGCCGCCACGATATTGGTCCTATCGAACCTTGCCGCAGTGGCCGTTGACTTCTTCTATCTGCTCATCGCACAGCTTGCCGGTAGACCAGAGCTCGCTGAACTCACACGCAACCTCTGGGTAAATATTCCAACCACACTTGTGTTCTTAGTTGCTGCAGCTTGGGTCGCGTATCGAGGTATGGACACAACGCAGAAGATGCAATACATCCTCGTTGCAATACAAATCATCGCAATTGTCTCCTTCGATGTTGCAGCATTATGGAGGGCTTACAACGGAGATGGATTCGATTTCACCCCCATCCAATTCAGCTGGTTCAACCCATTTGAAATCAAGGACTTCTCGGTGGTTGCTGCCGGAATCTCCCTATCCATCTTCATGTTCTGGGGCTGGGATGTCACCCTAACTATGAATGAAGAAACGAAAAACCCAGAAAAAACTCCTGGCCGGGCGGCTACCGTCGTCATCGTCATCACGATCATTTTGTATGTACTTACAGCGGTAGCCGTTATGGCATGGGCGGGCATCGGCGAAAGCGGACTAGGCGCCGGTAACCCAGACAATCAGGAATCAATTTTTGCAGTGCTTTCTTACCCGGTTATGGGCCCATTTGCCATCCTTATTTATATCTCGGTTCTAGCTAGCTCTTTTGCATCCTTGCAATCCACGCTGGTTAGCCCCGCCCGCACGATTCTGGCGATGAGCTATTACAAAGCTCTTCCCCCACAATTGGCTCGAATCAGCCCACGATTCCAAACTCCAACCGTCGCAACGATTGTCGCAACCGTCGTTTCTGGAGCCTTTTACGCCATAACAAGAGTGCTCTCAGAGAATGCACTTTGGGACACAATTGCTGCTCTTGGTCTCATGATTTGTTTCTACTACGGCATCACAGCAGTTGCCTGTCTGTGGTATTTCCGAAAAGAACTCTTTACTTCAGCAAGGAACTTCCTGTTTAAGTTTCTATGCCCGTTGCTGGGCGGTGGCTTCCTTCTCTTAATGTTTTTCATCACCGCTTATGACTCCATGGACCCGAGCTTTGGTTCCGGTTCTTCTCTTGGAGGGGTCGGAATCGTCTTCATCCTGGGCGCCAGCATCCTCGTGCTCGGATTAATCCTCATGTTCATTACCCGACTCCGCAACCCAGATTTCTTCACGGGCTCAGTAATCAGCCGTAGTGAATCCAGTTCAGATACAACAACCCCAAACTTTTCCTAGGAGGAAAAATGTCTCAGTACCGTGTACAGAATCCAGTCAACAACAAGATCATTGAAACTTTCGATGCTCTCGATGATGCTGCTATTGAGCCAATCCTCGAAGCTTCTTCCGTAGCTTTCACCGAATGGTCTGGAACTCCAGTCTCACAACGAGCAGAAATTGTGGCCAAGGCAGCTTCACTCTTTGAAGAACGCAAAGAAGAACTCGCTGCCATCATTGCTGAAGAGATGGGGAAGCCACTTCCGGAAGGCGTTGAAGAAGCCGAGTTCTCATCTGCCATCATCCAGTACTATGCGGACAACGCGGAGAAGTTTCTCGCGGATCAAGAGATCCCTACGGAGGCGGACGGTAAGGCATTCATTCGCCGCCGCCCATTCGGGCCTCTGCTCGGCATCATGCCGTGGAACTTCCCGTACTACCAGGTAGCGCGATTTGCAGGACCCAACCTTGTCGCAGGAAACACCATCATCCTTAAACACGCGGAGATTTGCCCGCGTTCTGCTCTGGCGATCGAAAAGATCTTTCTCGATGCCGGCCTTCCGGCAGGGGTGTACACCAATGTTTTTGCTACCCATGAGCAAATCTCTACCTTGATCGCAGATCCCCGCGTTCAAGGAGTTTCTCTTACCGGATCCGAGCGGGCCGGAGCTATCGTTGGTGCACAGGCTGGCCAGCACCTCAAGAAAGCCGTACTCGAGCTTGGAGGTTCAGATCCATATGTCGTCCTCGACACGGATGATGTTAAGGCTTCAGCCGAACTCGCTTGGGGTACGCGTATGTACAACACCGGCCAAGCCTGCAATTCAAACAAGCGGCTTATTGTCGCAGAAGACATTTATGACGAGTTTGTTCAAGAACTAGTTAATCTTGCACAACAAATGGAGCCAGGACTACCGGATACTGCCGGGGAAACTGTGTATGCCCCGCTATCTTCCCGTAGCGCTGCAGAGAACCTCAAAGAACAGCTCGAGCGCGCTGTTTCTGCTGGAGGCCAGCTACTGGCGGGTGGTGAACTCTCAGAGGAGGGCGCCTACATCTCCCCTGCAGTAATCACAGATATCCCTCGAGGTAGCGATTCCTATTATGAGGAATTCTTTGGACCGGTCGCCACGGTCTACAAGTTTAAGACTGATGAGGAAGCGCTCGAGATAGCTAACGACAATGTCTTCGGCCTTGGCGCAGCAGTGTTCTCTCAAGACTCCAAGCGAGCCCAAGCAATTGCTGAGCGCATCGAATCTGGCATGAGCAACGTCAATACACCAACTGGTGAAGGTCCTGAACTCCCCTTTGGTGGTGTCAAGCGTTCAGGTTTCGGTCGCGAGCTTGGTTCACTTGGTATCGAGGAGTTCATCAATAAACAGATGTACTTCATCGCCAACTAAACACAGCTAGGCCCGAAGCCTCTTCATCAAGGGACTTCGGGCCACTTTTAGCTAAACGCCTGCTCCCCCGTCAGCACGCGCCCCAGAATCAGCGTGTGGATCTCATCAGTGCCCTCGTAGGTGCGCACTGATTCCAGGTTGGCGGCATGGCGCAGCGGTGAGTAGTCCGCGGTGACGCCATTGCCGCCTAGGATGGTTCGCGCTTGGCGGCAAATCTCGATGGCGGTGCGGCAGTTAGCCAGCTTGCCCACCGAAATTTGGTAAGGCTCCAACGTTCCCGCGTCCTTGGCGCGGCCCAGGTTGAGCGCCAACAGCTGGCCCTTGTTCAGCTCCACTGCCATATCGACCAGCTTTTGCTGCGTGAGCTGGAAGGATGCCAATGAGCGGTCGAATTGCTTGCGCTCCTTGGCATACTTCAGCGCCACCTCCAAGGAATCGCGCGCAGCGCCCAAAGCACCGAAGCTGATACCGAAGCGCGCCTCATTAAGGCACATGAACGGCCCCTTGAGGCCAGGGTGCTTAGGCAGCAGGGCGTCGCCAGGCACGGTCACACCATCCAGCAAAATATCGCACTGGATAGAAGCGCGCATCGACAGCTTGCGAGTGATTGGGGTAGCTCTAAAACCCGGCGTAGATGTCGGCACAATAAACCCGCGCACGCCCGCCTCCACCCCGGCGGCGGAGGCATCCTCCTCGGACACCTTGGCCCAGATGATGGCCACCCCGGCCACGCTCGCCAGGCCAATCCAGCGCTTCGCGCCATCGATCATCCACTCGCCCGCGCGGTAGCGCGCCACCGTCGCCATGCCCGCCGGGTCGGAGCCGGCGGTCGGCTCCGTTAGCCCGAAGCAACCGATGACGTCACCCGCGGCCATCTTAGGCAACCACTGCTTCTTCTGTTCCTCCGAGCCGTGTTTATAAATGGCCGACATCGCCAGCGATCCCTGCACCGAGACCACCGTGCGAATTCCCGAATCGCCGGCCTCTAGCTCCTGCATGGCCAGCCCGTATTCCACGGCAGTGCGCCCGGCGCAGCCGTAGCCTTCCAGGTGCATCCCGAACAGACCAGCCTCCGCCAGCACCGGGAAGATCGAGTCCGGCAGCACCGCTTCCTCGTACCACTGCGCCACGTGCGGGCGGATGTGCTCATCCACCAGTGCGGCCACGCGGTCACGCGTGGCTTTTTCTTCTTCGCTCAGGAGGGCATCGATTCCCAGCAGATCCGTCATGGCATTCTCCTCACGGTTCGAGTGACGAACCACAATTCGTATGTATAGTAATACGCATCACTCTACCTGCTCCCCCAAGGAGGAACAATGCGCGCGCCCGCCAACGCCATCCCGGTGCCCCTCGCTTTGCGGTGGTCCGACCAGGACGCGAACGCCCACGTCAACAACGCCACGATAGTCACCCTCCTCGAGGAGGCACGCGTCCGCGCAGCCGCCGCACTGACCGGCCCCGTCGCCACCGATACCTACGCTCACGTGGTGCGATCCCTCGAAGTGCAGTACGAGGCCGAGCTCACCTACACCGATTCCATCGAGGCGCGGGTGTGGATTTCCCGCATCGGAACCACCTCCTACCAGGTCGCCCACGAACTCATCCAGGACGGCACCTCGTGCGTGTTCGCCACGGCGACGCTGGTGCTTATCGACGTCTCCGCGCGCCGCCCCATCCCCCTCCCCGAGGACCTCACCGAGCGCCTGCGCGGTCATTTCTCCGAATAGCCATTCACCGCTTTTAGCCCAGAACTTCCATCCACTTCTCCCCAATTGCTAGTCACCCACAAAGGAGCACCACCCTCATGATTTCCACCCGCGTTACCGAGATGCTCGGCATCACTCACCCCATCATCCAAGGCGGCATGCAGTGGGTCGGTCGCGCTGAGCTTGCCGCTGCCGTATCTAATGCCGGCGGCCTCGGCGTCGTCACCGCGTTAACCCAGCCCACCCCGGAGGACCTGCGCCACGAGATTCGCCGCACACGCGAGCTCACAGACAAGCCCTTCGGCGTCAACCTCACCATGCTGCCGGCAATTACCCCGCCGCCCTATGCGGAGTATCGAGACGTCATCATTGAGGAAGGCGTAAAGATCGCCGAAACCGCCGGCAACAATCCCAAGGAGCACATGCCGGCCTTCAAGGACGCGGGTATCACCGTCATCCACAAGTGCACCTCCGTGCGCCACGCGCTCAGCGCGCAGAAGGTGGGTGTGGACATCGTGAGCATCGACGGCTTCGAATGCGCCGGCCACCCTGGCGAGGATGACATCCCGGGCCTAGTCCTCATCCCCGCCGCCGCGGATCAACTCGATATCCCCATCATCGCCTCGGGCGGTTTCGCGGATGGCCGCGGCCTGGCCGCCGCGCTCGCTTTGGGCGCCGAGGGCATCAACATGGGCACCCGCTTCGTGGCCTCTACGGAGGCGCCGGTGCACGAGAACGTTAAGCAGGCCATCGTGGAGCGCTCCGAGCTGGATACCCAGCTCATCCTCCGCGAGCTGCGCAATTCCACCCGCGTGGCCAAGAATGCCGTTAGCGATGAGGTGGCCGAGCGCCTCGCCCAAGGTGCGGAGTTCGGCGATATCCGCCACCTCGTTGCCGGCAAGCGCGGCCGCGCGGTCTACGAGACCGGTGACTTGGATGCGGGCGTGTGGACCTGTGGTACCTCGCAGGGGCTTATCCACGACGTCGCCCCGTGCTCCGAGATCGTCTCCCGCATTTCCGCCGATGCCCAGCGCATCATCTCCTCCCTCACCGAACTCGTTAAGGACTAACCATGACCGAAGCCATCCTCACCCGCCGCGAAGGCTCCGCCCTTATCGCCCAGATCAACAACTCCGCGCGGCGCAACGCCATTGCCAAGGAACACTGCGAAGCGCTCTCGGCCGCGCTTGGCGACGCCTCCCAAGACCCCTCCATCCGCGCCCTCATCATCACCGGTGATGAGACCGCCTTCTGCGCGGGCGCGGACATCGTGGCGGCGGCACAGGCTGCGGCTGCAGCGCAGCAGTCGGGCGAGACCCCCAACCCGGCTGAGTCGACGATGCTGCCGCAGCTCAACGCGCTCGTCACCGAAATCCAGGCCGCCGAGATTCCCGTCATCGCCGCGGTCGAAGGCGCAGCCGCCGGCGCTGGGGCATCGCTGGCCTTCGCCTGCGATCTCATCGTGGCCGGCGAGCAATCTTACTTCACGCTGCCCTTCGGCAAGATCGGCCTAATCCCGGACGGCGGCGTAAGCCTCACCGCGCTTGCCTCCGTGGGGCGCCACCGCGCGCTTGCTTTGGCGTTGCTGCAGGACAAACTCGGCGTCGCGGAAGCGGAGGCAGCTGGGATCGTCGCCAAGCGCGCGCCCCGGGGCCAGGCGCTGAAAACCGCGCTCAAGGTAGTAGAGCGCCTGCACATTGCGCCGCGCGATGCACTGGCCAAGGCCAAGGAGGCCATCAACCGCACGGCCCTCGCCCATCTCGAGGATCAGCTTTCATGGGAAGAGCCCACGCAGTACGCACAAATGAGCTCTGCCGGGCACAAGGAAGGCGTCATGGCCTTCCTGGAAAAGCGCCCCGCGCGCTTCGATTAGTAGAGGTTGCGACTAGCAGAAAACTGCCAGGAAGAGTTCATGGCGGTGCCAGCGTTAGCCCCCATACTCAGTGTTGTGCGTTTGAGAGAGCGCATGCGAGAGAGAGAACCCCTCACCCTCCAGAGGGCGGCCCGTGGCCGATAATTGGAGGGACTTGATAGAGACGCCGTTGGGCCCCTTATTCCGAGGAATCGGAAAGGGGCCCATCGGTGTTTTTGGGGTAAGGGTCAAAATGTGGCTTAAGGGTCAAAATGTGTGTCTGGTTCGGCGT
>NZ_KV805216.1:0-274 GCF_001811565.1 Corynebacterium sp. HMSC078A10 | reverse complement strand
GGGTCAAAATGTGTGTCTGGTTCGGCGTGTCGCTGGGGCTAGATTTGTCCTTTTTGGATGCCGATTGAATGGGTGTAGTTGGTGTCGATAGCGTTGTCGTAGAGGGCTGGTCGTCCTGTTTCGTGGTCGGCTTGGTTCTCGTTGTGGGTCAGGGTTTGTACTTTGGCGAGTTGGTCCTGTCCCCAGTTGGATTGCCTGGCGATTTCTACGGGGTCGTCGGGCAGTTCAGTTTTTAGGTAGAGCTCTCCTATCCATCTTCACACTCCTTCCACCT
>NZ_KV805215.1:55204-58308 GCF_001811565.1 Corynebacterium sp. HMSC078A10 | reverse complement strand
TACTCAAACGGAACAAAACCTGGGACACTTCAGAGCCACCACTCCAGCATTCGGCGTTGGTGTTCTCCTCGTCGTCCGCGGTGTGTTCGTGCTAGTAGTTTCAGCTGGGAGTTGATTCCGCCTTCCAGGCTGTTGGTGGTGGCTTTGATCTGGTCAGTGTCAATGACTTCTTCGGGAGGGTTGAGGTAGACAAATAGCAGGTTGCTGCGCCAGAGGTGGTTGAGGCTGTTGTAGGCCTTGCGCACGTTGGCATGGGTCCAAGTGCGTGTCCAACGGCCTGTTTGGGGGTCTTTGACGAGGGTCTTCTCGTTTAACCAGGTGTGGTAGACCGTGGCGAATTCATGCAGTTGTGCGCCCCATTGGCTGGCTTGCTCGATAGTGCTAATGCGGGTGAGCTTAAGTGCTAGCCGGTAGATTGTGCGCCCGGCATCCGTGCGTGGGCGTGAGGTGGTGTAGCGGCGTACCACGCGTTGAGCATGTACCAGGCAGCGTTGGACGAGTGTGGTCGGCCAGCACTGTTTGATGGCACTGGCAGCTCCTTGGCCGCCGTCGATGACGGCGATTAAAGGTGCTGGAATGCGCTCTAGTAGCTGTTTATACGCACGGGTGGTTTCGCGTTTGCACCAGTGCCAGGCGATGACGTGGTCTAGGGTGGCGGCCACGATTAAACATCCGCTGGCAGTGTAGGTGCCGTCAATAAAGACTTGGTCATAGATTCGCCCGGTATGACCGATAGTGGGGTCGGGAACGTCAACCAGCCACCACCAGCTAAAACGGCGTTTCATTGTGGAGGCGCTGACACCATTTCGTTCGGCCACTGCTTCCAGTGAGGTTGTGGTGGTGCAGTGCTCAATGAACTGGGTAAAAGTAGCAGCTTTGGTGACATCTGGCCGGCGTTTGTTGACCGAGGCTCCGCAGGCTTTTGAAGCGTCCTGGGTTTGGTTCCGCTTCTTTTACGGCCCTGTGTTGATGGGCTCGGTGAGATAATACTCGGTTTCTACTTCCTGTGGGGTGGCGTAGTCCAACGCCTCGTGAAGACGTTTGGTGTTCCACCAGTGCACCCACCGCAGGGTGGCGAGCTCAACTTCTCCTACTGATGTCCACGGGCCTTGAGGATGGATAAGTTCAGCCTTGTAGAGACCGTTAACAGTCTCGGCCAGCGCGTTGTCATAGGAATCTCCGACTGTGCCGACACTCGGCCGGATCTCGGCTTCGGCCAAAGCGGTGGAGTACTTCAGTGACACGTACTGACTTCCCCGGTCACTGTGGTGTATCAGCTGGTCGCCATGGATTCGACCGGCAGTCGTTAATGCATGTTCCAGTGCCTCCATCGGCAGCGCATCGGTGCGCATCGTAGAGCGGGTGGCAACACCAACTATTTTGCGGCTGTAGACATCAATGACAAACGCGGTGTACGCAAATCCTGACAGGGTGCGAACATAGGTAATGTCGGCAACCCAAAGCCGCCCGGGGGCTGTTGCCCGGAAGTTTCGCTGCACAAGATCCGGACGATGATCCGGAACTTTAGGACTGATCGTGGTGACCGGGGTGCGTCCACGTCGTCGACCAGACACACCTGCAAGTTTCATCAGGCGCGCGGTCTTGTCGCGGCCGATATGAAAGCCCTCACGGTTCATGGCGTGCCACATCTTACGAATGCCGTAGACCGAGAAGTTTTCCGCATGGACGCGCTGAATCTCTGGGATAAGCAGGCTATCGCTTAAAGCCCTGGCGCTCGGGGCGCGGGTGATGGCTTTACGGTAGCCGCGAGAGGTGATGAATCCACGATCTGCCTGTTTCAAAACACGGCAGATGGCCCAGGCCCCAAATTGCTCCTTGTGCTCGTCAATGTAGGAGATCATCTGGTCGTGGGTCGGTCGAGCTCCGCTGCGAAAAAAGCCGAGGCAGTCTTGAGGATTCCGTTGGCTCGCTTCAGCTCGCGGTTTTCCCGGCGTAGCCGTTTGAGCTCTTCTTCCATGGTTTCGCCACCTGTTGGTGCGGCCTGCTCATGGGCGACGCTGTCGCGATACCAGGCGCGCAACGTGTGGTGGGACACGCCAAGGAGCTCTCCGACTTCCTCGTACGCACGTTGCCGTGAGCAAGACTCCAGACGGACCATCTCTAGGACTTGATGGACCGCCTTCTCCTTGAATTCGGCGGAATACTTTCTGGGCATAGTGCCAATCCTTCCTTAGCAGAGGTAGGAACTAAACCCAGGACGCTTCAGTGTGAGGCTCTGATCTAGAAGGAGTTTCACCGATAATGACTACGGTGTCACCGAAGAAAAACCATGACCCGGCGAGGGTCAACGAGATCAGCGAGAAGCTGATGGAAAATCCTGAGCTCGCCAGCCTGATCAGCGAGCTGTCGACCACTGCTGATGATGCCAGCGAGCTGGTCAAAGGCTTGTTGCAGGCATCGATCAACGCTGGTCTTAAGGCAGAGATGGATGCGCATTTGGGCTATAGCCATTCCGACCGCAAGGCCAAAGCCCAGGTGGAAACCGCGCAGGAGAGCAATCACCGCAACGGGTCGTACACCAAGACCGTCAATTCTGGCTACGGCGCGGTGGAAGTGACCGTGCCCAGGGATCGTGCCGGCACGTTTACTCCCCGGATGGTGCCCAAGGGCGCACGCCGGCTCACAGAACTCGACGACATGATTATCTCGCTCTACGCCGGCGGGATGACAGTGCGCGATATCCAGCATCACCTCGCGACCACCCTTGGGGTGGATATGAGCCCGGATACGATCAGCACCATTACCGATGCGGTGTTAGACGAGGTCATGATCTGACAAAACCGCCAGCTCGACGAGTTTTACCCGGTGATCTTCCTCGACGCGCTACGCGTGAAAATCCGTGACGGCCACCGCGTGGTCAACAAAGCCTGCTATATGGCGGTTGGTGTCGACATCGACGGCATCAAGCACATCCTGGGATTGTGGATCGCCGACAATGAAGGCGCTGCATTCTGGGCATCGGTGTGTGCGGATCTGGCTAACCGCGGTGTCCAGGACGTGTTCATTGTGTGCTGCGACGGGCTCAAAGGCTTGCCGGAAGCCGTGGAGGCAACCTGGCCGAATTCCATGGTGCAGACCTGTAT
>NZ_KV805215.1:54060-55104 GCF_001811565.1 Corynebacterium sp. HMSC078A10 | reverse complement strand
CTGGCCGAATTCCATGGTGCAGACCTGTATTGTGCACCTGATTCGGGCTACGAACCGGTGGGTGTCGTATCAGGACCGCAAAGGTGTCTCCCGGGCGCTGCGTGAGGTCTACACGGCCGCAAACGAGGACACCGCCCGTGCCGCCTTGGATGCGTTCGAAGCCAGTGAACTGGGCCGGAAATACCCGCAGTCGGTCAAAGTCTGGCGCGACGCTTGGGAGCGGTTCGTGCCGTTTCTGCAGTTTCCGCCGGCGGCACGCCGGGTGCTCTACACCACCAATTTAATCGAGTCGCTGAATGCTGAACTGCGTAAAGCTACCCGCAACAGGGGCCAATTCCCGAACGATACCGCGGCGCAGAAAACGCTGTGGCTGATGATCTGCAACATCGAACAAGCGTGCCGCCCAGCGGGCGAAGAAAGCAAAGTGCAACATTGAGTGCAACGGCTATATTGAAGGAGCGAAAGCCACCGGGTGGAAACAAGCCGTCAACCAACTAGCTGTGGCATACCCCGCCCGATTAGCGGACTACTTAAAAACCAAAACACCGCACACAAACAATCGGACACTCTCTGCAGTTCAGGTGCTGGAAATCAATGTGTGCGGACACACTTTCTGTCCTTTAACCGGCCCTTCCGGTTTTAGAGTGCGTTGATTTTGTCCTGTAGTTGTCCGGAGTGGATTAGGCATCGCAAGATGTAGTGGTTGAGGTTTTTAAATCCTAGGGCGATGCCGCGTAGGTGTTCGAGTCTGCCGTTGATTGCCTCAACGGGGCCGTTGGATGCACCGATGTCAAAGTAGGCGAGCACATCTTTGCGTCGTCGCCACAGGGTGCGTCCCAGTTGGGCGAGCTCTTCTAAGCCTTTTGGTAGTCCTTTACGCAAGGTGTGGATGATGCGTTCCATGAGGTTTTTGCCTTCCGATTTCTTTGGATGCGCGTACGCTGCGATTATGTCTTGGTAGAGCAGCCATGTTCCTTCTAGGGCCACGTAGTCGTCATCGGTGGCCCACAGCATTTCTAAGCGGTGCTTTTGCCGCTCGGTGAG
>NZ_KV805215.1:0-53960 GCF_001811565.1 Corynebacterium sp. HMSC078A10 | reverse complement strand
CCACCCCCCCCCGCACACAAACAATCGGACACCCTCTGCCCGGTATGCGCCTGCTCGCGCGCGCAAGCCGCACACTTGGCGAATACCTAGGCCGCGCCGGATGGCCGCCCTCGGACCGCGACGCTGCGGCTGGCGAGGGAGCGGACCAGGGTCAGACCGAGGAGAGCGCCCTTGCCTTGATCTGGTCGAACTCCTGCTGGGTAATCGCTCCCGAGTCGAGAAGGGCCTTCGCCGAGGCGATCTCATCGGCCGGGCTCGATCCGGCGGAGCCGCCGGCGACGGACTTGATGTACTCATCCTGCCGCTGCTGGAGCTCCTGATGCGCCTCGACCGCGCGGTCGGTCATCCCCCGACCTCGAACAAGCAGGTACGCGAGCATTCCGATGAACGGCAGCGCGAGGATGAACACCACCCACAGCGCCTTCGCGAAGCCGCCGAGGTCCTTGCTGCGGAAGAGATCTCCGAAGATCCACCACAGGGACATGAACCATGCGAAGAAGATGAAGAACTCGAACATGGCGAGTAGGAATGAGCCGTTGTCGTCGAACATTTGCTGACTGCCTCCTGACTGGATGGACGCTGGCCGAGCGGTCCACGCGGACCCCAGCGCACGACGGTTAGGAACAAGGACGTGCCCGGGCCGTCGCCGAACCATGTTAGCAGCTTTTCCTCACCAAGCGTGGTAGCCGGGTTGCGACGCGCTGACCGGGTTGGGCTGGTGAAGACGGGCCTGGGACTCCACGATTCGTAGCGACCAAGCAACGGATCGAGAGGAGTCCCAGGTGAGTGTTGAGGCTACCGTCCTGCCCGCTGCGATGCTCGGCATCTCGGGGTTGGTGGTGCTTGCCGTCGGTGAGTACGGCGGTGAGCTGGAGCTGTTGGTGGAGACCTCCGAGTCGGTGACCGGGTGCCCGCGGTGCGGGGTGGTCGCGGTGGCCCACGGCCGGCGTGAGCATCTGGTGCGTGACATCCCCTCGGCGGGGCGGCCGGTGCTGCTGGTGTGGCGCAAGCGGCTGTGGCGGTGCGCCGAACCGGCGTGCCCGCAACGTACCCGGTCAGTACACCTAATAAAGCGACGTACATCGCCATCGGGTGGTGCCTTTGCTGGTCGTTCCATTGCGTTTGGTATCGCCGCCGCAGTGACAGCGTGGTCGATTCTTTGGCATTGGGCCACCACACCACCGCCGACTACCACAGGTAGGCAGCCACACCGTGGATTTAGCGTCCCAGGACCAGATATATGCTCCCAAAGCGTATATTCTGCGAGAACCTAAAGGTCAGACCTTAGAAATCCCCGATTCCAGACACACTTTCTGACCCTTAACCCCAAAATGTGTGTCTGGCTCGGCGTGTCACCGGGGCTAGATTTGGCCACTTCCAGGCCGGCTGACTGGGCATAGACGATGTTAGTGAAGTCCTAATCGTTGAGATAGCCGGTACGGCCGACGGTGCGCTAGGAAACGCCGGACAGGCAGCAACTACTACGCCGCCGTCCCAACGTGCGCGACACTAGAGCCATTTCATTAAGCCAGTTCCGTTCAGGTTCTCGGCGCAGCGCAGCAGGCGATGGGCTGGGCAAATAGTGCTGCATTGGTGACATCGGCGGGAATCTTGTTGGCCAAGAATCACCTGGTTTATACCGCCATCGGTCGAAGCCTCAGCTGTTCGATTCATTGCATTTTGTATCTCCGCCGCAGTGCTAGTGTGGTCGATTTCTAGCATTGAATCACCACACCACCGCCGACTACCACAGGTAGGCAGCCACACCGTGGATTTAGCATCCCAAAGCCAGATATATGCTCCCCAAACGTATATTCTGCGAGAACCTAAAGGTCAGAACCTAGAAATCCCCGATCCCAGACACACTTTCTGACTCTTAACCCGTGTTTTCACCTAGGCTGGACCGCATGAATTCCAGCTCAAGAGGCTCCGCCATCCTGGACCTTCACTCCTGCGCCACCGCCCGCGCCATGGAGCTCCCCAGCGCCACGCTGACGCATCCTTTTGGACCAGACTGGGACGTGTTTAAGGTGCGCGGCAAGGTTTTCCTTCTCCTCACCGCAGTCACTGGCAAGCACCAAGCCATCCTTAAAGCCGAGCCTCTGGATGCCGAGGCGCTGCGTAGCGAGCACTCCTTTATCACGCCCGGCTACCACATGAATAAGCGACATTGGGTGTCGGTACACCCTGATCCCCAGCTGACCCCGGAACTTCTGGCCGAACTCGTGACGGACTCCTACCGCCTCGTAGTAGAAAAACTCCCCCGCTCGCAACGCCCCATCGACCCATCCACTTTTGGTTAGGGTTTCCGCTGTATACATTTGCGGACACCAACCTCGAGCTCTTAGGCTTGAGCACGTGACGGATTTTGACCTCATCGATGAGACCATCGCGGAATACCGCCGCTTCGAGCGCGCCCGCGCGCGATTCGATACTGAAGCACGCCGCGAATATGGAATCACCGGTTCCCATCTTTCGCTCCTCCGGCTCATTGATAAGAAGAGCCCCATCCCCATCCTGCAGCTGCGCAAGGAACTGGGGTGGCAGCCCGCCACCATCGGACAGGCGGTCAAGCGCTTGGTGCGCGATGATCTCATTTCCATCGACGACGATCCAGAGGACTTGCGCCGCCGCCTGTGCAGCATCACAGAGGAAGGTCGGCGCTTCCTGCTCCACGTGCCTCTCACCGGCCCGGCGCGCCTGCGCACCTATGAGTTCAGCGAGGAAGAGCTCACCACCATGAAGCGTGGGTTCGAGACCGCGCTGAAAGCCTTCGGGTATATGCCGTGGAGCGATGAGGACTAGCGCGTCGGCCGAGCTAGGGGCATAACACGAGGAACCTAGCCCTCCCCGCAGCCGTTTTCCACGAGGCGCTGCGCCACGTGCGTCAACACGTCCAAACCGGCCACGCAGTCCTCTTCCGTGGTGAACTCCTTTTCGTTGTGTGAGATGCCGTCGACCGACGGAATGAAGAGCATGACCGTCGGCACCACCTCCTTGAGGTTGGTCGAGTCATGGCCGGCCACCGTGTAGATCTCTTGGTGCGGATACCCGAGCTCCTGCACGACCTCACGGGCTAATTCCACGCCGGCGGCCGGGTAGGGGTTGAGCGCCCACTCGTGCGTCGGGGTGAGCTCAACCGAGGTGCGTGATTCCTCTTCCGCCGCAGCAATGATCTCCTGCAGGCGTGCTTGGGCCTTGTCCAGCACCTCCGTGGAGGGCGAGCGCACATCGACATTGAAGCGCACCTCGCGGGCGATGGTTACCGGCGAATTCGGCTCCAGCGTTAACTGCGAAACCGAGGCCTGCAGCTGGCCTTCATCGAATTCATGGGTCAAGCGCTCCACTGAAGCAATGATGAGGGAGGCACCGAAGAGCGCGTCCTTCCTATCGGCCATGAGAGTGGAACCGGTATGACCCTGTTCACCGGAGACCACCGCTTGGAATTTCTTCGCTCCCCACGTGGCGGTGACCAAACCAATCGTGTTGCCGGCAGCTTCAAGTTCCTTACCTTGCTCGACGTGAATCTCCGCATAGGCCGCGAGCTTCGGAGCCTCGCCACGCGGGGACCAGCCCGCTTCCTCCTGGGCTTGCGCGACGGTGACGCCGGCAAGGTCGGTGGCGGAGAGGGCGTCGTCAAGCGCCAGCATGCCTGCGAACACGGAGCTGCCCATCATGGACGGCGCAAAGCGTGAGCCCTCCTCGTTGAACCAGTTGATAACCGCCAGGTTATAGCGTGCCGTGGCACCCGACTGCGCCACGCGCCCGGCCGCGTGGGCCGCGGCCAGCACACCATAAGCACCGTCGAAACGGCCAGCCAAGGGCTGCGAATCCAGGTGCGAGCCCAGGCCCACGTACTCGGCGCCGGGGGCAAGCTCGAAGAGTCCGTACTGGTTGCCAATCTCGTCGTAGATAACCCGCGCCCCGAGGGACTCCAGGACCTCGTGGAACCAGGCGCGGTTAAGGTTATCGCCTTCGCTGGCAGCCTGCCGCTCCACGCCGCCGCCCGCAGTGGCGCCGTTGGCGGACATGGCCTGGAAATCGGCCAGGAATTGTTCGTTAGTGGTTGCTCGCATGTCTACTCCTTAAAAGCTTCCGTAGCGCAGCTCGCCGCCCACGATGGTGGCGGCCACGTCGATGGTGGAAAGGTCATCAGTGTTCAGAGGGTCCTGGGAGAGCAGCACGAAATCCGCCAGCTGCCCCGGCATCACCTGCCCCTTGCGCCCGGCCCACCCCGTCGCCGCGGCCGAGCCGGCGGTATAGGCGTAGAGAGCCTCGGCGGGGGTCAGACGATCCTTAGGCCCATAGTCCCGGCCCGAGGCGGTGCGCCGCTCCACGAAGGCCTGCATGACCTCCAGCGGCACACCGGGCGCCACGGGTTGATCGGAGCTGCCGGGGAGGATGAGGGAGGCGTCGAGAAGCCGCTTGCCCGGGTAGCTCCACGCGGTGCGCTCCGGGCCGAGGGACTCCGCCATCGCATCACCGAAAGCCGGGATGAACAGCGGCTGCGGCACCACCACGATGGGCTGGCCACGCAGACGCTCGATCTGATCGGGGCGCACCACGCCGCCGTGCTCGATGCGGTGCGGCATCGCTGGCGCGCCATGCTTGTCGACGGCCTCCTCCAGCGTCTCTATCGCAAAATCCACCGCCGCATCACCGATAGCGTGGATGGCCAAGGACCAGCCGGAATTCGCCGCCTGCAGCGCACGTGCGCGCATCTGCTCAGGATCGCCCTGGAAGTAGCCGTGATGGGAGCAGCAGGCGTAATGCTCGGTCAGCGCGGCGGTGGTCCCCAGCAGGGAGCCATCGCTGAAGATCTTGACGGGGCCGACCTGCAGCCACTCGTCGCCGAAGCCGGTGCGCAGGCCACCGTCGAGGCCCCAGCCGGGACCGTCGGCGGCGTGGCCAGGAATCTCGTGGAGCACGTCCATGGTCACCATCACCTGCATGCGCGTGTGCAGGGTGGCGTTTTGGTAGGCGGCGATCTCACGCGGACTGTGCCCGATCCAGCCGCCGGCCACCCCGGCATCCGTGACGGAGGTCAGACCGCGCTCCAGGTAACGGCGCGTGGCCAGCTCTAATGCGCGGCCGATTTCCTCCCCGGATTCCGGCAGGGTCACGTTCTGGATGGCGCGCATGGCGTTTTCGTCGAGCAGCCCCGTGCAGTGCCCATCGGCATCGCGGACGAACTCGCCGCCGTCCACCTCGGGCGGGTTGATGGGATCGACGCTCGCCGCGCGAAGGGCCGCGGTGTTGACCGTGTAGGTGTGGCCCGAGTTGTGCTTGATCAGCAGCGGAGCACCGCCGGTCGCGTGGTCAAGCTCTGCGATCTCCACCGGCGCATCCAGCCCGGAGGGGCGAAACCCTGCGGCCACCACCCAGCCGTCGGGGTTCGGCTCGGCGTCGCGCACGGCGGTGTAGACCTCCTCGGGAGTTGTGACCTGGGAAAGATCCACCTCGAGCAGCGTCTGGCCGAACCACACAGTGTGGGAATGCACATCGTTAAAGCCAGGGGTGAGCGTGCACCCGCCGGCATCCCACGTCTCGTCGGCGGGCAGTGCCTGTGCAGCCTCCCCCACCGCGAGGATGCGCCCGTTGGCAAAAGCCACCGAATCCGCAACCGGCCGCGCGGGATCCTGGGTCAGGATGTGGGCGTTGTCGATGCGCGTGATCATGCGTCCTCCTGAGTTCTCCTGTTTCTCCGGCACACTGCACGCGGCGCGTGCTGTGCTAGTCCCCACATGCTAAACGCAGCAGTGATACACCTCTCCACATAGAGGGCAATTCACCAGCACCCAACGTGTAGCGTTGTGCACATGCACGAGAAGCGCTGGCACGATATCGTCGCGAAGGTCCACGGCACCATCCCCCGCTTGGTTGAGGATTTCCTCGCCGCCTTTTCCCGCTCGGGGCGCTACGGCGATTCCTTGGTGAGTGAGGACGAGCTGCGCCTGACCGCCTTCGAGGTTTTCGCGCGCATCACTGACGTGCTGGTTGGGGCGATGGATGAGGAGGAGCTGCGTACCCACGCCCAGAGTTTGGGCCGGCGGCGCGCGCACCAGGGCGTGGAGCTAGCCACGCTGATCGACGCCATCCAGCTCGACTTCACCGTCCTCTGGGAGCACCTGCGCCGGGCCGCCGGCGCGGATCAGGAGGCGCTCATCGACCACGTGGCGCAGGTGCACTCCGTTGTGACGATGTACAACCTAGTTGTGCGCGATGCCTACCGCTTGGAGGAGGCTCGCGGTCAGCACGACGTACACCGCGCCCACGCCCGGCACTTGGAGAGGCTCTTCGCCGCCGAATCCCTGGGTGCGCTCGGCATCGCGGAAATCACCCGCGCGCTCAACCTGGACGCTGACTGCCACTTCGACGTCGCGGTGGCCCACCCCACCGCGGCGGTGGAGCTGCGCGCGCTTCTCGACGCCCCCATCTCCTCCGGCGAAGCCTTCGGCCATGGCGTGCGCGGAATGTTCGTTGCCTTCTGGCCTATAAGCCAGCGACCCAGCGGACAGTCCACAAGGGACATCGGCGCAGGGCTAGCGACGATCTCGGGCATACTTTTCCGCGACGTCAGCGGCTTAGCTGGAGTTCGTGCGGCGGCGCAGCAAGCGCCGCGCATCTTCGATGCCACCGGCCCGCTGGACAACTTAGCCGAAGCGCCCGACGTCCTCTGGGCCGTCGCCGGCGATGCCATCGCAAACTTCCCAGCCAGCGGCATCACGGAGCTCACGCAAGCCATCACCGAGCTACGCCAAAGCAACGCGCCGCTGTACCGGACCATCGCCACCTACCTGGATTGCGGCTCCATCAAAGACTCCGCTGAGGCGCTGCACTGCCACCGCAACACGGTGCTCAACCGCCTGCGGCAGGTCACGGAACTCACGGGACTCGACATCACGCGACCGAAAGACGCCGCGCGAGCATTGCTGGCGTTGCACCGGACAAAGCGATAGCTCTTGTGCAGAGGAACAAGATTCCCTCTCCGTTAATGGGTCGATGCATAGAAAACTCTTCAAGCCATTCACCGGAAGGTGACGTGCACCTAATGTGTCCCACAAAGGTAATGCGTTTCACATAAGGAGCACTTCGATATGACTACCCACGCACCTCCTTCCAACCCGGCCCAATCCGGCACCGAGGAAATCCAAGTCGAGTCAAAGGACGTCTTCCGCATCGCCAGTTCCGCGTTCGTCGGTACAGCCCTCGAGTGGTACGACTTCTTCCTCTTCGGTACCGCAGCCGCGCTTGTCTTCAACGATCTCTTCTTCTCAGGAATGTCAGGCACCGGCGCAACCCTGGCATCCTTCGCCACCTTCGGAGTAGGTTTCCTGGCACGCCCTCTCGGCGCGGTCATTTTCGGCCAAATCGGCGACAGGATGGGCCGCCGACCGGCCCTCATCATCTCCATCGTCGTCATTGGCATGGCCACCGGCGTCATCGGCCTGCTCCCCACCTTTGACAGCATTGGCATCTGGGCGCCCATCACGCTGGTCATCCTGCGCCTGCTTCAGGGCATTGCCGTCGGCGGCGAATGGGGCGGCGCTACAACCATGGCCATCGAGCACGCCCCAGCCGAGAAGCGCGGTCGCTATGCCGCTTTCGTGCAGATCGGTTCCCCCGCCGGCACGCTGCTTTCTTCCGGAGCCTTCGCGCTTGTGCTCATGCTGGACGATGCCACAGTGAGTTCCTGGGGTTGGCGTGTGCCTTTCCTCATCGCCTTTCCTTTCCTAGCGGTAGCACTGTGGATTCGCACGAAGGCTGAAGAATCTCCTGTTTACAAGGCCCTTGAAGAGGAGGCAGAAGCAGACGAGGCAGCTCACCAGGGCTCACTGAAAGAGCTCTTCACTGAGCATTTCTCACAGCTGTGCCTGGCTTCCGCGGCCGCTTTCCTGGGCATCGGCGGATTCTTCGTCATGAGCACCTATGTCCTCTCCTACGCCACGACCACGCTGGACTTCCCGCGGCAAACTGTCGTTAATGCCACCCTCCTCGGCGCCGTGTGCCAGATCTTCATCAACATCATCTTCGGCCGCATCGGCGAAAAGATTGGCCCCGGTCGAGTTATCGGATACGGCGCGCTTGCCACCGCCATCATGGCGTGGCCGCTGTGGGCAATGATCGACACGGGGAACCCCGTACTCCTCACGCTCGCCGTCTGTCTCGGCCTGTCGCTAGTTACGATCACCTATTCCGTATCTGGAGTCCTCCTCTCGGAGGTCTTCCCTGCGAATGTCCGCTATTCCGGGGTGGCTATCTCCGCCAACATCGCGTCGGCAGTATCGGGGCTGCTACCCTTCCTCGCCACCGCATTGAACGCATCCAATGAGACCCCCAGTTCTATACCGGGAATCATCATCTTGGCCGTCACCGCCTTGATC
Source organism: Corynebacterium sp. HMSC078A10 (assembly GCF_001811565.1). Taxonomy (NCBI): domain Bacteria; kingdom Bacillati; phylum Actinomycetota; class Actinomycetes; order Mycobacteriales; family Corynebacteriaceae; genus Corynebacterium; species Corynebacterium sp. HMSC078A10. Next base: position 45,576 of record NZ_KV805215.1, on the reverse strand, counting down.
ACAGCCTTCGGCGGTTTCGCCGGCGAGAAGCACCGCCGCGAAGACGATGTCACCATCGTCGACTAGCCCGAAACAGTTCATAAGAAAAACAAGTTGGGACACGGTGCTCAAGCCCATTAAGCTCAGGTACCGTGTCTCACGATCTCTCCTCCTCCACCCTGAACGCACGCGCCCGGCGGGTTGTCGCCTGGGTCGCTGCCTTGAATCTCTTTGGCTTCTTCGTCGAATTCGTCGTCGCCTGCGTCATCGGCTCGGCCTCACTCTTCGCTGACGCCGCCGATTTCCTCGAGGACTTTCTCATCAACGCACTCGTGCTCTTAGCGCTGCGCTGGTCGGTGGAGGGGCGTCGCAAAGCAAGCTATGGCCTAGCCGGGCTCATCCTGATCCCCGCCGTGGCGTCCTATGGCATGGCGATATGGAAGATCATCAACGGCGCCGTTCCTGAGCCGCTCACACTTTCCAGCACGGCCATTTTCGCCATGCTCATCAACCTGCTCTGCGCGGTGCTGCTGGTGCAATTGCGACACGGAGGTGCCCTCACTCGCGGGGCGTGGTTGGCCGCGCGCAATGACGTCGCCGCCAACATTCTTATCCTCGGCGCCGGTCTTGTGATGCTGGCATGGGCGAGCCCCTGGCCCGACATCGTGGTCGGCCTCATCATCGGCACCATCAACCTGCGCGCGGCGGCTGAGGTCTTCGAACAGGCACGCGCGGAAGACCCAGAGATCGAAGCAGACTAACGCGCCGTTTTTAAGAATTACTTAAGCAAACGGCGGTCGGCTGGGTTCTACCCCTTAGACCACAGAGGCTGAAATTGAGCGTGACACGACCCCACAAACACCCTTTCACTCCCCCTAATGGGGTCATTCTTTAGTTTGTGAACGAACGGTCAAAGAGACGTTTTCCCAGAATACGGTCTAGTTAGACAAAACCAAGGTCGGCGCAAATTTCTTAGTCAATTGTTCACCCGGGGGCCACCCGATCGAAATGTATTTCTGCATTCGAAAATATAAACAATTCAAGGGGTGCGCGATCCTGAAAAGGGCCTTATTGTTGCAACACGTCACGCACTGGGCACTACAGCGCAAACACAGTGTCACCACAGTGCGTCACCGCATTGCCCCAAACTTTCATCCAGGAGAACAACAATGACCCAGCGTCGTCGTACCGCCGGCCTCATCGCCGGCCTTGCGATCGCAGGCACCGCCCTCATCGCACCGGCTGCCTCCGCAGCCACCCAGACCGAGTCCTACCCGGAGACCCCGGCTGTGAACGCAAAGCTGCCTATCGTTCACACCACCCACGGCTCCGACCACATGAAGGCCAACGTGCTCAACCCGCGCCCGGTGTGCAACCCGTGGGAGGATCACCGCACCGTGGTCTACAAGGTGACCGATAACTTCATGCCGGCAGGCACCATCTCCACCACCAACCAGACCAAGAAGGACATCCCGCTGCAGCAGGACCTGTCCAAGTCCCAGTCCATCACCCTGTCCGTCAACGGTGACCGCACTGAGACCACCTCCATGAACGCTGGCGGCAAGGGCTCCGGCAAGAACTCCGAGGGTTCCTTCGGCATCTCCCACGAGATCGCCACCAAGCTCGGCGCTTCCGCTTCCTACTCCCTGTCCTGGGAGGCTGGCCAGTCCATCGGACCGTACGATGTTCCGCCGAACCACACCGGTGAGGCTACCTACGGCTTCCGCGTTCTGAACATGACCGGTACCCAGCAGTACTGCAAGCCGAACGGCACCTGGTCCACCCCGACCTTCTGGTCTGCAATGCAGCCGATGAAGAACGAGGTTCGCGTCAAGCTGTACGACGACATCGCTGATTCCTACGCTCCGAACAAGGACGCTCAGAACACCACCGACGTCAACGACCCGAAGGTTGTTGAGGAGGAGAAGTCCCCGGAGGCTGACGCTGAGGTCATCAAGGACAACGAGGTCGCTCCGGAGGAGAAGGCCGTGTCCGAGGCTGAGGGCAAGAAGGAAGAGGAAGCCGACAAGAAGGTCCAGGAGGACGTCGAGAACGGCAAGACCGACGAGGCTAAGCAGAAGCTGGACCTGAAGCCGGTTCTGACCACCTCCGGCGCTAAGCACGCTGGTTACGCTGGCACCGTTGCTCTCCGCCTGGAGAACGTCGGTTCCGAGCGCTACTACGGCGACTTCCCGGCCGTCCAGTACCGCGTTGATGTGAAGACCGCTGAGGGCCCGAAGGGCGTTGACCGCCTCATCACCCCGCGTTCCTCCAACGGTGCTCACATCCGTGACCTGGGCTTCGACGAGAAGTCCTCGACCCGCTCCTTCGAGGTCACCCTGGCCAACCCGATTAACGCTGGCGAGTCCGCTCGCGTTGCCAACCTGGACTTCGGCGACGGCAACACCAAGGAAGGCCGCCTGAAGAACTACATCGAGGTCACCCAGATTTCCCGCCTGAAGGGCGACAACTCCACCGACAACGACCAGAACGTTGACTCCCGCGAGATCACCGTGAAGGACACCGGCAAGAAGGCTGAGGGCCTGTTCTAAGGAACATCCCTCGCCCACTGCAGAGAGTGTGCACAGCCCGCCGGCGCTTAGTCCGGCAGTGAGAGAGTGAGAGGACCCCGACCGCTGTGAAAGCGGTCGGGGTTTCTTTATGCCCTTAGTCCGCGGCTTCGCCACCTGCCCCGCAGTTCTCCCCGCTACCCCGCCTTCGTTAACGCCGGGGAAGTTCTGCGCTGCAGGGTTAGTTGGCTATTGTGAACTAATGAAGTTCTTTCGCTCCGCACTTGCGGGCATTCTCTCGGCGGGGTTGATCATCTCCCCCGCCCTCGCCCAGCCGGCACACGCACAAGCACTGGATACGATGAGCAGCGATGCCGCCAACATCGATCAGCACTCCAGCGCCCTCGATCCCATCGCCTTAGGCCCGTTGGCACCTCTACTCTTCGCCGACAACATTTTCGCCGCCTGGTCACAGGTGCTTCAGCAATTGAAAGTCCCGGTGTTAGCACCAGACGCTACGCGCCCACCGGCGACGGCAGCCCCGGCACAACTGCACGAACTGCGTCACGTCCAGGACAACGTATGGGAGCTCAAGGCCTATTCACCGGCCATGGACCGTGTCATCACCAACGACATCATTCTTCCCCCAGGAGGATTGGAGAACACGCAGCCCCGCCCGAGCTACTACCTACTGGGTGGTGCCGGCGGTGGCGAGGACGCACTGTGGTGGGACGGCGGAGGGGCCTCCGAGTTCTTCCGTGACAAGCAGGTCAATGTCATTTCCCCGCGTGGCGCATATGGCTCGATGATGTCCGACTGGGCGCAGCCTCATGACACCCACGGAAAATACAAGTGGGCCACCTATCTGACCAAGGAACTCCCGCAGCTTATCGACGCCGAGTTCCACGGCAACGGCCGCGACGGAATCGCGGGTGTAAGCAACTCCGGTGGCCCCGCATTGGAGCTGGCTACGTTCGATCCGCGCTTCACGGTGTCTGGTTCCTTCTCCGGTTGTCCCTCGACCACAGGCGTTCTCGCACAGTCCTTTGCGTGGGCAAGTGCTGCGTTCTACGGCACTGACCCGGCTCGCTCCTTCGGCGCGCCGTGGGATCCGGCGTGGGCGCAGCATTCGCCGGTTCTCAACCTCGATCAGCAACGCGGGCGTAAAACCTTCGTCATCGTCTCCCGCGGCGGCCCGGCCGATTTTGACGTCGACATCGAGGACTCACCACTTCCCGCGCTGGGTCTCAACGAGCGTTTGGATTATTGGTGCAGCTCTTATTACGCCAAGCAGGCCACCGCAGCTGGCGTAGACCTTGACTATTACGAGCTTCCCGCGGGGCGCCACACATGGGGGCTGTTCCGGCGCGAGCTGGCCATCAGCTGGGCCACGGTTGGCCCAGCGCTCGGGGTGTAACCCCTAGATCACCGCAGGCTGCAGAAGTAAAATCAACATTCATGAATGTCATGGATACTTGGGAGCCCACGCTGGGCACCGGACCACTGTTAGGGATTGCGGTTGCGGCCATCGCCGTCATCCTCGTCCTCGTCATCTACTTCAAGGTGCACGCTTTCGTCACACTCGTCACGGTCTCCGCGCTAACCGCCCTGGCCGCTGGCATCCCGCTGGATGGTGTGGTTCCCACCATGACGAGCGGCTTCGGCTCAACCTTGGGGTCCGTGGCTTTGCTGGTGGGGTTGGGCGCCATGATCGGGCGTCTGGTGGAAACTTCCGGCGGTGCTAAAACGCTTGCCGACGCCCTCGTGAAACTCTTCGGCGAAGACAAAGCGCCCCTAGCACTCGGCGTGGCCTCCCTCATCATGGGCTTCCCCATCTTCTTCGACGCGGGGCTCATGGTGATGCTGCCGGTCATCTTTGCCGTCGCCAGGCGCCTGGACGGCCCAGTTCTGGCCTACGGCATCCCCGCCGCCGGCGCCTTCTCCGTCATGCACGTCTTCGTGCCGCCGCACCCGGGCCCTGTGGCCGCCGGTGAGTTCTTCAGCGCGGACATCGGTCTGATCCTCATTTTTGGCCTCCTCGTTGCGCTGCCCACGTGGTATCTCTCCAGCTACCGCTTCGGTCTCCACCTAGGAAAGAAGTATCCCTACCGCCTCGAGGAAGCCATCACCGGCGCCTTGGTCAGCGATGCCGAACTCCCGGATCGCCCGGCCTCCCCGGCCTCAGTAATTGGCATCCTGCTCATCCCCATGATCCTCATCTTCGGCAATACCGGGTTGACCACGCTGGGCACCGCTGGTGTTGTTGATCCTTCCGCCACGTGGGTTCGCTTCTTCGTCTTCCTGGGCCAAACACCCATCGCGCTGTTGATTACCACTCTTGCAGCGATGGCCGTGCTAGGCCTGCGCCGCGGGGAGGGCAAGAGCGCAATTGAGAAGACCGTGGAGTCTTCGCTCGGACCGATCTGTTCCGTCGTCCTCATCACCGGTGCGGGCGGCATGTTCGGCGGGGTGCTGCGCACCAGCGGTATCGGTGATGCGCTGGCGGACTCCATGTCTAACCTCGGCGTCCCTGTCATCCTGGCCTGCTACCTCATCGCGGTAGCCCTGCGTCTGGCGCAAGGCTCGGCCACCGTTGCGCTGACGACGGCCGCCGCGCTCATGGTGCCTGCCGTGGAGGCTGGCGGCTTCAGCGAAATCCAGTTGGTCCTCATCACGCTCGCCACCGCAGCCGGCTCCGTCTTTGGCAGCCATGTCAATGACTCGGGCTTCTGGCTCGTTGGCCGTCTCATGGGCATGGACGTGTCCACCACCCTGAGGACGTGGACCGTCAATCAGGCGCTGATTTCCTCGATTGGCTTCGGCATCGTCCTTATCTTCTACGGCGCCGCCGCGCTGTTCTAGGCCTGCAGGTACTCGGCCGCCGCGGCGGCCAGCTCCTCCGGGGTGGCGCTGACATCCAGCACGATGCCTGCCTCCTCCGGCCGCAGTTCCTCCAGAGTCTCGAACTGCGAATCCAGCAGAGATACCGGCATGAAGTGTCCGGTCCGCCGGCTCATGCGTTCCTTGAGCAACTCATAGGAGCCATGCAGGTGGATGAAGACCGTATCGGGCGCTGCGGCGCGGATGATGTCACGGTAGGAATGCTTGAGCGCGGAACAGCCCACGATGGCCCCGGACTCTTGCTCGGCTAGAAAGCGCCCGATGGATTCGAGCCAGGGTTGCCGGTCATCGTCGTCAAGCGCCTGCCCCGAGGCCATCTTCTCGATGTTCGCCGCGGGGTGCATATCGTCCCCATCCCGGAAGGGCAGGCCGGTGCGCTGCGCCAGCAACTCCCCGACCGTCGATTTGCCGCAGCTCGAGACTCCCATGATCACCACGTGCTTGCGCATCAATCCTCCTTAAGACAGCACCCGATCCTACGCGCTACGCACTACGTGGCGTAGCGCGGCTGACCACAGCGCGGCTTAGCCCAGTGGACCGTAGCCGAAGTCGCCGCGCTGCACCTCGCCGCGGGCATTCGGATCAAAGGTGGCGCACAGGGCCGCCGCCACGTAGCGCACGCCGCCCTCCGGCGCGGAGGAGCCGACGCGCTCTGCGCAATTCTCAAGAGCAGGCATGCCGATGCTCTGCCCCGGCATAGTCATGGAAAAGAAGGACGCGGCCATCATGGTGTTGCCATCGGCGCGCACGTACTCCGAGGAGCCCTTGATGGCCTGCCAGGCAACTGCCCCGACGGGATCGGTGCGGAACTGATCCCGCTCAGTCTGAGTCAGCTCGGCATTGGCGGCGGGCACGGACAGCGTTGTGATGAGAAGTGCAGCGGATGCGGCAAGTAGAGAAAACTTTTTCATAGGAACACTGTATCCTCCAGCAGGAAGATTGTCGCGGCGTTTTCTATTTGTCTTCGAAGCGGATCGATCGACGCAGCTGCCGAATCTCAGCGGGCCCCACGCGGCAACAGCCGCCCAGAAGACCGACCCCAGCCACGCGCATCTCGGCTGCCGCCTCATTCAAGCCCATCGCACCGGCCGGAGCAGGACGCCAGTCGCGGGCGCCGCGGTCCCAGATCTCCCCACTGTTGGGACAGGCTAAAAGCGGCTTATCGGTTCCAGCGCGCAATGCCTTCACCGCCGCCCATGCCTGCGGTGGGCGCACACAATTCACACCCACCGCACCCAGCAACGGTATCTGGTTGGCCAGCGCGATCACCTGTGAGAGCTTCGTCGGGTCGGCCGCGATGGCGCCGGTGATGCTCAACGCAAAGGGCTTGGGCTGGGCCGAGAGCAGCTCCAGAAGCACCGCGGCCTCATCGACATTCGGGATGGTTTCAGCAAGAAGGAAGTCGGCCTCCGTGTCCGCGAGCACCTCTACCCTGCGGGCATGCCAGCGGCGCAATTCGTGCGCCGAAAGACCATAGGCACCGTCGTACTCGTTGCCCCGGCCCGGGCCTGCTCCATAGGGGCCAATGGATGCGGCAACCATTAGATCACCGTGGGCAGCATGTCTGTCGCCGGCCTTGCGGGCGGCGTCACGCGCTACCGTGACGCTGCGGCGCAAAAGAGACTCCGCCTCCCCGCCCAGCACATCGAAGGTGATTTGATAGGAGGCCGTGGTGGCAATCTGGGCGCCGGCGGCAAAGAAATCCGCATGGGCAGATTCGATGAGGGCGGGGTTCTCACGCAGCACACGCGCCGACCACAGCGGACCCGAGATGTCGTACCCCAGGGCCTCGAGGTGGGTTCCAAGGCCGCCGTCGAAAAGCAGCGGCGCGTCAAAGAGGGCCATGGCGCACGAGCCTAGCAATGCGTGGGCAGCCGACCCCCACCATGCCAATAGGTTTCATTAATAGTTGCATTACTTTTCTTAATCTTTTACCTTCTGACACTGAGCCTCAACAGCCCTTCCTCCTGCTCATTGTCATGCTTTTCGACATCCCGCTCTTACCCGGATTTCTCACGGGCCAATAAGCGCAAACTATACTTTCCCAGCCTTAACCCAGGGATTTTTGAAGAAATTCCTGAGTTTTTGAGAATGGTTGACACATCACCAGCATTTTCTTGGCAAAGCTTTCCATCAACCTAAGAAGCCACCCCCAAGTGCCACCCCCGCCGCCCGTCATTTCTAAAGAAAACTATGCAATTTCAAGCCTTCAGAGCGGCAAACCCAAAAGAAACTTAAGCCCGCCGCGCGAAGGCACATAAACTCACAGACAAACCTTAAAACTGCTGGTCAAGTGGCTTTTGAGCATCCCAAAGAGCTTTAATTTTAAGTGAAAGTACCGCTCGGTACGAGGTCGAAAAAGCCTCCACTTAACACCTGAAGCAGAAAGAGGTGCCCGTCATGTTCCGCCTCCCATTCGGACATAAAGCCACAAAGATCGTCGCCCCGGTTGCTGCCGTTGCAGCACTCTTCGCCGGTTCCATCAACGCCCCTGCTCAGGCTGGTAGTTCCTTCGGTGCATTCAACCCGGCTGACTTTGGCTTCACCATGCCGTCCGTTGCCGGCCCGGCAGCCCCGGCTCCGCACGCTGCAGCCAGCGTTCAAGGCCTTATTAATCAAACCAATGCGCAACGTGTGGCCAATGGCCTCGCGCCGCTGCGCGTTGATCCGAACCTGACCAACCTGGCACAGGATTGGGCCAATACCTTGAGCCGCGATGGCAGAACTCGCCACCGTCCGAACTACTGGACCTTCTACCCCGCCGGCCTGCCCGCTGGTGGTGAGAACGTCCTCCAGGCATGGAGCGACTACTCCGATGCCCGCCTGGTACAGCTGTGGATGGATTCCCCCGGCCACCGCAAGAACCTGCTCGACCCCCGCGCTAAGTCCGTGGGAATCGGCCTGACTGTCGCTCCCGACGGCCGGTTGTACGCCGTGCAGAACTTTGGGCGGTAGATCTAAAACCCGAAAGGGGCGCAGTTAGGCGGCTCATCCTGCGCCCCTGGGTGTCCACTCGCTGCACGCTATAGTGGACTCCATGCTCACGCGACTCGAAGTTGATGGTTTCAAGAACCTCAAGAATTTCAGCGTCGATCTCGGCCCTTACACCTGCATCGTGGGCCGCAATGCTGTCGGCAAGTCAAATATCTTCGACGCAATTTCTTTCTTCGGCTCAACAGCCAATGCCTCTCTTAACGATGCCGCCGCCAATCTCCGCGGTCTGCGTGGCGATATCAGCGAAATCTTTGGCAACGACACGAACTCGATCACGTTTGCCGCCGAGATGATCGTCCCCGCAACTTTTCGAGATGACTTCGGACAAGAAGTAGAAATCGCCACGACTTTCCTGCGGTACGAGCTTGAGTTCCAACTCGTGGAGCAGGAATTCACTGCGGATCAAGTCGTGCGAACCATCGAACTTGTCCGTGAGGATCTCACGGCACTCACCCAAAAGGACGCCCGTGAAAGGCACCCCTGGGCTGCAGAAGCATTTCGCAAGACTGCTATTAAAAGCACAGGTGGCCGCCCCGCGTTCATTAAGACAACGGCCGAAGACTCCATCGAGGTTAAGTCGGGCAGACGGGGGCGCAATCCGCACCTTCCCCTGAAGGAAGTTCGCTCCACGGTTCTATCCGTCTACGGGCGCAGCGCGGATTACCCAGCAATTGCTGCAGTACGCAGAGAGCTTTCCACGTGGAAGCTACTGGGCCTTGAGCCGAGTGCGATGCGTGCTCCGAGCGCGATGAGTGATCCGTCAAGCGTCGATGCCCGCGGCGCCAACCTCCCGGCGACCCTTGCCCGCCTCACGCAGGAAATCGGCGATCAAGCAACTGTTCAATTAGAAGACACGCTCCTCGATCTCGTTGATGTTCGCTCGATTGACCTCGACATCGACAGCTCGCGTCAATTGATCACGCTTCAAGCAGAAATTGGCAATGCACCGCTGCTTCCCGCGCGTGCGCTCTCGGATGGAACACTGCGTTTCATCGTCCTGGGTCTCCTCGCCATCGACCCCAGCACGAACGACGTTTTATGCTTCGAAGAACCAGAAAACGGCATTTATCCCGACAAGCTTCGCGCTATGTATACGCTCCTGCATGAGCTGGCTGTCGATTCACGCCACCAAGTGGGCCCGGACAATCCCCTGCAGCAAATGATTGTGAACTCCCACTCCCCTGCCTATTTATCCCTACACCAAGAGGATTGGGGCGAACTACTTGTCGCCGATAGCCACCCCATTGACAACTCCTTAAGGCTCCTTCCAGTCCTTGGCAGCGAGAATTGGCGGACCATAAATCCAGGAACACCGGGCGTTATTGCAACGGTCATCGAAGAAATCCTCCACGTTTCCTTGAAGCATCAGGATGAAGCTGCTTGAAGCACAACTACTGGGACACCGGTCCAGAGGCGGCAACCCCACCGACCACAGCAACAGCGTCGAAGCCCCTCCACACTCGTTACGAGCACGCCGCGGCCATGCGAGATGTACCCCACGGAGAGCAACAACTCACGCTGCGTGGGCTTAACTTACTTGATTTAAGCAACAGGCGTTTGCATGGCGCTACGCCGCGTGTACTCAAGGTCCTTTCCGTAAATAGTCAAGCCCGTGATGTCGTGCTGGTCCGATTTCCGGAAGATGAAGGATGCCAGATAGCCGATAACGAGAGTTCCTACGAACGCGACAATCGAGACCAAGAATGGGCCTTGGTCCAGCTTTCCAGCGAAGTACGCAGCAATCGCTCCGCAAAGGAGCCCGATGAGAACGCCATTGGAATTTGCGGACTTCGTAAAGATACCCAAGACAAATACCGCAGTGAGCGGAACTCCAAAAAGACCGGTGATCGCGAGGAACAGGTCCCACAGGTCCGACTGGTTGGTAATGATGAGATACAGCGCAACGGCCAATCCGAAGGTTCCGGCAACGATGATGACCAGGCGAGAGAAAGTAACCGACGCTTCCTTCGGGGAGAAGCGGTTATAGATATCCACGACAACGCACGCGGAAATCGAGTTGAGCGAAGAAGAAATTGTCGATTGCGCAGCCGCCAAGATGGCAGCAATCAAGAGTCCGGCAATGCCTGCAGGCAGCTCCGAAAGAATGAAATACGGCACTACAGCAGAAGTGTTGACTCCCTCAGGCAGACCACCCTTCGCTTCGTAGAAGTTATACAAAGCCGTTCCCATCCCGTAGAACAGCGGAATAGTTATCAGCGCCAGAATTCCGTTGACGATGAGAGACTTCTTCGTCGCTTGAATCGTAGGAGTCGTTTGGTAGCGCTGAACGACGTCCTGAGAAGAGGTGTACTGGTGCAAGCTGTTCAGTACATTTCCGATAAAGATGAATGGTATCGAGGAGAAGACTGCATTCGTGGTGAAGTTGTCCGCTGAGTAGAACTTTCCTTCTTCAGCGGCGTTAACCACCGCACCGCTAAATCCGTCGGGAGTCATAGCCATGGCCGTCAGCACTACCGCTGCAGCGCCAGCCAGCAGCAGGACACCCTGAATCACATCAGACCAAATCACGCCTTCCATGCCTCCCAGGAAGGTGTACACAATACAAAGAGCGCCTACAAACGCGGCGACGACCAGCGGGTTGATATCTGCCACCGACGTGATCGCCAATGTTGGCAAATAGATAACGATGGCGATGCGCCCGACGTGATAAAGAACGAAGAGGAGCGAGCCGAGGACTCGGAGGGCTACGGAGAATCTCTCCTCGAGGTATTCGTAGGCCGTAGTGACATCCAGCTTCCTGAAGAACGGAACATAGTAACCGATCAAAATTGGAACAATGGCAAAAATAGCGAGGTTACCAGCCGAGTAAGCCCAGTCAGTCAGATACGCCTTTTCCGGAGTGGACATAAACGTGATGGCAGACAGCGTCGTGGCATAGATTGAGAATCCTGCCGCCCAGCCAGGAATCCTGCCACCCGCTTTGAAGAATTCGTCCTGATCACTGCCGGCCCTACGCGCAAAATAAGCGCCGACAAGAAGCATTCCCAGGAGATAGAGGATCAGAACTATCCAGTTGAGTGTTCCGAATGATTGCATTTGGCCTTCCCTTCAGGGCTTTCGATATAGAGAGCTAAATCACTCTCTAATTTGTCTGTGCAACAAAGCATGTTAGAAGATACAATACATCAGACGTCTGATGTTTGAAGGGATTTAAGATATAGCCGTCTACCCCTGATCGTCAGAGCGGAGTGCTACTCCCCCGCAGCGCTCATCCTTTAAGCACCCCGCCAACGTGGAAGGCTTAAGATATATCGAAAAGAAAAGAGGGATTAACCAGTGCACACCGGAACGTGGGGATTCAGTGAAGCCACACATCGCCCTGCCTCAACCACCCAGCAGGCTGTAGAAGGCATCAAACAATACATTCGGGACAACGCCCTCAAGCCCGGGGACACTTTGCCAACCGAATCAGAGCTCTGCGAAGAGCTTGGCTTCTCTCGCTCCTCTGTCCGAGAGGCCATCAGAATCCTAACGACGCTAGATATCGTCGACGTCAGGCACGGAACAGGAACGTTTGTCTCCAGCACGTCCCTCAAAGCTCTAGTTCAAGGACTCATTTTTCGAGCGACTCTCGACGCTGATGACAACCTTGAAACACTTCGTGATGTAGTGGAAATCCGGCAGGCGATTGATCTTGCTATCGGGCAAGAAATCACAGCCAAACTCGACCCCTCGAAGCTAGAGCAGTTGAGCATCATCGTGGAAAAGATGTCAGCCAAGCGGAAGCAGGGCCTAAACTTTGCCGAAGAGGATCGGGAGTTCCATCAGGTGCTGCTTTCCGAAATTGATAACCCGATCATCCGTGAGCTCAATGATGCCTTTTGGCAAGTGCACATGAACGTCATTCCACTTCGCAAGTTGGAAGAACCACAGGACTTCAGCAGGACGGTTCGCGCGCACCAAGACATCGTCGATGCTCTACAGAACAATGACCTGAAGAAGTATCAAGAGTCTGTACTCAGGCATTACGAGCCTCTGCTGACTTCGCTGTGACAATCCGCGTCAGCTATTGAAGCTCCGCGTAATCCAGGCAGGATCTGTGATGGCAGTGCCAATGATGATTGCATCGGCGCCAGCGCGCTTTCCTGCAGCCACATCATCGCGCGAGGCAAACCTGCCTTCGCCTATCAAAAAAGCATCTTCACCACAGAGCCGTCGCCCCTCTGCCAAGCATTCAAGATCCGGACCTTCAGTCTTGCTCCGGAATTCTGTATAGCCGGCCAGCGTCGTTGAAATGATATCCGCCCCCGTGTGGTGCGCCTGCTGCATTTCTTCCGGGGTTGAACAATCGGCCATTGACAAGACATTAAGCCGGTGACACTCTGCGACAAGATCAGAAAAGCTTGAGCCATCAGGCCTAGGGCGATCCGTGGCATCTGCACAGATAACAGCTGCCCCTGCCTCAGCCAATCGACGGACGGACTCTACAGTTGGCGTGATATAAACCCCCTCACTCCCCTCCTTTGTAAGGCCGAAAACTGGTACATCTACTGCAGCTGCGATTGCCTCGACATCCTCGATGCCGCCATACCCGCCACACCGGATTGCACGGCTTCCTCCCTCAACGCACGCACGAGCGACATGCGTCAAGGTATGGGTATCGCGCATTGGGTGACCATCTGGCGCTTGCACCGAGACAATCACCGAGTTTCGAATTAACCCTTGGACTTCTTCTCGGCGTTCCGCCAGTTCACTACTCTTAAACCTAAACATATACCTGAGCCTTCTTCTGGATATATCGCAGATAAACGGTGCTAAAAAGCGTTATCTCGAGCAAAAGCCGCTGCACCCACTAACGGTGCTGTCGCCGGAGATTCAGTAACCCGAATTGCAACGGAGCGATTCGGCTTCAATGCGAAATCCTCTATGGCCTGACGGAATGGTTCTTCCACAGCGGCACCAATCTGACACACACCGCCGCCCAAGACAACGGCATCAAGATCAAGAGCCGAAACAAGACCAGCCACCGCACGGCCAAGGCCATAAGAATTCCCTCGAATAATCCGGGAAGCGAGTTCATCTCCCTGGTTCATTCTTTCCACGACCTTTTCGAGGGGAAGCACTAACTGGGCCCGTTCCTTCCACTGCACCCGCTCGCTCGCCGGGTTCGTAGAAAATTCTTCATAATACGCAGCCAAGCTATTGCCGCTCATAATGTTTTCGGCGCGGTCCGCAAAGCCCCGGAAATCAGCGCACAAGAGCTCCGAAAACTCTCCGGCCGATCCGGTAGGTCCGCTGAGCAGACTCCCGTTATCGCTTACCGCACCACCGACACCAGTTCCCAACGAAAGGTACAGGACTCTGCCGGACTGGAACTCCCTCGCGGCTCCGAGCATCAGCTCTCCGTACGCCCAGACTCTCACATCATTGTGAACAGCACACGGAAGGTCAACAACCTCTTTCGCGACCTCACGAAGATTGGTACCAGACCAGTTCTTAATGGTGTCCCCGTTGTAGGTGACGAGTCCCTCAGGTGCCTGAATCACTCCTGGCGAACCAATGCCGATTCGCGCCGGGGCAATGCCCGATCCTTCCAACGCCAGCTGAACGGCTTTCTTAATCTGCTCCTGTGGCGAAGCACCGGCCGGCTGGGTAGGAATCTTTCCCAACGCAACTGCCTGCGTTGGGTCTTCATCAGACACGAAGCCCCAACCAATCTTTGTTGCACCGACATCAAGCGCAAGGGTACTAGTCACTCTTCACTCGTTTCGTCGTAGTTCAGCGAAATTAGGGCTCGATCACCTGAGCGGCATCGACGATCTCATGAATCTTAGCCAGCTCCTCATCATTCAGAGCGACGTGCGGACGGGACATCAGCCCCGACGGAAAGACGCCCAGGTGGTGAAGCGCTGCCTTGAAGCTGCCGAGACCTTGCGAGCTTCCGCCCATGCGGGTCCCATCGCCCACACCAACGATGGTGAAAAGGTCACAAATCTTAGACTGCAATTCCGCGGCCTCGGCATACGCCCCGTCCACCAGTAGCTCATGCAACTTCACGTAGGAAACCGGGTCCACGTTGCCCAGACCAGGTACCACGCCATCGGCACCTGCCAGGTAAGCAAAGTCGACCGTAGTTTCCGAGCCAGTTAAAACCACAAAGTTTTTCACCCCAGCCTTGTCGCGGGCGCTAATCAGAGCACGCGTGTATCCATCATTGCCGCCAGAATCTTTAACGCCAGCGAGCACACCTTCCTTGGCGAGAGAAATAAGGGTAGAAATATCCAGTACCGAGTGAACACTGACCGGAATGTTGTACGCGTAGATGGGAGTCTCTGGCGCGGCTTCGTGAAGAAGTCGGAAGTGCTCAGCAATTTCTACATCGTGAGTACGAACATAAAAAGGGGCAGTGGCAACTAGACCCTGGACCCCGAGCGCGACGGCATCTTCAATATGCTCAATGACTCGCGGAGTCGTCATGTCAATCACGCCTGCAACTACCGGAACTCGCCCGCGAGCCTGTTCCGCCACCGTTGCAATGACTTCCTTACGCTGCTCTCGTGTAAGGAAAGCCACCTCACCTGAAGAACCGAGAACGAACAGACCATGAACACCAGCCTTAATCAGCCGTTCGGCCTGACGCTTGAGGGTATCGATGTCGACGGAGTAGTCCTCGTTAAACGGAGTCAGAAGCGGCGGTACAACGCCGTGCAGGAGCTGTGTGCTTGCAGTCATGTCTTGAACCCTTCCTATTCACTTTTTCACTTGAGTCATAAGACATCATACGTCTCCTGCGATTGTGATGCAGCTCCTTCCAGCGAAAGGAAGCAAAGGAAGAGAACTGACTAACCTAACCTGGCAACAGCTCGGAGGCCTCCCCACCACGCTCACTACGAGCACATCGCGGGCGCGCGAGGCTGCTACGTAGAGTAACGCCCGCTCGCGCTGCAGCGCCTCGCGGCTTACATCAAGCAAGATGACGTGCGTGAATTCTAAGCCCTTGGCGTTGTGCATCGTCATCACCGCCATCGGGCGCTCCCGGGACGTGCGCCGCCCAGTGCTCACGGCCACGCCCAGCTCGCCCAACTGCGTGGCGATCTCATCCTTGCGGGCATTAGCCCGGGTCAGCACACCGATGGAGACATCGTCATCCCCGAAGGTCCAGTCCCGGATACGCGCGGCCAAGGCCTCAGCTTCCTCCGCCTTGCTCGCAGAATTCAAGACAACCGGCGCAGGACCCTGGCGCACCGAACGATAACCATGCAGATCGTCGATATTCTCTTCCGAATCCACCCACTCGGCACCGTCCAGAATCGCCGTGGCATAGCCCAGGTTCTGCCGGGTCGTGCGGTAATTCACGCGCAGCTTCGTCGTGGCACGCCCTCGCGTTTCAATCCCGTAATCACGCAGCACCAACCGCTGCCCATAGATGCGCTGGAGCGCGCGACGTTGCTGACCAGCCAGTGCTCATCACAGCAGGAGATGGGTACATCGAGGGCGAGCTGGGAGTAGTCGGAAAGGCTCATGGAGTCCAAGGCATCAGCGGGGCTGGACCTTTTGGGAGGATTGCGGCTCAGGAGTTCGAGAACATTTCACCTGGCTAAGCTCAACACCAAACGCAGCCTTTTGCTGAAATAAATCTCCAGAGTTCTCCTCCCCTTTGCCCCTTTTAAGGCATGCTGGAGAAGACTATTCGCTACAGAGGAGGCTCCGGTGGGTTTCAACACCAACATGCACCAACTATCGGCGCTGATGCGCAATACCGAGAACGGAGAGATTCAGCTCCCCGATTTTCAGCGAAAGTACAAGTGGGAGGACGAGCGCGTCCGCCAGCTCCTCATAACCATCTTCCGTGGGCATCCGTTGGGCATCATCATGTTGCTGGAAACCGGCAATTCTTCTGTCAGGTTCAAGCCACGGCCCATCGAAAGCACCGAGGCGACTGCTACTTCCGAGCCCAAGTTCTTGCTTCTCGACGGCCAGCAACGACTGACATCGCTTACCCAAGCCCTCAAGGGTGATGGTGTTGTTCACACCAAAGACTCACGCGGCAAGCGCCTCGACCGCAGGTACTTCATCAATATCCAGAAGTCTATTGAGGATCCCTTCGAGCTGGATGAAGCAGTGATCTCGGTACCGGCTGATGGGGTAATTCGAACCAACTTCAACCGCGATATCGTTCTCGATCTCAGCAGTATGGAAAAGCAACACGAAGCGGGATACATCCCTGTTTCGTTGCTTCTCGATCAAATGGGGCTCTTCGAATGGTTTGGCAAGCTGGGTGATACCGAACTCATGACCGCATTCAGCGATGGGATCATCCGTCAGGTCAACGAATACAAGATTCCTGCAATTGAGCTAGACAAGCAGACGGACAAGGCAGCGGTGGCCACCGTCTTCGAAAAGGTCAATGTTGGTGGACTCCCACTCAACGTTTTTGAGCTCCTCACAGCAGTGTTTGCAGGCGATGCCGAGTACTACGACAGGTACCAGCACGATTTCCGCCTCAACGACGACTGGGTGGAGACTAAGGAACTGTGGAAAGAACATGATGTCCTCCACAAGGTGGAGAACACTGACTTCCTCCAAGCAATCACGATGCTGACGACTCTTGAGCGAAGCAAGCATTCTTCGGGAGGCCGCAAAGTCGGTCTGTCTGCCAAGAGGGAAGACGTTTTAAGGCTTGAGTTGAACGACTACCTCACCTGGCGCGACGCCCTACGTCAAGGATTCATCTGGGTAGCAGGCTTCCTAGCGGATCTGCATATTTACCGATTCAGGGATGTCCCCTACCCGAAGCAATTAGTTCCGCTAGCTGCCATCGCCGTTGTTCTTGGCAAGGAAGCAGACAAGCACCACGTCAAAGAGAAGATTACGCAGTGGTTCTGGAGTGGAGTCTTGGGCGAGCTTTATGGCTCTGCCATTGAGACGCGCTTCGTGCGTGACCTTGAAGGGGTGCCTGCTTGGGCGATGGGTGAAGAGACTACCGCCCCACGCACCGTGCAGGACGCTACCTTTGCGGAATCCCGCCTTCATTCCTTGCGCACCCGCAATGCCGCGGCATACAAGGGCATTGCTGCACTGATCATGGCACAGGGCTCTACGGACTGGGTCGAAGGGAAGCAATTCGGCGCTTTCCAGTACAGGGACATGGCCGTAGACATCCACCATATTTTCCCTAAGGACTGGTGCAAAAAGAACGGAATTGATGATGAACGCCGCGAGTCTATCGTCAACAAAACGACGCTGAGCGCACGTACGAACCGTGTCATCGGTGGCGTCGCACCGTCGGCATACTTGACCAAAGTTGAGAGCGAATCAGGCTTTGATGCCAACGGCGTAGACGACGTTCTCCGCGGACACCTCATTTCGCCCGAAGCACTGCGCAGCGATAACTTTGATGCTTTCTTCGAGCGTCGAAGGGAATCACTCTGCACACTCATTGAGGGTGCTCTGAAGAAGACGGTTCAGCGCGATGTCAGCGAAGGAAACGCTGTGGAAGACTCGTCATTCTTCGAGGAAGAAGCGCTTGAGGAGACTGCCCAAGAAGTAATTGACCCACGTTCGGAGGCCTAAGGCAAAGTTGTTTCCTCTCTGACCGACGCAGCCAGGCAGCTTTCGACCAAGAGCGACGGCACCACGCGTGTGCAGATTAGACAACTTGGCCGAACGCCGCTCTCAACCTCAGGACTCGCAATGAATGATATTCATACTCTTCGCACTCCCCGACTCAGTTTGTCGGCACCAACTGACGCCGACATAGACGCCATCTTTGCCATCCACTCGGACGCCCGCACTTACGAACACCGCCCTGACCTAGCTATGAAGACCAGGGAGGAAGCCACGGAGTTGGCACGCACATGGCAGGCCAACTGGCGCGAGAATCAGCTGGGCTACTACGTGGTATCCACGCTCGATGGCACGACCATAGGATTTACTGGCGTGCGCCATAGCGAGGAGGCCAGTGAAGAAGTACTCAACCTCTACTACCGCTTCGCACCCGAATCGCAGGGCAAAGGCTATGCCAAGGAGGCCGCAGCCGCTACGATTGTCAGTGCGCGCGAGCGTTTCCCGCAGCTCCCAGTCGTTGCGATAATCGACCCCACTAATGAAGCGTCGATTGCCCTAGCATTGAAGCTCGGACTGCAGCACGTTCCTGGCGCCGGAGTGCCGGACGACTATGAGGTCTACCGACTGGGCTGATAAAAATATCTCGACACTCGCAGCTCAGCCACTCTTTTGATACGTGGGAATGACTCCGTAGAACTGAAATGCCCTGGTTATTGATGCAGTCCCTGCAAGGGGAAGCGATCCGAAGGAAGACTTAGTTGCCACGAGCCCGGCAAGAAGGTCTTCAGGTAGCGAACAATCCCCTCCAGTACGGGCTTGGGAGTAAACGCGACGAAAGCACCCGCCAGTGCGGCAATCACCCCGATAGCAACGGCTGCTCCTCGCGAAGATCCAATCGATGATTCTTCTCTCTTCCCATCGTTTGCTGGACTGTTTGGCTTATCAGGAGTCTTCAAAGGTGAGAGCTCACCCTGCCGCTTAATATACTCGGAGAAGACATCGACGTCGATTGCCGTGCCGGTAGAAGTAACACGCGCATCGACGAATGAATCAACCTTGTCGCCACCATTTACCACGTAGTTGCTAATGGCCAGTGAGTAGGTGGCATTCATGTCCATTGACGTGCCATCATCCAGCTTTATCGCCGTGACACGCTCGCCAAATGGCGCAGATGCGTCGAAATCAAACGTGAATCCGGCAGTTCGTGGGAAGCCGTTTCCACCGTCCGGGTTGGATTCAATACCCTTTTCCAGTGCATCCTTGATCTGTGCGCCTGTTGCTTGAATCGCGATTGGTGAGTTCCCGAAAGGAAGCACCGATTGTGCATCGCGACGGGTCAAAGTCCCTTCTTGCATGTCGGCACGCTGGCCGCCACCGTTCTGCCATCCGAGCTGGGTATCGAAATGTTCGCGGTATGCATCCGCTACCAACGGACCTAGTTCTGCTTTTGATAAAGCCTGCGTCGCAGTACCAAGTTGCTCGCCCAGTTGGCGGTCTAATTCACCGTAGAGTTTCTCGCTGCGTGTCTTCCACTCTTCGTTAGCGGTTAGCGATGGATTGACCGGATGGTTCACCACTTTCACTGTGTTCTCCTGTGTGGACCGGTCAACGGTGATGTCGAGGTGAACCAACGTTCCATAATCAGCGCGCGGTGCGACGATCGGCCGACCATCTGCGGTGTAGGTTACTTCTTCCGGTGATTGCGCCTCGTTTTCTTCACGCAACGCTGCTGCAAGCTCGGGATTCTCTTCCATTACCCGAGTGGTGTCTTCTTTTGAAATCTGGCTCAGCAAAACGATTGCATCGACGCCTTCTTCTTGGAGCTTGTTAACCCCGGCGCGTGCGGAATCAATGAAGTCCCCCACTACCACATCCTTGGCGGCTACCGTTCGATCAAGGTCGGCAGTAAGAGAAACAAACCCGACGGTGAGGTCGCCAGACTTAGCGGTGAACGTGGTCCCGTCATCACTGATCGGCTCGCCATTCTGGGTAGTCAGGTTGCTGGAAATCCACGGAAACTCGGCTTTTTCGATAAGGCTACGAGTATGGTCCACGCCGTAATCAAAGTCGTGGTTGCCAAAATTGCCAACGTCCACACCGAGTTCGTTAAAAGCCTCTACGAATGGCTCACCGCGAAAGACTGAGCCGAATAGGCTGCCGGCAGCGAGTTCTCCACCAAAGGCGACAATAGGGTCGCCTTCTTCTTGGCGGGTTTTCTCGAGGGCAGTTGCTAAGTAGGCGATGCCACCTTGGTGGCTACCGTCATCCCAGGCTCGGGGCTCAAATTCCTTCATGTCCTGGAAGTAGACAACGTCTCCGGTCGCTACTGCCGCCTGACCTGGGTCCGATTCAGCAGCGACAGCGTTAGATGCGTTGAGAGAAAGAAGAGCAGTCCAAGCAAGAATGGTGTGACGATTGCGCATAGAGGAATCTTGCCTAACGCTGTTGGAGGGGTCCCAACCTTGAAGCAAAATTTAGATGAACATTCATCGTCCACATGTTTACCGCTGGGCCCAAGCTACGAATACGCCTAGCTCGCGGGCATGCCCCTTCAGGAATCCCACGGCTCCAATGCCTTAACCGGGTACCGTCCTTCAACAGCAAAGCGCTGGCACACCACCTGGGTATCGTCGTCGATTTCTAGCTCTCCGATGTACTCAACGAATTCGGGTGAGCGCCAGAATTCTTCATGTCCGGCGCGCCATTCGCTGGCATCGGCGTAGCCTTCGCCCTCGGCGATGGCGTGCTCGTCGCTGACGTCGGCGAGTCTGCAGACCTGGACCTCGATGGTGCGGATGGCGCACACCACGTTGTCGTGTGAGTCGAGGACGGCCTCAAGAGTGCCCACGTCCTCGCGCGGGTCGTGGTCGCGCGGGTGCTCGGCCAACAAGGACGTCGTAGTGGTTTTGGTTCCGTCCAGGATGGCGGTGACGAGGGCGTCGCGAAGCGGGCCAGGGAAGGCGAACTCACCGCGGGGCAGTTCCGCTATAGGTTTCAAAGCGTCCTGAGTCATACGTTCACAGTACGTGGCCAGTTAAATGTTGCTGAGTGAGTACGTGCTCGCTTTCTGTTCCGACCGGCCGGATGCTCGCTCCCCCAAACTCGCTTCATCCACGACGATGTCCGGGCGCATCCCTTGCGCCAAAGATGCTCCTTAAAGGGCTGGTAAATCAGCTTTCCCAATCACGCCGTGACCGTGCCGCCACTTCCTATTGATAGCGGCGCGGCCCCTCTTTCAAATTTCAAAGCTCTTCATAAACTTCAAAAAATTCACAAAATTCATAAACTTCACAAGACTTCAAAAGCGCCGTGGGTTAACGTGAGTTCCATGAAGCCGAAGAACACCAATCCTTTTAGGGCTACCTTCGGCGCCGCTCCCCCACTGTTGGTTGGCCGCAGCGATGCCATTCGTGATTTCGGTTTTGCACTCGATGAAGGCCCTGGTGCCCATGAGAGGATCTCACTCATCATCGGACCACGCGGCATCGGCAAGACAGTCCTTCTTAATGCCTTCGAAGACGAAGCGCTCGAGCGCGGTTGGCTCACGCTCAGTGACACTGCAACGACCGGTTTTGTTGAGCGACTGCGTAGCAGCATTATTCAGCTTCTGGCTAAGGAGAGGAAACAGCTCAAAGGCCTCAACGTCTCTATCCTCGGCATTGGAGGCGGGCTCAATTGGGATACCCGAGCTATCGCAGAGTCCACGTACTCGCTCCGCAATGCGCTCAAGGATTTACTGGCCTATAAACGTGAGCTCGACCGGAAATCCCGCCAGGAGCCCGGTGGGGTTCTTGTAACACTGGATGAAATGCACCATCAACGCAGCCAGGAGCTCATAGAGTTCGGCGCCACGATTCAACATTTAGTTCGCGAGGGTGAGGACATTTCCGTTGTCATGGCAGGCATCCCGTCCTCAATTAGACCTTTGCTTTCCGGGAAGCTGAACAGTCGTGGCGACACCAATCCAGTTACCTTTCTTCGACGCGCTAACCGCATTGAGCTGGGCAGGGTCTCCGATTCGGATGTACGTGAAGCACTGGAGGAACCCCTTCACAGCGCCGCCACCTCATGGTCACAGGACGCTTTGGAAACCGCGGTTGAGGCGTGCCATGGATATCCATTCATGATCCAACTCGTTGGCCAGTGCTCCTTTCGGGAAAAGGCGCGTACCGCTGACGGAGGTACCGAGATTTCTATCGACGCTGCCCGGCGCGGAGTCGCAACAGCACAGCGCAAGCTCGGCCAGCTTGTTCATGAGCCAGCGCTGTCGGACCTCTCCCCCGTCGACCGAAGCTTTTTGGTTTACATGGCTCAAAGCGATGGCCCTTCCAAGATGGCGGATATCAAGGCACGCTTCAATAAGACTGATTCTTATGTAGGCAACTATCGCCGCCGGCTTCTCGACGCCGAAATGATCACCACCACGGGCCACGGCGAAGTCGATTTCGCCTTGCCGTACTTACGCGACTACCTCCGCGAACACGCGGCAAGCCTCATAGCCGAGGACTTCGACGCCCAGTAGCGAGGCCTCCCTCGCCCTCGGACTGCACGCCACAACTACCCCCGCGCGTTTACATCTCTACTATTCGCGCAGAGTTTCCACTCTTTTCGAAGTTATTCATCAAGCTCGCCGGGCAATGCCGCCCCTGCCAGCGTCGGTGTTGCCGCAGTGACGGAAGGCGGGGCGTCGGCAAGCGCGGCGCGGAACCGCACCATGTGACAGCCCGTGCCGTGTGAATAAACGGGGATAATAGTATGCACACAGCCGCAAAACCTGCACCTACGTGGGCTTTCTTCGGCTCGCGGGAGCTTGAAAAAGCTCGAACTTTTCTTAGAATTGTCGTCTAGTTCACATATCACCACCCCGGGTGTTGCTGCTCACCACGCAACTGGATGGCACAGCACACCCGCGCCGAGAAAGGTTCACACACATGACAACTCCCCCGCTGGGCGTTTGGTCCGAGGTTGGCAAGCTCCACCAGGTCATGGTGTGCGCGCCAGGGCTCGCGCACGAGCGGCTGACCCCCAGCAATTGCGGGGAGCTGCTTTTCGACGACGTCCTCTGGGTCGACGAAGCCAAGAAGCATCACGCGGAGTTCGTCGCCAAGCTGCGCAGCTACGGCGTCGAGGTGCTGGAGATGCACACGCTCCTGGAGGAAACCCTGGCCACCCCAGGCGGGCGTGATTTCATCCTGGACTTCAAGCTGCTAGATAAGAACGTTGGTGTCGGCATCGGCGGCGAGCTGCGCCACTGGTTCGAGGACATGTCTAACAAACGCCTGGCGGAGCTCCTCATCGGTGGGCTACCCTTCGCCGAAATTCCGAAGGGCTTAGGCCACGGAACTATCGACGCCATGCGAGAGGTCTACGGGCCTTCCGCTTTTGCGCTGCGCCCGCTGCCCAACACTCAGTACTCGCGGGATAACTCGGCGTGGATTTATGGCGGGGTCTCGCTCAACCCCATGCGGATGCCGGCGCGCCACCAGGAAACGCTGCTGACCAGAGCGATTTATAACTACCACCCGCGGTTTGCGCAGGCGGATTTTCAGTTCTGGTACGGCAATACCGATGAGGAGCCGGGCCTGGCGTCCTTGGAGGGCGGGGACATCATGCCGATTGGCAAGGGCATCGTCCTCGTCGGCATGGGTGAGCGCACCACCTGGCAGGGAGTGAGCCAGCTGGCCATGCGCCTATTCCAGGAAGGCGCGGCCGAGAAGATCATCATCGCCGCCATGGCCGCCGACCGCGCCTCGATGCACCTCGACACCGTGCTCACCTTCCTGGATGCCGATAAGGTCACCGCCTACCCCAAGGTCGTGGGCACTATCCGGCCCATCGTCTTGCACCCTTCGACGAGCACGGCGCCTTTCGACGTCGAACTGCCCACCCAGTCTTTCCTCGAGGTCGTCGCCAAGGCGCTTGGCGTCGGGAGCCTGCAGGTGGTCGAAACCGGTGGGGACACTTATGCCGCCGCCCGCGAGCAGTGGGATGACGCCAATAACGTCGTGGCCATTGAACCGGGCGTGGTGGTGGCTTATGACCGAAACAAGCACACCAATAAGAAGCTGCGCGCCGCCGGCATTGAGGTGGTCGAGATCGGCTCGGCGGAGTTGGGCCGCGGGCGCGGGGGCGGGCACTGCATGACCTGCCCTATTGTGCGTGATGCGGTGGACTATTAGAAGGTTTTCCGGCTTCCAACCACCGGTGCGCGTATCCCATAAAGTCAAGAGACCGGGTCTGCGTTGACCCACCCACACGGGGTTATACAGAAGTTCGTGTACGAAAGATCAACGGGCTGGCCAGCAAATACTTAACGCCACTAACTTTCTTCAGGGGCTAGAAGCCGTTTTCAATATCCATTGGCTACCCCCTTGCTTGGCTCCTAAAATAAGTGCGGATTCTACAAATCTCTCACTTTTCGCTTAATAAAACATAAGGACGGTACACAGGTGCTCTCTAAGGGACTGCGCGCGCTTGCACCACTGGTGGCAACCGCGGCATTAGTTACCCCCTCGGCACAGGCGGCCAACATTCCGCCCATGCCACAGGCCTACCCCATCACCAACCTCTACAAGAGCTGCAGCGCAGCAGGTGAAGACAACGCCACTCCCGAGTGGCACTTCGCAGAGACCGGCCGCCGCTACTTGAGCGACGGCACCCTGCAGTTTAAGAACACCACGAACCAGGAGGTGCCGTACACCGCCTCCGTGGAAACGGGCACCAACCACAAGATTGAGGCCAACTCCAAGGCCGCTATGCCTTCCGGCTGGGACACCACCGCCAAGTCCGACATCGGACTGAAGCTGAGCAACGGCTGGCAGGAGAAGGAAACCTTCGGCCCCGTCACCCTGAAGCCGGGCGAATCCTTCCGCGTGGAATACGGCGTGGTGGAAAAGGACTTCATCTCCATGTTCGTCGGCTGCAACGATGACCGCCTAGAGAACATGCCCGGCGCCAACGTCATCCGCGGCAAGGGCCCGGCTGAGCGCTATGCCTTTGCCTACATCATCAAGGCGGATGGTTCGATTTCGGACCTCGCCATGGAGATTCCTTCCCGCTCCCCGGGCGCGAACTCCAAGCCCATCGAGGGCAACTACACCTCCGTGTCCGGCCCCAGCCTGGAGAAGATTGCGGACCCGAAGAAGGATGAAATCATGCAGCCTTCCGAGGACCTGCAGCGCGACCCATCCTGGCCCAAGGAAGGCGAGACCTGCGAAGGCCGCGATAGCTCCTGGTACCCGCTGGACATCACTGCGGTGAAGCCGACCTTCCGCAAGCCGGGCTACTCCACAGACTTCCTCAACTGGTCCAAGGGTGACTATGAGTACGCGCCGGTCACCGATTTCGTCGTCGGCGCCGAGCACGCACCGTACACCAACTGGCAGGGCAACCGCGGCGATATCCCGAAGGGCTGGCTGGAGTCCGTTGGCGCGGTCAAGCGCGCCTACATGCCGGTGGGAACCGAGCTGCAGCACATCGACCTGGCCCCTGGTGAGCGCGTCCGCGTGGAGTACGGCACCACCATGACCCGTATCAACTACCGCGAAATCCACTGCGGTAAGGACGGAAAGTACAGCCTGACCTCCAACTACAAGCAGACCACCGCTCCCAGCGGTTTCTGGGCGGAGGCCACCATCACGGGCAAGGACGGCTCCACTCGCACCGAGGACGTCACCCCGGACGAGTACCGCGAACTCCCAGTCCCGACCCAGACCATCTACTAATCCCCCTTTACTTCCCAAGGAGAATTCACCATGTTCAAGACCAAGATTGCTTCCACCACCGCCGCCGTGGCCATCGCTTGCGGCCTGATCGCTACCCCGGCCGCTAACGCCCTCCCGGCACGTGACCTGGGCCCGGCCAACCCAACCACCATCGGTGAGCACTGCACCAACCCGGGTGACACCGGCCAGACCGTTAAGATCAAGCGCACCTACTTCGACGGCTCTGCCGGATCCTGGACCGTGTCCAACTACAACGACGAGCCGCTGCCGGTCACCCGCTCCATCAAGGAAACCAAGACCAAGACCTGGAACGTTTCCGCCGGCGTTGACTTCAAGCTGCTGGATCTGATCAACTTCACCTTCTCCTCCAGCTACACCGACTCCCAGTCCTACGAGGTGGGCGAGCAGGTCGGCCCGTACAACATTGCTCCGGGCAAGACCGCAGTCATGCGCGCCGGCTGGGTTGTCTCCGACTTCGAGGGTCAGAAGACCATCTGCGGTTCCGATAACACCTGGCAGGCCAACGGTGGCACCTTCACCGCTACCCTGCCGAAGGAGCGCCACGTGGAGGTCTCCACCCGCGACAACAACGATTGGGGCTAAGACGTGCTGAAGAAGTCCATCGCGAGCGCCTTCGCCGCGCTCAGCCTATTGGCGGCCGCTCCTGTGGCCCACGCCGCTGACTTCGGCGGGGACTTCGAGCTGCCGCAGCGCTGGAATGATGATTTCAAGCCGGGCACGCACTGCTCGACGCCCGGTGAGAACGGCACCTACGTCACCGCCACCCGCCGGTGGTTCAAGCAGACTGATGCCGCTAGTGTGGCCAACCGCAATGATGAGCCCGTGCCGGTCAGCCACACCGTGACCCAGGCCCGCACGCAGACCATCGAGGTCTCCGGTTCCATCAAGGGCGAGGGCGAGCTAGCCAAGGTTCTGACCCAGACCTACGGTTTCAACTACGTGCACGAGCAGCACTGGAAGCTGAACCAGGAGGTTGGCCCGTACACGCTGCCGGCAAACTCCCAGGGCAAGCTGGTGTGGGGCTTTACCATGCTCGACACCGACGGCCAGGACGTGCGTTGCAATGCCGACCAGGAATGGGAGGCCGTGGGCAAGCCCTACTCCGCCACCGTTCCGGAAGCGCGCTACTCTGAGTTGCAGCTTGGCGACGCCCCCGTCTGGGACTAGCTCACCTCCCTAGGCCCCACAGAAGAGGGCACCCCAAGCCGTTTCACGACGGCTGCGGGTGCCCTCTTTTTGGCGTTCCACAGCGTGATCAAACGGCAGCGGGAACCTTGCAGAACGGCAATGAACACCTTGCAGAACCGCAACGAGAGCATTGCAGAACCGCAATGAACACCTTGCAGAACCGCAACATCGCAGGTAGATTGACTGCCATGACTGATTCTTTTCTACATAGAAACGCACAAGATCTGGCGGAAGAAGTTCTGTCGGATACACCTGTGCTGACTATTTCCGGCGCGCGCCAAGTAGGAAAGAGTACCCTTGTCCATCAATTACTCGAAGGTAGAGAACACAGGTTCTTTAACCTTGATGAGAGCGCTTCGCTGGCCTCTGCACAAGCGGACCCAGACGGCTTTGTCAGACAGCTCCCCGAGGGCACACTAGCCATTGATGAAATTCAGCGCGCACCAGAGCTGTTTCGCGCGATTAAAGGCGCACTCGAAAAAGATCGACGGCCGGGGCGTTTTATCCTTACCGGATCATCCAACCTCCTCAGCCTCACAGGAGCCGAAGAATCTCTCGCTGGCCGCGCAGAAACTATTCGCCTTCACGGCCTCAGCGTGGGCGAACGTTTAGGTATCCACGAAGACTTTGCAGGCCGAATATGGTCATTAAAAGATGCAGGCGTACAACCCGCATCCACCCTTTCCCGGGCTGACTACTTCCAGCTCTTCTGCACGCCGAGTTTTCCAGGACTTAGGGATTCTGGTCGGCGACGGCAACACCGGTGGTTCGATGCTTATATTGAGCGAGTCTTGTCAAAAGACGCTGCCGAGCTCTACGGCATTCAATTCCCTGACCGCTTACACAATCTTCTCGCCAAGTTTGCTGCACAAGGCACCGCGGAACTTGTAGCGGCGCACATTGGGCGTGCACTCGACATTCCCGAACGCTCAGTCCCTACCTATGTAGCTGCTCTGAATGATGTCTTCTTGATTAACCAATTACCATCATGGGGAACAAATCTTGAGAAGCGAGCTATCTCTAAGCCTAAGGTCTTCCTCTCGGATACCGCACTGGCCACAAGTCTGGCAGGCCTCGAGCCAGAGGCATTGGAGATGAACATTTCCAGCACGCTTAGCGGCGGCATCTGCGAAGCCTTTGTTGCCAACGAGCTTCTGAAGCAGAAAGCATGGTCATCAGTTGATTATCGCCTCTTCCACTTTCGGACTTCTACTGGCAAAGAGGTTGACCTTGTGCTGGAATCACGATCCCGGGACGTTGTTGGCGTGGAGGTCAAAGCCGCAATGTCGATCCAGCCGAAGGACTTTGCTGGCCTGCGCTATCTTCAGCAGGTAGCTGGTGATTCTTTCCGCGCAGGAATTGTCTTGTACACAGGCAAGGACGTCTTGCCGATGGGTGAAAACCTCTGGGCAATGCCAATCTCGACGCTCTGGCACGGCTAAACCGCGACAACGAACGGCCGCCGCGCGCCATGAGGCCCACCGATATACTGCGCCCATGTCTCACCGCATCTTTTCCGTTCCCTTCGCCGATATTTATCCGCACTACGTTAAGAAGGTAGAGCGCAAAGGCAGGACTGTCAGCGAGCTTCACGAAGTCATCACTTGGCTTACCGGCTACTCGGTTGAGGAGCTGGAACGGGTCCGGAAGCAAAAGGTCACCCTCGAGGACTTCTTCGAGCAGGCCCCGCACCTGAACCCATCCCGCTCCCTCATCACCGGCAGCATCTGCGGGCACCGTGTCCAGGACATCGAGGACCCGCTGATGCAAAATATTCGGTACATGGACAAGCTCGTTGACGAGCTAGCCAAAGGAAAAGCCATGGAGAAAATCCTTCGCGGCTAGCCTTCGCTAACTACGCTATTCAAAGCTTCAAGCTTTAAGCCACAAAGGGATACGGCGGCGCGGTCTTCTCACGGAAGAAGTAGCGCGCGTGCGTGTGTCGAACGGACTCTAGGCTTTCAGCGCCAATGGCAACGAGCTCAACGTCTGGGTCATCGTTGATTTGATCGAGGTCGTGACGGGCAAGAGTTGCCGCAGTTAGGGATTCAAACTCCGTGACATTCAGTGCACCCGTCGGACGGTGATACTTAATAAGAAAAGCCGGCATACTATTTACTCCCTTCCGACTCGTTTTCTGTCCGTCTCCGGTCGAGCTCACTAATTAGCCTATCCAACATCCTAGAAGTCCTTTGCCGCAATGGCCGGGCTTCACGCAACTCCACCGTTTCCACTGGGCGCTCGGCAAACGGAGAAGAGAGCACATCGAAGTATTTTTCTACTCTATGCACCACTTCTGAAAGCTCATGCAACGAGCGAACCTGGGTCTCAAATTGCAACGGTACGTGCTCTCCGAGCTCAAGGTATCGGATGCCGCGACCGTACAAGTCACCAGCAAGTTCATAAAGGTTGGCCCATCGTGACTGGAGCGCCGTCCGAAGCTGAAACTCAGCCCGGCCTGCCGGAGAGTAAATATGTAAATGGATCGCCCTATACCCAGAGTGCGGCTTTTCTCTCATGTCCTGAATTTTGACGCGGTCGGCTCCCCTTTCTTCGAAGTCCTGGGCGAGTAGCTCCGCCAGCCTTGATTGTTCAGAGAGCGCCACATCAAAGTCCATTCGCACTCCTGAAAGATCTTGGATGCTCTCTAGCGGGAAGCTCGGCATTCTCCGCAGTTTCTCAACGAGCACCTGCCGAGTCTTGACCCGCGAACCTATAAGGAATCGTTTCGAGTCCGGTTCCACAACGGAATCTGTCGAGCGCTCCAGCGGCACGCTCAGTTCATTCAGTGTCGACGCTGCCAAGGACTCAAGATGGTCACAAAGAGCAGACTGATGTATGAGTATGCGCCGATATAGCTCTTCATCGATCTCTTGCCCAGTGCGCAACGCACTACCTATTCGATGTACTTGTCTCTTACTAAACGTCGTCGGCCTGTTTTCCAAGAACTGCACAGTTCCCCCTTCTTCGATAGTGGCAACCCCCAAAGACGAAGAGCATTGCCAGCATTTTCAGACACCCACACATCCCCCACCCCTTGGATGCCTGCCCTAAAGACTACGAGGGCGACCGGACACCAACACCACATTTTCGGATATATGTTCGACGTTTGCGCTGAAACGCACATCCCACCTTCAGCTTTGCCATACTTGACGCATGACCACGCTAGAAACTTGTGCCAGCGCCTGGGCGAAAGCAATTATGGCCGCACCCGAGCGCGAATTCCCCGCCGCGATGCACCACACGAGCGCTTCCACAGAAGACTGCGACGTGCGCCCGCGCGAGCTGCACCCCAGTTTTTACGGTTGTTTCGACTGGCACTCCAGCGTCCACATGCAGTACTCAGGCGCGCTACTAAACAAGATTCTCGGGCCCGAGTCTCCCAAAGAACTTGCCGCGCTTCTCGACGATCGCCTCAGCGCAGAAGCCCTCACCACGGAATACAACTACCTCCTCGCCCGCCCCGGATATGAAATGCCCTATGGGCGCGCCTGGCTGCTGCAGCTCGCCTCCGTTCGGCCTGGCGAAGCGATGGACAAGCTCGTAGAGCTAACCGCACAGCACTGCCGCGACTGGCTTGAATCACTCAACCAACCGGTGCGCCACGGCATGCATTCCAATACAGCCTTCAACCTTTTCCTCATCCACGAGGCCGCGGAGAAACTCGGGCTGGATTCACTGGCGAGCTCGGTGCGCGAGGCTGCTGTCCGCCTTTTCGGCGAAGACCGCGACTACCCGCTCAAATGGGAGCTGTCCGGACATGATTTCCTATCCAACGGGCTATCGGAGGCTCTACTCATGTCGCGCGTGCTACCGGACTTCCCACACTGGTTCGACGGCTTTCTTCCCCACCACAACGAAGCGCTGGACTTTTTCACACAAATCCCAGAGGTGCTTGACCCAACCGATGGCCGCCTGGCCCACCTCTACGGCCTGGCGCTGACCAGAGCATGGATGCTCGTTGAACTCGCTGAGCATTTCGACGCCTCCGTCCTGCCCCGCACCCATGCACTCGCCGCCAGTGCGCAAACGCAGCTTGTCGACGGCCACTTCATGTCCACCCACTGGCTCATCACCTACGCGCTGCGCTTTCAGCTCGCTGCCGACGGAAGGCATTAGCCAACGGCTTCCCTCATCGCCAGCCATCCAGGCCGAGAGTTCAGGCCGGCATTTTATGCCCGCTCCTGCCGCCATAGTGAGCGCATACGGAATAGTTACTTAGCGAGTAGTACTGTAACTTTCTAATTATCGTTCTCTTCAGGAGCTCACTATGGATTCTCGCTACTCGGCGCAGCGCGATAACTACCGCCTGCCAGAAGAAGGAATCCGTATTGATCTGCGCGCCGAGCGTGCCCGCCAGAGAGGCTCTACTCACGACCGCGAGAGCACTGCCCCTGAGCGCCCTTCCTACCGCCCGCGACGCCGCCCCAGCCACGATCGCCCAGCTTCGTCCCCGTCGACAACTTCCCCTTCCCGTCGATCCGCTTCAACGTCGGCGCCTGCCCAACAAACGCCATCCCAACAAGCGCCGACCCGAACCGCGCCGAAGAAGACGACAGCCCCTGCGCCACGGCGGAAATCACCGCGCCCTCGCACGCCCATCAGCCGTCGCGGGTTGGGAGTCCTCCTTATTTTGGCACTGGTTCTCGTCGGCATCGTCGCCGCACTCCAGTTCAATAAGGAGCCAGACGCGCCCGCGCCGCAACCAACCGATGTGGTTACGGAACCCGCCGCCGTCATCGAGCCCTCCCCAGCGGTGGAGATGTACATCCCGACAATTGATGTGCGTGCAGAGTTTGAAGAAGGCTCCTGTCGGATCAAAGACAACAAGATCAACCCCGACTCGATGAATAGGGCCTGCACCTACACCGCAGACGATAAACCCTATTCGCTCCCCGGTACGGATGCGCAGGACGTCGTGGTGGTCGCCGGGCATACCGGTGCAGGAGTACCAGCGGTGTTCAATAACCTCTACGACGGTAGCGCCGACGAGCACAAAGCCTCTGTGGGCGACAAGTTGTACCTGCGCACGCAGAACTCCGGCGAGCAATGGCTGGTATACACCGCAACAGATCTGCACGATCCGTCGAAGGATGGCCTTGAGCAGGATGAGAGCATCTGGGGCACCGATGCCCAGCCCGGTCGCCTTCTCACTATCAGCTGCATCCAGCCGGCCAACCCTTTGGCTGCTGCGGTGCGCAATGCCGTGGTGGGATGGCAGTTTGAGGGCGTAACCGAAGCTCCTGACCCCGCCGCAGAACAGAGCTAAGCCCCATGCAGCATCCCCCGTTCAGGGGGATTTCCGCCACTACGCGCAGTTATCGAACATTTTCGCAGCTCAACAGACAACACCGTTCTTATCCTTGCAGGTTAACACGCCTTGTAGCGCCGCCCGTGAGGACCTCAACCCACCGAACATGCCACCCGTTTGGCACGAAAAGCATCCGCCATGTTACGGAGCGAAATTTCGAAACCCTTGTGATTAATGTGAAAGTTGTGGCTATTGTGGTTCACGTCGGGTTGAATCCCTCTCACATACCTCACAAACCCCGCAAGGAGAAGCTTATGAAGCGCATCAACCGCACCCTGACCGCAGCCGTTCTGGCTGGCTCCCTCGCACTGGGCGGCACCGCCGTTGCCTCCGCCCAGATTCCGGCTCCGGCTGAACTCACGGTCGATGGCGTCACCTACCAGAAGCAGGCCGACGGTAGCTACCAGCACCGCAACGAGAACGGCGAGCTGGACGGAACCACCAAACTGACCGCAGAGCAGGCACAGTGGGCTTGGGAGCAGCAGCAGGCTCAGCAGGATGCCGACGCGCCGACCACCACCAGCGTGATGGCCCCGGACATGGACATGGCAGCCACCGGCGAGGCTACCGCTCCGTCTTCCGTTGACTACCCGATCAACGGCGAGTCCGAGGCTGAGCCGACCAGCGCCGAGTTCGACAAGAAGCAGCTGGCTTGGCTGGCTTTGCCGGCCGCCCTCATCATCGGTGGCGTGACCTGGTACCTGGCCAAGGACGGCAAGACCTACGTGAAGTCCGAAGAGGCAGCTCAGAAGGACGCTCCTTCCGCTGAGGAGAAGGCCGCTTCCGAGAAGATGCTGCAGGAGAACAAGGACGAGGTCATCGCCCAGGGCGGCAAGGTTGCTGAAGGCACCGCCGCACAGACCCCAGCACAGTCCCGCGGTATCTCCGCTGAGACCGGTTCCAACACCGTTGCCCGCGGCCTCGCCGCACTGGCAATCGCAGCGATGATCGCCGCTGGCGCTGTCGTTGCTCGCCGCAAGCTCTTCATCTAAGAGGTTTGAGGCCTAGGGCCAACAGGCAACCCATCCGCGTCTCTCCCCCTCCCTACCGGGGGTGGAGAGACGCGGCTTTTGCAGTTTTATACGCCCGTTGGGCCACCACTTTTCCGGCCGCACCCCTTGGAGGAAGTTAAAAGATTCAATGGATGAACTAGCGCGCAAGCAAGCCTCAAAACCCGAACCACGCAGGAAGTTTCATCCCATCACCACAAGGGCCGGCACCACCCGACGAGCCAGCGCACCCTGACACAACCATGAAAATTTGCGTGGAGTAGCTTAAAAATTGGAAATAGTTTGACCTACCTCACTATTTTTCGGTTAGTATGTGGGAAGTCGACATCAGTTAACGGTGACAACATCGTCTGATACGGCGTTGACCAAACTTTCCCGATCTAACCCCAGGAGTAAGAAACATGAAGCGCATTTCCCGCAACCTCACCGCCGCAGCCCTGGCCGGCGCCCTCGCACTCGCAGGCGTCACCGCCGCCAACGCTGAAGACACCACCGGCCAGAGCACCAACGCCACCTCCAGCACCGGCACCGAAGGCGATAACGGCAGCAGCAACCAGGGCGGCGACGCCGGCAGCAGCGACGAAGGCAAGGGCGACCAGAGCAGCGAGGACCAGAGCTCCTCCGACGACATCAAGGGCAAGCTCTCCTCCGAGGACGGCAAGCCAACCGGCTTGGGCATCGCCGTCATCGTCCTCGGCGTCGTAGGCGCGCTGGCCGCAGCCGCACCGGCCGCAGCACAGGCACTGGGAGTCAACCTCCCGTTCTAATCTGAATCCTGCACCATCGAGCTTCAAACGCGAAGCTCTTAGCAGCGCCGGCCCACCGGCGCGAGGCAGCCGCACCCCCATCACCGTCGTGATGGGGGTGTTTTCACGTCCCACCCATCCACAGATACGGGACACACTTCACAAACCGACGTGATGCGGGCTACACTAGGCACCCATAGATTGTTCAACAATTTGGGAACTACAGAAGAGGTGTCCTCCTAATATGAGCGCGCTGCACATAGACCTCAACGCTGACCTCGGCGAAACCACCGCCGGCAACCCCGTTGCCGATGACGCCGCGATGCTCCAGCTTGTCTCCTCCGCCAACGTCGCCACCGGCTTCCACGCCGGCGACCCGCACTCCATCGCGGGCACCCTCAAGGCGGCCGCAGAAGCAGGCGTCACCGTCGGCGCACACGTGGGCTATAACGACCCGGCAGCCTTCGGGCGCCGCTTCATCGATTACGCACCTGCCGAGCTTGCCGACGAAGTCACTTACCAAATCGGTGCCCTCCAAGCCCTGGCCCAGGCCAACGGAACCCGCGTGGCCTATGTCAAGCCGCACGGCGCGATGTACAACACCATCGTCCACCACGAGGCCCAGGCCCACGCCGTCATCGACGGCATCAAGGCCTTCGGCGACTTGCCCGTCATGCTGCTGCCAGGCGGCGTCGCCGTCGACATCGCCGAGAAGAAGGGGCTCACCGTCATCCGCGAGGCCTTCGCCGACCGCAACTACAACCCCGATGGCACGCTCGTCTCGCGGCGAGAGGCGAATGCTGTAATGGGTGATGAGGGGGACGTCGTCAAGCGCGTGCTCGAAGTCGCCGAAACCGGATCCATCACCGCCATCGACGGTTCCGTACTCAACGTGGATGCCCAGTCGGTGTGCACGCACGGTGATTCGCCCGGCGCGGTGCAGCTGCTGCGCGGTGTGGTCGCCGAGCTGCAGGAGCGCGGAATCGAGATTCGGAGCGCCATCTGATGCATATTCACCCCGTAGGAACGCGCGCGCTGCTCATAGAGCTGGAGGACTTGCCCCAGGTCATGGCGTGGCACGCGGCCCTCGACGCTAATCCGCTCAAAGATCAAGTCGACGCGATTGCTGCCGCCACCACCTTGCTGTTGACCTTTGCCACGCCGAATTCCGCCGCCGCAGCCGCGGAGAAGCTGCAGGACTTCCACCCCACCGCGCAGGCGGGCGAGGATCCGCGCTTTGTGGAGATCGACGTTCTCTATGACGGCGAGGACCTCGATGAGGCCGCCGAGTTGATGGGCATGTCGCGCGAAGGCCTCATTGATTGGCACACGTCCACCGAGTGGCTCGCCGCTTTTGGCGGCTTCGCGCCCGGTTTTACTTATTGCACCCCGGCGGACTCGGCGCAGAATTTCAACATCGAGCGCCGCGCCACCCCGCGCACCGCGGTGCCGGCGGGCGCCGTCGGTATTGCCGGCGGTTTCTCCGCTGTCTACCCGCGCGTCTCCCCGGGCGGCTGGCAGCTGTTGGGCACTACTTCAACTCCGATGTGGGAATCTGATGCCCACCCGCCGGCACTGGTCCAGCCCGGTGACCGCGTACGCTACCGCGCGGTGAGCTCGCTGCCGGACGTGGTGTCCACCACGCCTTTTGGCCGCCGTACCCCCGCGCGCTTGCCGCGCTTGGAAGTCCTCGATGCCGGCCTGCTCACCCTCTTTCAGGATCAGGGCCGCCCCGGCCGCGGCAACTTGGGCGTCACTCCTTCGGGCGCAGCAGACTTGGCGGCGGCTGCGACGGCCAACGTCGCGGTGGGCAACCCCCGCGGTGCCACCGTGCTGGAGAATATCGGTGGCATTCGCCTGCGCGCGCTGACCGACGCCGTCGTGTGCGTCACCGGCGCCCAATCCCGCGTGCTTCTCGACGATATGCCGGTGCACCTCGCGCGCCCAGTGCTCGTCACGGCTGGTTCAACGGTGACCGTGGATCCCGCGACGGTAGGCCTGCGCAGCTACATCGCTATCCGCGGTGGCATCGTGGCGGATGCGGAGCTGGGGTCGGCCTCCACTGACGTGCTTTCTGGGCTGGGACCTGCACCGGTGCGACTGGGCGATGTCATTGGTGTCCTCCCCCGCTCCACCGCGATGACCGATGCCCAGCTGAGCAACCCCATGCGCGTTCGCGAAGGCGCGCACGGACAGACCGAGGGTGTGCTGCGCTGCGTGCTCGGTCCGCGCGATGACTGGTTTACTCCCGAAAGCCTAGAGGCCTTCCTCGCCACAGAGTGGACCGTTACTGCACAGTCCAACCGCGTGGGCGTGCGTCTGGTCGGCCCGGAAGGTTCCGTGACCCTGAGCCGTGCACGAAAGGGCGAGCTACCCTCGGAGGGAATGGTCGCAGGTTCAGTCCAGGTTCCGCCAAGTGGCGAACCCGTGATTTTCCTTCGCGATCACGCCGTGACCGGCGGCTACCCGGTCATCGCCACGGTCCTCGAAGAAGATATTGATATTGCCGCGCAGCTCCCGCCGGGGGCAACAGTCCGCTTTGAACTCGCTTAAACACTGATTAAGGAACAACCACACATGATTTCTGCAGTCCTTATTGCTAACCGCGGCGAGATCGCCGTCCGTATCGCCCGCACCGCGCGCGACATGGGCATCCGCTCCATCGCCATTTACTCCGAGGCCGATGCCGGCGCCCTGCACACCCAGGTGGCTGATGAAGCCTACGCCCTGCCCGGCAACTCCGCGGCGGATACCTATATGAACGTCCCCGCGCTCCTCGATATCGCCGTGCGCGCCGGCGCGGATGCGATCCACCCCGGCTACGGCTTCCTCTCGGAGAACGCCGACTTTGCCCGTGCCGTGGCCGAGGCCGGCCTGACATGGATTGGCCCGTCGCCGGAGTCCATCGAGCTGCTCGGTGACAAGATTGCCGCACGCCGTGTGGCCGAGGAGGTTGGCGCCCCGCTGGCACCGGGTACCTCCGATCCCATCGATGACTGGCAGGAAGCCCGCGCCTTCGCCGAGGAGCACGGCCTGCCCATCGCCATCAAGGCCGCTTATGGCGGCGGCGGACGCGGCCTGAAGGTGGGGGAAAACCTCGAAGACATCGAGGCTGCCTTCAACTCCGCCGGCCGCGAAGCCAAGGAGGCCTTCGGCCGCGCGGAGTGCTACGTGGAGAAGTTCCTGACCCACCCGCGCCACGTAGAGGCGCAGATTCTGGCTGATACGCACGGCAACGTCGCCGTGCTGGGCACCCGCGATTGCTCTACGCAGCGCCGCTTCCAGAAGCTCATCGAGGAGGCCCCAGCGCCTGCGCTTTCCGACGAGCAGCGCACCGGCATCCACGAGGGTGCCCGCGCCATCTGCGCGAAGGTGGGCTACACCGGTGCCGGCACGGTGGAGTACATCGTCTCCGAGGATGGCACGATTTCCTTCCTCGAGGTCAACACCCGCGTGCAGGTGGAGCACCCCGTGACTGAAATGGTCACGGGCGTGGACATCATTGCGGAGCAATTCCGCATCGCCTCCGGGGAACCCCTCTCCTTCGCGTCCGATTCCGCTTCCCCGTCTGATTCCTCTTCCTCGTCTGAAGCGCAAGCTTCAGACCCCGTGTCCGACGGCCACGCCTTCGAGTTCCGCATCAATGCCGAGGATATCCTCAACGGCTTCGCGCCGTGCCCGGGCACCATCGTGCGCTTCGAGCCGCCGACAGGCCCTGGCATCCGCGTGGACTCCGGCGTGCGCTCCGGTTCCATCGTGCCGCCTTATTACGACTCGCTCGTGGCCAAGCTCTTGGTCTGGGGTCCGACCCGCGAGATCGCACTGAAGCGTGCACAGCAGGCCCTCCAGGAATTCGACATCGAAGGTGTTCGCACCGTGCTGCCCTTCCACCGCGATATGGTCTCCTCCCAGGTCCTCGTGGATCACGGCGACGCCGATGCCGCAGCCGGTATCTACACCGACTGGCTCGACCACAACTACCGCCCCTCCGCGGAAGCCACGAGCGCTACCGTCCCTGTCGAGGCCATCTACGCGCAGCGCACCCGCGTCGCGCTGGAAATCGACGGCAAGCTGGTCAGCGTGGGCTTCCCCACCGATATGTTGTCGCAGGGGCAGGCGAAGGGGGCGTCGGCAAGCGCGGCGTCCGGTGCCGGCGCCAGCGGCAACGAAGTGACCTGTCCTTATGAGGCCAACCTCGTGGCGTGGAACGTGGCGGACGGCGAGGCCGTCGAGGAAGGCCAGGCCATCGCCACGATTGAGGCCATGAAGATGGAGTCCGCGGTCAAGGCCCCGTCTGCGGGCAAACTGAGCCGGGTGGCGAAGGAAGGCTCGAGGTTGGAACCGGGCGCGGTAATCGCCACGATTTCCTAAGCGGCGGGCTACTGTAAGTCGCATGCTTGCAGATTCCGTCGCGTCCGCGCTCCGCGCCGCCATCTCCGAGGGCGAGTACATGCCCGGACAGCAGCTCAGCGAGGTCCGCGCGGCCGAGCGCTTCGAATGCTCCCGCAACACGCTGCGGGAGTCCTTCGCCATGCTCGCTTCCGAGCGAATCGTCGAGCGCATCCCGCACAGGGGCGTCTTCATTGCCACCCCGGATACCGATTTCGTGCGCGATCTCTACTTGGCGCGCGCCGCCATCGAGCCGGCCGCGGCGCGCTATGCCACCTTCGAGGACCCGGGCGAGCTGGTGCGGCTGACCGAATCCGCCGTGCTTGCCGACGCTCCCCGACCCCTCATCAACCAGCGCTTCCACAAGCAGCTGGTCGCCGGTTTGGGCTCGCCGACGCTGGACCGCTCCATGTCGCACCTGCTGGCGCGCATGCGCTTGACCTTCTTGTTGACGCTGGAGCGCTACCCGCAGATTCACGATAACCACGTGCAAGCCAACATCGACTTGGCCCACCTCATTGCGCAAGGTGAGCGCGAGGCGGCCGCCGATGCCTGCCGCGCAGACCTGATGCGCGCGATGAACTCGATTCTCCGGGTCCTTTAGTTTCCTTTAGTTTCCGAGTCCCCCACTATGGCCTTCGCTCCTGTTAGCCGGTTCCACCCGCGCAAAACTAACCGGCACCACATGGTTCGAGTGAGATGGTTCGGGTCAAAAGGTTCGTTTACCCCCAAGTGAACCATCTATGCACTCGAAGAAGGTTTGTTTGCCCCCAAACAAACCTTCTGACCAGAACCATCTGAGTAGAACCATGCATCGACGCACTGAGGGCTTGGGGTGGTAGCACCACCGCACAAAATTTAAGGGATGAGGAAATCGCGGTCCGGGATGTCGGTGACCAGCATCTTGCCCGGGGCATGCGTAATGGCCAGGCTGGGACGCGAGTTCATCACGATGGCCTGCGGGGTCACGCCGCACGCCCAGAAGACCGGGATGGTGCCCTCAGGGATGTCGACGGCTTCGCCGAAATCGGGCTGCGACAAGTCCTCGATGCCGATGGCAGCAGGGTCGCCCACGTGAACCGGGGCACCATGGACGCCCGGGTAGCGGGAGGTGATGCGGACGGCATCGGCAACCTGGCTTGCGGGGATGGGACGCATGGAGACGACCATCGGCCCGGAGAAGACTCCAGCCGGCGCGCAGGGAATCGAGGTGCGATACATCGGCACGTTGCGGCCCTGATCAATGTGGGCGATGGAAATGCCGTTCTCCACGAGCGCATTCTCAAAGGTAAAGGAACAACCGATGAGGAAGGAGACGATGTCGTCGGAGTAGAAGGAGGAAGCGTCGCCAAGCGTCTGCGTAAGCTGGCCATCCTCGTAGAGGTTGTAGGCCGGGATGTCCGTGCGGATGTCCCCGCCCGGGATGAGCTCAGAGGTGAACTGCCCGGCCTCCAGCACGCCGACGATGGGGCACGGCTTGGGGTTGCGCTGTGCGAAGAGGAGGAAATCGAAGGCGTACTCGCGCGGCAGCGCAATGAGGTTAGCCTGCATGAAGCCGCGGGCGTGGCCGGCGGTGGTGGTCATGTCGTGTGCGCGGGCAAAGGCGCGCACCTCTGCAGGCGTCTGCATTATGCCCATAGTTCAACGATTCCGGAAAGGGACTTGATGCCGATGAAGATTTCCAGCACGAGCGCTAGGACGCCGGCGATAAGCAGCCACATCGGCTGCTTAACACCGTGGGTGAGGTCGTGACGCTTGAAGGCCACCCACATGATCATGGCGAAGGCGATGGGCAGGATGATGCCGTTGAAGGCGCCCGCGAAGATGAGCAGCTTCTGCGGTGCGGAGTTGAGGATAGCGAAGAGGATGGCGCAGACAACGATGAAGCCGACGGTGAGGAAGTTGCGGGTCCGCGGGCTGACCTTCTGGGTGGTCACAAAGGTGATGGAGGTGTAGGACGCGCCGATGACGGAGGACAGGCCGGCCGCGAAAAGGACGACGCCGAAGGCGCGAAGGCCAAACTCGCCGGCGGCCTGGCGGAAGGCATCGGCGGCCGTGTTGTCCTCGGAGAGCGCAACACCCGTGGCGACGACGCCCAGGACCGCGAGGAAGAGCAGCACACGCATGATGCCGGTGACGATGATGCCGAGCACTGAGGTCTTCGTAATCGCGCCGACGTTCTCCGGGCCGGACAGGCCCGAATCAATGAGGCGGTGCGCACCGGCAAACGTAATGTAGCCGCCCACCGTGCCGCCGATGAGGGTGGTGATGACGAAGAAGTCAATGCTTTCCGGCATAACGGTATTCTTCAGGGCTTCGCCCACCGGCGGCTGGGAGACAATCGCCACGTAAAGCATGAGCAGAATCATGATGGCGCCCAGCGCGGCGACGATGCGGTCAAGCGCGACGCCCGCCCGCTTGGACAGGAAGATGAAGATGGCAACGGCCGAGGCGATGAGGCCACCGATGCGTGCATCGATGCCGATCATGGCGTTTAGGCCCAGGCCCGAGCCGGCGATGTTGCCGATGTTGAAGACAACGCCGCCGATGAAGACTAGTACGGCAAGGAACCAGCCCAGGCCCGGCAGCACAGTGTTACCCAGCTCGTTGGCGCGCATGCCGGAGACAGCGAGGATGCGCCAGACGTTGAGCTGGATGGCGATGTCCACAATGATCGACAGCGCAATGGCAAAGGCGAAGGCCGCCCCCATCTGCACGGTGAAGACGGAGGTTTGGGTCAAAAAGCCCGGGCCGATGGCGGAGGTGGCCATGAGGAACATGGCGCCGGCCATGGCGCCGATGCCCTTGGGGGCTTGCGCTTCTTTCGGCGCGTCCTGTGTAGTTCCCTGGGCTGCTTCCTGGGAAGCTGCGGAGGAATTGGTTGATTCCAAGCTCATTGTTGGGCACCTTTCGTGACGAAGGTCGCATTTAACGATGGTGAAAGCATAAGGGTTGTTGAACAATCTGTAAACAACGCGGGGGTGGCGCACGTTACACCCACGCCATAACTACAGTCCCTCACACACTTTCCAGTGGAGCTCCGTTGCGCGCGGCGAAAAAGTGACCTAGGATACCGAGTTAACTAATGGTGATTCGTTAAACCTACGGAGGAGCTCATGCCCCAAGACATCTACATCGCGGGCGCCGCACGCCTGCCCATCGGAAAATTCGGCGGTAGCCTGGCCCGTTTTTCCCTTACCGAGCTCGGTTCGCTTGCCGCCGAAGCGGCTATTGAGCGTTCGGGGCTTACTGGTGCAGACCTCGATACCGCTGTGGCCTCCAACGTCATGCCCGTCGTGCCGAAGGACCTCTACCTCTCACGCGCCATTGCCAAGAACGTCGGCATGCCGGACTCCTCCACTGCGATGGGCGTCAACCGCCTGTGCGGCTCCGGAGTCCAGGCCGTCATCAGCGCGGCCCAGCTCCTGCAGACTGGCGACGGCTCCCTGGCGCTGGCCGTCGGCGCGGAATCCATGAGCAACGCGCCCTACTCCGTCGAAGGTGCGCGCTTTGGCAAGCGCATGGGTGACGGCAAGCTTTATGACTGGCTTACTGGCGCGCTCTCCTGCCCCTTCGGCACCGGCCACATGGGCGTGACCGCAGAAAACGTCGCCGCCGATAACAACATCTCCCGCGAGCGCCAGGACGAGTTCGCCGCCGAGTCCCAGGAGCGGGCCGCCCAGGCCCGCGCGGAAGGCGTCCACGCGGAAGAAATCGTCCCCGTCGGCGAGCTGGACTTTGATGAGGCGGTGCGGGAGACGGACGTCGAGAAGCTGGCGAAGCTCAAGCCCGTCTTTGTTAAGGACGGAACCGTCACCGCCGGCAATGCCTCCGGCATCAACGATGGCGCGGCGGCCGCTGTGCTCGCCACCGCGGAGGAAGTAACCAAGCGTGGCTTGGACCCGCTGGCGAAGATTGTGTCCTGGTCCATCGCGGGCGTGGACCCGACGCGTATGGGCATCGGCCCCATCGCTGCCGTCCCGAAGGCGCTGGAGAAGGCCGGCCTGAGCCTAGAGGATATCGGCCTCATCGAATCCAACGAGGCCTTCGCCGCCCAGGCCATCGCCGTGCAGGACCAGCTGGGCTTTGACCCAGCCAAGACGAATATCTACGGCGGGGCTGTCGCGCACGGCCACCCGGTTGGTGCGACGGGCGTCATCCTGCTGACCAAGCTGGCTTATGCGCTGCGCCACCAGGGCAAGCGCTATGGCTTGGTCACCATGTGCATCGGCGGCGGTCAGGGAATCGCCATGATTATTGAGAATGGAGCGAAGTAAATGAGCATCACCAAGGTAGCCGTTATCGGCGCAGGTTCTATGGGTTCTGGCATCGCAGCACTCTGCGCGTCCGCAGGCATGGACGTGGTCTTGCTTGACCAGAATGTGGAGGGCGCTCAAAAGGGCGTCGATGTCCAGCTCAAGCGCAAAGGCTTCCACCTGCCAGAGTTCGCCGAGCGCGTGCGCGCCAGCGATGACTACGCGCTGTTGGAGGACCGCGAGTGGGTCATCGAGGCCATCTTCGAGGACCTCGGCGCCAAGCACTCGCTCTACGAGGCCATCGAGCCTTATTTGTCTGCGGATGCTCTGTTGAGTTCGAACACCTCGACCCTGCCGCTGGCCTCCCTCCTGGAGGGCGTGCCGGAGGCCCGCCGCGAGAAGTTCGCTATCACGCACTTCTTCAACCCGCCGAAGGTCATGCGTCTAGTGGAGCTCATCGCTTCCGGCTCCACGGAGGCCGCTCTGCGCACGACCATCGAGCAAACCCTGGGCAAGATTGCGCTCGAATGCCGCGACACCCCGGGTTTCATTGCCAACCGCGTGGGCTGCTACTGGATGGCCGCCGGTGTGGCACGCGCCCGCGAGTTCGACGTGAGCTACGAGCTTGCCGACGCCTCCTTCGGCCGTGCCTTCGGCATTCCGCGCACCGGTATTTTCGGGCTGCTCGATTACATCGGCCTCCAGCTGGTCAAGCCGATTTGGAAGTCTTTGGAGACGGCCCTGCCGGCGGGCGATCCGCTTCTTGACGTCCCCCTCGGCGATGACTCCTTTATCGAAGGTCTCGTTTCTCGAGGGCTCACCGGCCGCACCGGTGACGGCGGCTTTTACCGCGGCCGTGACGAGGTCATCAACGCCTCCTACGAATACGTACCCCGCACTCAGCCCACCGATCCTGTCGTGGGACTCAAAGATCCGCGCGAGGTCATGGAGACCGATTCGCCGGGCGGCCGTTTTGCCCGCGCCGTCTTCCTCGGCACGCTGGCGTACTGCTGCGAGGTCGCACCTGACATTGCGGACCACGTGGGCCTCATCGACGAGGGCCTTACTCTTGGTTTCGGCTGGAAGAAGGGCATCTTCGCGCTTGCCGACGCCATCGGCATCGACTGGGTCGCCTCCGCCTACGGCTCCAACGTCCCGGTCTTGGTCTCCGCCGCGGCTTCGGCGGGCGGTTTTTACGGCAAGGGCTCGGTGCTCTCTTCTCAGGGAGAACGTCAGGAACTCGCGCCGCGCGAGGGTGTTGTCACCCTGGCTTCTCTGGATGCGGAGACCATCGTGTCTCAGGAGGCGGGCGCTGTCCACGCGGTCTCCACCCCGGCTGGCCGCATCGGCATCATCGACCTACACACCCCGATGAACTCCCTGCCAACGCCCGCCCTCGAAGTCATCCGTGCCGCTCTGGGCGCCGTGACCTCGGAGAACCTCGTCGCGCTGGTTATTGGTAATGACAAGCCGGTTTTCTGCGCGGGCGCAGACCTCGCTTCCATCGCTTCCGCTGGTGAGTCCGGCGATGCCTCGCTCGTCGAATCCCTCCTTTCGGACGGCTCGACCACCCTACGCGCCCTTAAGTTCGCCCCGGTTCCGGTCGTGGCCGCTGTGCGTGGCGTCGCTCTGGGCGGCGGCTTCGAAAC
Organism: Corynebacterium sp. HMSC078A10; assembly: GCF_001811565.1. Lineage (NCBI taxonomy): Bacteria > Bacillati > Actinomycetota > Actinomycetes > Mycobacteriales > Corynebacteriaceae > Corynebacterium > Corynebacterium sp. HMSC078A10. The sequence continues at coordinate 1,370 of NZ_KV805215.1, read as the reverse complement.
CGCTCTGGCCTGCGACCGCATCGTGGCCCACGCCGATACCCGCCTTGGCTTCCCGGAGCGCACCGTGGGCCTCTACCCCGGCTGGACCGGCACCATCTCCTCGCTGGAGCGCCTCAAGGCGGCCGGTGTCGAAGACTATCACCAGAAGGCCTTCGATTTCATCGCGTCCGCCCGCAACTTCTCGTCTGCTTTCGAGGCACAGAAGGCTGGCTTTTTGTCCTCGGATGATGTCGTGCTCATGTCCTACGACCACGTCCTCGCCCGCGCTATGGAGGAGGCCGCCACCCTGGCCGGCTCCTACACCCCGCCGGCCGATGAGGAGATTGAGATGTACTCCGGCTCCCCCGCCCTCGACCGCGATTGGCCTATCGAGGGCACCACCGAGAATGACCACGTCATCGTGGCCAAGCTCGCCGAGATGTACACCGGCTCCGGCTCGCTGAGCTTCACCGAGTTCTGCGACCGCGAGGTGGAGTACGACGTACCGCTGGTCCTCCTGCCCGCCAACGTGGAGCGCGCCAAGCACATGGCCGCGACCCGCAAGCCGCTCAACAACTAGCCTGCGCCACCCTCATCGCAAATGGTCCCCTTACTCTGGTCCCCTTTACTCAGCAAAGGGACCATTTGTATGGGGTTTTGGTGTGGAGATGGTCCCTTATCAGCACTAAGAAACCAAAGTAGAAGGACCATCTAAACTCGGCGGTGCTTGATGAGGCTCGCTTTCCACCCCACCACTATGCGCTACGGTGCGACCTCACAGCCTTGAGCGCTGCCCGCACCTCACTGACCACTCGTGGTCTTTCATAAAGCAATTCGCTCGGGGAATACGGCAAGACAACAAAGCCTAGATTCTGGATGTGCTTTTCACGCTGCCGCTCCGCCCGGATGACCTCATCCACCGGTTTGCCGTAGGTGATTCCGTCATATTTCACATGCCCATCAATAACGAGTTGGACGCGATTTTCGTAGATAAGCGCAGTAGCGGGCAAGGCACGTTCGTCCCGATTGACTTTGACGCGGTCGTCAAAGCACGCACAAGACGTGTGAAGCTAACATTGTAAGTATTGTGGGCTCGCTACACCACAACGCTGGCCCAGCCGGGCCAGCGTCACTACAGCTACGACCGGTTCCGCCAACTGGTTGCCTCCCATGTCGACGCGGCCGGGCTGACCGCCCGGATCACCCATGCACCAGGGCATACGATGCAGGTGGATTGGGCAGGTACGAAAATGCGCCTGTACGACCCTTCAAGCACACCGGGGTGAAAGTCACCATTTTCGTTGCTTTGTTGCCGTATTCAGGGATGCTCTTTGCATGTGCGTGTGCTGACCAGCGGCAGGGCCTGACCCCCGGAAAGTAGACACGTCGGG
>NZ_KV805214.1:725-1078 GCF_001811565.1 Corynebacterium sp. HMSC078A10 | reverse complement strand
GATTCGACTGCCCCGAAGAATCCGATTAAGAAATTTAACGAAGCCGACAAAATCGCAGTCGCCCACGCCAGGCAACAGTTAATGGAGCAAGGCTTAGATTATGGCCCTTGGTCGATCTACTATTTCTTGTTCGACACTGTAGGCGCAGATTACACCCCGTCGCGTTCTACAATCGCCTCGTGGCTGCATGAACTGGGATTTGTTGATGCCAATGCCCGCAAACGGCCACGCAGCTCTTATAAGCGCTTCGCCCGTAATCTCGTCGGTGAACTCTGGCAAATCGATGGACTGGTCTATCGCCTCTTTGACCATGTCCATACCCATGTCACGATTTACCAGATTATCGATGATGC
>NZ_KV805214.1:0-625 GCF_001811565.1 Corynebacterium sp. HMSC078A10 | reverse complement strand
AATGGCGATGCGTTCGCCACCTACCACCGTGGTTTTCTCTCTGCTACTGAAACTTGGCTCGCTAGTGAAGGTGTTCTTGCTATTGCTGGTTTCGCCCCGACAACCCAGGGAAAAGACGAGCGCTCTCACCGCACGTTGACCCAGTTCCTCGATGCACGCCATCCAGTTTGCCTTGCTGAGGTCAACGCATATCTGGCTGAATATCGCCAGGTTTACAACGAGCGACGACGGCACCAATCACTGCTTGTCGGCAAAATGCACATCACCCCACGCCAGGCTTTCGATACCTTCCCCAAAGCACCATCACCTACACATCCGCTCAATCCTGAGCAGGTCTGGGAACGCGTAGTTGCCTACAACCAGGCGCACAACCCACAAGCAGTATCCGAAATGCTAAACGGCCCCGCGGAAGCGGCAACTTCACACGAGGCCAACACCGATGACATGGCAGCTTTGCAAGGCATACCTCCCACCGATACCCCAACACTAACGGCGCTGACGACACAATCAACAAACCATTGGGGCATCCCAGACCAGCTCTGCGTGAGCAAAGGTGGGGTTGTACGTGTGTGCGGATTCGGTCTTTACATTGGTCGGACCTGACCCCTGTTTGGTAGACACCTGA
>NZ_KV805213.1:0-1501 GCF_001811565.1 Corynebacterium sp. HMSC078A10 | reverse complement strand
TCAGGTGTCTACCAAACAGGGGTCAGGTCCGATCCGCAAGCAGATGCTGTTCGTACTCTTCAAAGAGATCCCTGCGGCTTGACTGCTGGCTGCGAAACGGCACGGAGGCGTTGATTGCGTCGACGACGCCCACAATCTTTTCGTTGAGCTCGTCCAAATCAACACACTGGTGGCTATTAACCGCGTGGATGACTTTGTGTGTGACGATCTTTACCGCAGCTTCCACATTTGCTTTATCCTTCGGCCGACGCGCGCGTGTGGGAAGTGCTGCTGTGTTGTAGTGCTCCAAGAACTGCTGGTAGGTGTCGTTGACCTTCCGATTCCTATCGGCAGTGCTGATCGCATTCGACGCCGTCGACGCGTTATCTGGGACAACAACCTGGCAGACCCCACCGAAGTAGTCAAACGCTTGGCGGTGTGCATCAAGCCAGGACTGTTGCCGCTGGTCAACACACGTACATGCAAAGAGCATCCCTGAATATGGCAGCGAAGCGACGAAAACACTGACTTTCGCACCCGGTGTGCCCGCAGGGTCGTACAGGCGCATCTTGTTCCCTGCCCAGTCCACCTGCATCGTATGCCCTGGTGCATGGGTGATCCGGGCGGTAAGCCCGGCCGCGTCGACATGGCAGGCAACCAATTGGCGGAAACGGTCGTAGCTGTAATGACGCTGGCCCGGCTGGGCCGGCGTTGTGGTGTAGCGAGCCCACAATACTTGCAGTGTGAGCTTCACCCGCCCTGTGCGTGCTTTAACGACCGCGTCAAAGTCAATCGGGACGAACTCGCCTTGCCCGCTACTGCGTCTATCTACGAATATCTCGTCCAACTCGTCATTCGTCAGCGCCGCGACCTGTTCAACGGTGGTCAGACCAAGGTTTCGCAGTGCTTGGCTTGCTCGTGAAATCGCGCGGTGCGAGCACCCGAGCTGGTGTTCAATCTGGCGGTAAGAACGCTGCTGAATCAGCAGCGTCATCACCGCACGGTAATCCGTCATGAGCAGACTCCTTCCAGTACGAGCCGCACCCGGGTGGTGCGGCTACCGGAAGTATCACCCTGAGCGCTGTGAGCTGCTACCGGATACTCACTGAAGCGCTACCGGAAAGTCACGACGCTGCTACCAAATAGCCGGTCGCAACAATAAAATATATCCCCATGCGGTGAATGCTATTGCCGTGGGGAAGAGCCCAAGGTATATGACTCCGAAAGAGGCGGATGCGGGCGCGGTCGATAGGTCATATATCAGTGTGTTGGTCCAAGGTGACAGGCCTATTGTCCCTGCAGCGGCTCCAGTTATGCTTGTGCTGTCTGTGTCTTGTAGGAGACGCTTTGTAAGACTGTTGCTCCGCTGTAGAGGAAGGCTCGATTTTCTCACGTGTGGGGAGCGCGGTGCGCGCTTTCTGCCGTGACTGAGGAAGTAGCCCTCATACGCAAAGCGGCCCTTCCGGTTTTAGAGTGCGTTGATTTTGTCCTGTAGTTGTCCGGAGTGGATTAGGCATCGCAA
>NZ_KV805212.1:0-996 GCF_001811565.1 Corynebacterium sp. HMSC078A10 | reverse complement strand
TCAGAAGACTGAAATGGTAGCGGTGTGGTGAGTATCTGGTAGCGCCTGAGTGAGTATCCGGTAGCGGTGTCTTACTCAGGCGTTGTTGGTGGTTATGTGTTGGTGGTGAGGCGCATGTTTGGTCCTTCGAGTGTGATGATCTCGGCGCCGGAGACGAGTCGGTTGAGGATTGACTCGGAGATCACGGCGTCGGGGATGGACTTGTACCACTCCAGTGGGGTGAATTGTGAGGTCACTATCGTTGAGACTTTGCCTTCTCGCCCGGCGAGGATGTTGAGAAGTTGGTGCGCGGTCGCGGCATCCACAGGTGTGGTCAGGAAGTCATCGAGGACCAGGACGTCGACGTCGTGGAGGTGCTGGATGAACTTCAGCCGTGCGGGGTCATCGGGTTGGAGGACTGCCAGTTCGGCGGCGAGCATGTCGGTGCGGTAGAACCGTGCGGAGTAGTCGTTGCGGCATGCTGCTGTGATCAGGGCTTGGGCGAGGTAGGTTTTGCCGACTGAGGATTTGCCCAGGATGACAATGTTTTGGCCCAGGTGGCACCATTGTCCGTGAGCGAGTCTGCTGACTTGCTCGGGGTTGATGTTGCGGTCAGGCGTGCAGACCACGTTTTCAAGGCAAGCATCAAGGTTTGGCGATCGGGATGCTTTTAGCAGTTTGTTGATGCGTCGTTCACGCCTGGCCGCGACTTCTTTATCGAGTGCGTAGAGCACCTTTTGGGAAAACGTCCATGCGTCGAATGCGGGATCGTTGGCGATATCGATGACGCTTCTGCCGAAGGCAGTCATCCGCAGCGCGGTGAAGTCGGGCAGGACGGACTCGTCAAGGAAGCGATCTGCTGGCGGGGTTGGTGATGACATGGGCTTTTAGTGTCCTTTCTTAGCGAGGTTGTCCATGCTGAACTGGTCTGCACCGCCAAGGAACGCGCCGGTGGTATCCCGGTCGGTGATTGCAGGGGCGGTGGGCTGGTTGACTGTGGTGCTGCGCGGGGCCTGG
>NZ_KV805211.1:0-834 GCF_001811565.1 Corynebacterium sp. HMSC078A10 | reverse complement strand
AAAGGAACGCCAGACATGGCAACCACCCTAGGACTACTGATCCTCATCGCCGCCACCGCACTCATCGTGCCCATTATCAACTACCTCAGCAACGCAGAAATGCGCCTGCGACAGCTACCCGCAGACACCAGCCGCACCATCAAAGAAACCTACCGCCCACTATTCACACTCGCCGCAGCCATAGCCGTCCTACTCCCGCTCCTGGCCAATGTCGCCGTCTTCCCTCAAGGGGTAAAAGCAATCTTCATCCCCTCCGCAATCGCCCTTAGCGGATTGATCGTCACCCTGGCGCTTATGGCCATTGACACCGCCGCCCGCCTAGAACTGCGCACAACCCCGCAAGCCGCCTACACACTGGTGGGATAACCTAGACCAAAAAGGAGAGACCCATGCCGAAGAAAACCTGGACTACCCCAATCCACGCCCTGCGCACCATTGCCGTCGACACCGACGAGGAAAACCCCGCCGTAGAAATCTACGCAGTAGAAGGCGCAACGCTTGACGAGTTGCAAGCCCGCGCCTACAGCCCGGCAGACGTAGAACTAACCATCAAGGCCCTTACCGAAGCCAAAGACTGCGCCCAGGCGCACTACGACGAGCACGCCGATGCTGAAAACTGGCACGAGGGCAACAACATCTAGACCCTCGCACGCCAAGCCCCAGCCGCCCTGCGGTTGGGGCTTTTTGTATAGCAATGACACTAAGCACACGCACCAGTGGGGGAGTAGGGAGGCGCACGATAGACGGTGTCACCAGGTAAATGTACGCACCACCTGTTAAGGCATATGCTAAGACATATGTTCCGCCATATGTCTTGCCATATGTTAAAACATA
>NZ_KV805210.1:0-280 GCF_001811565.1 Corynebacterium sp. HMSC078A10 | reverse complement strand
TTGTTGTTTGGTGTCGGCGGTTTCTTACTCTCCCACAACCTCCCGGTTGCAGTACCATCAGCGTTAGCAGGCTTAGCTTCCGGGTTCGGAATGGGTACCGGGCGTTTCCCTGCTGCTATAGGCCACCGACAAACACTTAGGGCAACGTCTGGTTGCTGGTGTTGTGTCAGATACTGTGTAGTGGACGCAAGCGACAGTGATATTTATTGTCTTGTTGTGTTTGTTGTCAACACACCCGTCAATATTGGGTGTGTGTGTTTGTTTTGGTCTATTAGTACCA
>NZ_KV805209.1:0-237 GCF_001811565.1 Corynebacterium sp. HMSC078A10 | reverse complement strand
CATCATGAAATCCATGGGGCTGAAAGGCTTTAGTAAACGGCGTCGATGCATCACCACCAGGCGCAAGCCTGGCCACCGAGTCATGCCAGATTTAATAAGCCGCAGATTCACAGCTGACAGGCCGAACCACGTCTACGTCGGCGACATCACCTACCTGCCGTGTAAGGGCGGCAAGAACATGTACCTAGCCACGGTCATCGACGCCTACTCGCGCAAACTCGTCGGCCATGCACTCGC
>NZ_KV805208.1:0-98984 GCF_001811565.1 Corynebacterium sp. HMSC078A10 | reverse complement strand
TTCCAGGTCTGAACAAATAGCTTTTTAGTGACAGATTCATTAGGCCCCGCCTCGGCACCACGTCTGTCGATGCTGGGGTGAAGTTGTTCTGTTCGTCTTCCTTGGCAGGGTCAGTTACAGTAGAGGCTGTGGTTATTGGTGTTGTTCGCGCAGACTGTCAAAGTTGCGGGCGTTGCGTTTGAGCGACAAGTTTGACCTGTGGGAACTTCCCTATGAGGGAAAGACCGTCTATGTTCTGCTTGCAGCACGGAGCAAAGTTTCTGCCCTGGCGGACTCAGAAAGTGCTGAAAGTCTTGCTACCTCGGATGAGATTCAGACGCGGGTTGCGCAGTGTCCTATACCCCGTGGGTTGATGGATAGGGTGCCGGCTGCATGTCTGATACGTGAGGGGCAGGTTGTCTCCCGGGTGAAAGATATTGAGCATTCTTTGGTCTTGAGGGAGAGGCCGGCCCCAGGGTGGGAAGAGGACGGTCTGAGCCACTTCTTTGCGGACAAGACTGTAAATGTCTTTGAGCCCGATAGTCGTTCAGCGCGGGTAAGACTCGGTGATGACCTTAAGCGGATCGACTTTCTTCCGGTTGCCAACGAGTCAGCACGGAAGAGGCGCGTTGACTTAGCCACACATCCCCACCGCGCGGGCGCGTGGGAACTCAGTAAGAAGTTCGCATTGGCGGCGCTGTCCTTTGTTCTTTTGCTTTTCGGGCCGGCGATTCGTGACCGACTAGAACCAGTGATTGAACCCGTGGCTAAGCGCGTTTCGGACCTGCATAGCCGGGGTGAGTTTTACGGCATGGTGTTTGAGTTCTTCCAGATTGACCATGTGATTGATTTTGCGGCGTCTCTGTTCAGTCCGATTGGCGCTGTCGTCGTTCCGGTCGCTGGCTTGGTGGTGGCCTACGTTGCCGGGTGGAAGGGCGCGCGGGACACGGGCACCTGGTGGGAGGCGGCCGGGCGTCCGCTTGGAAATGAACGCGAGATCCCGGCCTTCGAAAGGTAGGTCGAAGGCCATTGACAATGGTTAAATGTTCCTAATTACGGGCTCAATAAATGGTGGGTTCCAAGCGGTAGTTGAGAGGAGAATTCTCGGGGTCTGGCTGTGAATGGATCAACAAAAGAAATGTGTGTCGCCGTCAGGTGCATGGGAATCCGCATGTCTTCGGCCTCTGCAGGGAAAATGACCGGGTATATGGGGTCACCAATAATAGGGATGCCCGCCTGAAGCATGTGTAGCCGGAGCTGATGAGTCTTGCCGGTCTGTGGCTTGAGAGTGTACTTCGCTATCTCGGGAAGTGAACCGTGGATGGCTTCGTACGGTGCCTTATCTACTGGTTCCACGCCGCCGACCTCGGTGATGGCGTTGACTTCGCCCTCGACGATGCGACCTTGCAATTCCCCTGGGGTCTTCTCCATACGGGAGCGCCAGACGGTGCCGGGGGAGACGTCGGCAAGCGGGGCGATGGCTTCGTAAGTCTTGGTGACGCGGCGCTCGGCGAAGAGCGTTTGGTAGGCGCCCCGAACGGTGCGGTCCTTGGTGAAGACGAGTATGCCCGAGGTAAGCCGGTCCAGGCGATGCGCGGGGGAAAGCTCGTTGTTGCCTGTCATTCGGCGAAGGCGAACGGTGGCAGTCTCCGTGATGTGGCGGGCGCGAGGCATCGTAGCCATGAAGGGCGGCTTGTCGACGACCAAGAGGTGCTCGTCTTCGTGCAGGATTGGGATGTCGTATGGGACGGGTGTTTCGGGAGCCGGCATGCGGTAGAAGTACACCATCGCGTTGGTGGCGAGGGTGCTGTCGGGACTAAGCGGGGTGCCGTCTTGGGATACAACCTCGTTCGCTGTGAAGCGGGCTTGGAGGGCCGCGTCGTTATCGTCGGGGTGGCGGTGACGTTGGGTCACGATGAGGTCGTGCACAAAGTCCCACGCGGTGATGGGGCCTTCGACAACGCGGGCGTGAGTGGGGTTTAGTCCATCGCGGATAGGAAGTGGTGTTGCGCCACGCCCTTTTTGCGATATTCTTTGCCCCATGGATTTCAACTCTATTCTCGCGCCCGTCATCGATTTCTTCTCTAATGGTATCGGTGCCGTCATTCGTGATATTGCTGTGGCTGCCTACAACATTCTTTTCCCAGCGAATGCTGATGCCGCTACCGCCCCACAGGTCGGCCAGTAGGTATTAGACTGGAGGTGTAAGCACTTCGAAAGGAAAGGTCATGGCAAAGGAAGACATTGTCGTCGTCGCCGTTGATGGTTCGGAAGCGTCGAAGAACGCCGTCCGCTGGGCTGCAAATACTGCGGTGAAACGGGGTATCCCGCTACGTATCGCATCGAGTTACACGATGCCGCAGTTCCTCTACGCCGAAGGCATGGTCCCGCCGAAGGAGCTTTTTGATGACCTCCAGGCAGAGACCTTAGAGAAGATCGAGGAGGCCCGCGCCGAGGCTCACAAGATTGCCCCGGATTTGAAGATTGGCCACACCGTGGCTGAGGGTTCCCCGATCGACATGCTGCTGGAGATGTCCAAGGACGTCACCATGATTGTCATGGGTTCCCGCGGCATGGGCGGCCTGTCCGGCATGGTCATGGGCTCGGTATCTGCATCTGTGGTCTCCCACGCATCCTGCCCGGTGGTCGTGGTCCGTGAGGATAACCACGTCACCGAATCCACGAAGTACGGTCCCGTTGTTATCGGTGTCGATGGTTCCGAGGTCTCCCAGAAGGCAACCGATTACGCCTTCAAGGAAGCAGATGCCCGCGGCGCTGAACTCATCGCCGTTCACACCTGGATGGACATGCAGGTTCAAGCTTCCCTGGCTGGGCTTTCAGCAGCCCAAGCGGAGTGGGCCGAGGTCGAGAAGGAGCAAGCAGAACTGCTGACCGAACGCCTCGCGGAGTTCCAGGAGAAGTACCCGGACGTGCAGGTTAAGAAGGTTATCGCCCGTGACCGCCCGGTCCGTGCACTCTCGGAGGCCTCCGAAGGTGCGCAGCTGCTCGTTGTGGGCTCCCACGGTCGCGGTGGCTTCAAGGGCATGCTCTTGGGCTCTACCTCCCGCGCACTGCTGCAGTCCGCGCCGTGCCCGATGATGGTGGTTCGACCAGACTCGGAGTAACCATCGCATAACCTCGCTATAACGATTCGGGCCCTTTTATTGGATAAGTGGTGTGCCCGAGTCGTTTTGGTGTTTTAACGCGTACGGTGGGAGGGTACGTAGATAAACGCTATTTACTGTTATTCAAAGGAGTGAGTGTCATGGGACTCGGTCTCGGTTTCTTTGGTTCGATTGTTGTTGGCATCATTGCCGGCTGGCTCGCTGAGAAGATTATGAAGCGTGACCAGGGGCTGTTCACCAACCTCATCGTTGGTGTTATCGGCGGCCTCATCGGTGGCGGATTGCTAGCGCTCTTCAACAAGAGCGTCGGCGATAGCTGGTTCCTGATGATCATTACGGCAACGGTCGGTGCATGTATCTTGCTGTGGATCGTGGGAGCCATTACGGGCCGCAAGAAGTAAAAATTCGCATACATACCGGTTTGTCTATATTGTATAGATGAACCGGTTTTGTCATGTGAGGAGAAGAAATGGCCGAAAAGAAGTCGCGTCGCAACCGCCCGAGCCCGCGGAGCCGACTACTTGAATCCGCCACGCGGCTCTTTACCACCGAGGGCATCCGCGTTATCGGCATTGACCGTATCCTGCGCGAGGCCGACGTGGCGAAGGCGTCGCTCTACTCCCTTTTCGGCTCCAAGGATGCCCTCGTTATCGCCTACGTCGAGGCCCTCGATGAGGAATACCGCGCTGATTGGCAGAGGCGCACCGAGGACGCGACCGATCCGGAGAGCAAGATCCTCGCCTTCTTCGACAAGGCCATCGAGGAACAACCCTCCATGGAGTTCCGGGGCTCGCACTTCCTCAACGCGGCCGGTGAATACCCGCGTCCAGAGACGGATGCCGAGCGGGGCATCGTGGCCGCCTGTGTGGAACACCGCACGTGGATTCATTCCACAATCACAGCGTTGCTCAACGCCAAGAACGGCTACCCCTCAGAGGAGCAGGCGAGCCAAATTCTCATCTTCCTCGATGGCGGCCTTGCCGGCGCTCGCCTTACCCGCGACGTCGCTCCACTAGTAACCGCGAAGCAGCTGGCTATTCAGCTTCTCTCGGCGCCTCCTGCTGACTATTCGATTTAACAATTTTGCGTGCCTCCGCCACGATGGCAGAGTGGCGCTTGCGGGCAGCAGCAACCTCCTCTTTGTGCGCAGGGTCTTCCTTAAGACGCTGTTTTTCGGCCTTCTTTTCCTTCTTCTTTTCCTTAGCCCGCCACCGCCGGATGCTGTTGCGCCGCTGTTCGTGGACGGCCTCCGGTAGGGGATAGCGGCGGTGCAGGATGAATTCATATACCAAGGTCTGTAGCAGGGTGAAGAGGTAGGAGCAGCCCCAGTAGAAGATGATGGTCACGGGGATGGGGCCATGCCAGGCCACTTTCCACAGCATCCACGGAATGAGAACCACCATGAGCGCCATGAACCACAGCAGGCGGCGCGGAATCTTCTGATCGAAGAGCGTGGTAAGAAAGCCACGGTAGAGCGTGATGAGCGTATTGAGGGAGGTGAACACGAGTGCCGCCACGAGCATCGGCAGGACCAAGTCGTGATGCTCGCGCGCGAAATCGGTGAGGGGGACGCCGAAGACGGTGGAGGTGCGGAAGGAGGAGACGTCGTCAAGCGTGAGCATCCCCACCGGTTCATTCGCGGAACCTGACACCCGAAGAACCACCTGGTAGAGGCCAATGAAAGCCGGGATGATGAGGAAGGCAGGGAAACAGCCCACCAGCGGGTTGTGCTGGAAACGCTCCTTGAGCTCGCGCTGTTGAGTGAGGATGCCGACAGCCTCGTCGACCGAATCGGCCTGCGTGAGGTGTTCATTGAGTTCGGTCATCTCCGGGCGCATGAGGGCGCCGATGCGGCCCTGTTTCACGGAGAGCCAATTCAGCGGGGCGATAATGCCGCGGACCGTGAGCACGAGGAAGACGATGGTGAGGATCCACGCCATCGAGCCGTCAAGGAAGGAACCAAAAAGCAAGTGCCACAGTTTCATGATTCCGGAGACCGGGTACATGAAGATGTTGATCATCGCCTACTCCTCTTTCTGCAGGGTGATGGGGCACTTACACGTTACCGGGAGGCTAAGGTATGGGTATGCCCCACCCCACCGCGCGCACTCGGCCGACCGTAGGGACCGTCATCGGTGAGCTTATGCTGACGGCCGGCGTGCTGTTGCTGCTTTTTGCGTTCTATGAGTCCTATTGGACAAATATCGAGTCTGGTCAGATGCAGGACCAAGCCAACGAGACGCTGCAGGAAGAATGGCACAACCCACGCGGAGCGGGCCATGCCCCGAAGCTCGGTGAGGCCTTTGCGCGCCTTTATATCCCGGCCTTCGGCTCGGACTTCGCGTTCGCCGTTCTCGAAGGCACCGATGAAGACGATTTGTTGCGCGGGCCAGGGCACTATGCTGACACGCAGATGCCTGGTGAGCCGGGCAATTTCGCGGTAGCCGGGCACCGTGTGGGCAAGGGCGCTCCCTTCAATGACTTGGGAAACCTGCAGGCTTGCGATGCCATCGTCATCGAAACCGCGACGGACTGGATTACCTACCGCGTGCTGCCTATCGAGGGGGCTGCGGGGGACTGCTTCAGCCCAGAGCAGCAAGCCAAGCCGGAATACCAGGCTGTACAGGGGCGCCATATCACCCTGCCGGGTGATGTGAGCGTGCTCCAGCCTGTTCCCGGGGTGGAAGGGGCTGAGCCCAGCGAATCCCTGCTCACCCTCACCACCTGCCACCCGCAGTTCTCCAACGCAGAGCGCATGATTATCCACGCCATGGAGACTGACCGGGAGGCTAAAGCACCCGGAGCAGATAACAATGCCCGCCCCGCCGTCTTGGAGGAGAACTAATGTATCGCGCACTCTGGAACCTGTTGCCCGGCCCCACCGTGGTCAAGGCGGTGTTGGCGCTGGCCCTCGCCGTGGGGGTTTTCTTCCTGCTCATGGAGGTGATTTTCCCCTGGGTAGCGGCGCAGATGCCCTATAATGACGTCGCCGTTTAGGCGTTAGTCGCTGTTTAGACCATTAAATGCTTAGGTCGTTACTGTGCTTAGGTCGTTACAGACCTAAGCGGTTGATTGCTTCCTGCGCTATGAGCTGGGGCTTGAGAGTCTGCAGCTGGTTTGACCACACCACCACGGCGTGGTTGTCCTTCTGGACGGCAAAGACCGAGTGATCCTCAAAGACGCCGCGCCCGCCGGACCACCCATCGAATTCGGCGAGCTCCGTATCCTCAACCGGTGCGGCCCAATCCACGACCGCGCGCGCCTCGTCGACGCTGGGCATCTGCCGGACTAGGACGGTAACCTGTGGTTCCTCGGGGTAGGACCAGAACACGCAGGCGGGGGTGCTAAAGCGCTTGTCGACGCCCCACCGGGTCATCCTCTGCCCATTCGTATCGGCCACCCACTGCGTGTCCAGGTAGGGGCAGTCTTCCCAGTCACTGACCTCGGCGGTAGCGTCCGTGGGCAGGCCATCGCCTGAGTTTGTGTCGGACGCGGGGCTGGAGGCCTCGGTGCTGGGGGCGGGGTCGGCTGCATCCGAACACCCCACCGCGGCAAAGCCTATGCCGATCAGGCAGGCGGCGAGCGGGGGAAGTAGGCTGTGGCGCATGACGTCCACACTAGACCAGCGCTCGGTTGAATCGGATGCACTGCGCAACGGTATCCACGTCCTGACGGCGACGCTGCTGGTGGTGGCGATATTTATGACGGTGCGCCTGCCGCTGTGGCAGGGCGTGCTCAATCTGCTGCTGTTGGTCTCCTTCGCGGTGGTGTACTTCGGGGGCTCGGCCTATATGGAGACCCTGCCGCGCATCGCGCGCTATGGCTGGATGGTTATCCTCACGGTCCTGTGGCTAGCGGATATAGCGGTGGCGCCCGCGGCCATCTACCTCGTGTTCTCTCTGTATTTTGTCTACCTCTACGTGCTGGAGATGATCCCCGGCATCATCTGCGTGCTCGCGGCCACGGCGGTGACCATCCTGGTGCAAGTACCGGGCGGGCTCTCCTTCGGCGGCATCATGGGCCCGGCGGTATCGGCCTTGGTGACGATTGCTATTACCTATGCCTTCCGGGCGTTGAGCCGCATGAACCAGGAGTTGATGAAGACCCGTTCCCAGCTCGTGGAGTCCGAGCGCACGGCCGGCATGACCGCTGAGCGCCAGCGCATCGCCCACGAAATCCACGACACGCTGGCACAAGGTTTGTCCTCCATTCAGATGCTCCTGCATGCCGCTGACCGCGATCTCGCACAGGAGGATATCCCCAAGGCGCAGGAACGCATCGAACTGGCTCGGCGAACAGCGGCGGATAACCTCCACGAAGCGCGCGCCATGATTGCGGCGTTGCAGCCGGCGGCGTTGTCCGAAACCTCCTTGGGGGCGGCCATGACAAGGATGGCTGAGAATTTTGCGGCGACCGGTGGGCTCGACGTCTCAGTGGACGTAGAAGGCGATGCGCAACAGCTGCCCATGAAGGTGGAGGCCGCGTTGCTGCGGATTGCGCAGGGAGCGGTGGGGAACGTCGTCAAGCATGCCCACGCCATGAAGGCTCGGGTGACCGTGACGTATGCGCCGGACGAGGTGCGCGTGGACGTGGTGGATAACGGCCAGGGCTTTGATGTGGAGGCAGTGGAAAATAAACCGGCGGGGCTGGGCCACATTGGTCTATCCGCCATGCGCCGGCGCGCGGCGGAACTCGGCGGCGAGGTCGTGATTGAATCCACGCCGGGAAGTGGCACGGCGGTCTCAGTTAGTGTGCCCTTAAACAACGATGTAGATTAGGAAATTGTCCACACCGTACCAATGAGGAGGAAGCCCGTGATTAGGGTCTTGCTTGCCGACGACCATGAGATCGTGCGCCTAGGTTTACGCTCGGTGCTCGAGGGGGCTGAGGACATCGAGGTTGTGGGCGAAGTCGCTACGGCCGAAGCCGCTGTGTCCGCAGCCCAAGCGGGTGGCATCGATGTTCTCCTCATGGACCTGCGTTTTGGTGCGGGGATCGAGGGCACACGCGTCATGGGTGGTGCGGAAGCGACCGCCGCTATCCGCTACTCCATGGAGAATCCCCCCAAGGTGCTGGTGGTGACCAATTACGACACCGACGCGGATATCCTCGGCGCAATTGAGGCAGGCGCGGTGGGCTACCTGCTCAAGGACGCGCCGCCGGTAGAGCTGCTCGCGGCGGTGCGCTCGGCGGCGGAAGGTGATTCGGCGCTCTCGCCCGTGGTTGCTGACAAACTGATGACCCGCGTGCGCACGCCGCGCACCTCGCTCACCCCGCGCGAGCTCGAAGTACTGAAGCTGGTCGCGGCGGGTTCCTCAAACCGTGAGATCGGGGTGGAGCTGATGCTGTCGGAGGCGACGGTGAAGTCTCACCTGGTCCACATCTACGACAAATTGGGCGTGCGCTCCCGCACCTCCGCCGTGGCGGCAGCACGCGAGCAGGGCGTTCTTTAGAGGTTGTTGGCGTCGCGGTACGCCAAGATGACGTCGTTGGGGATCTTGCCGCGCTCGGCCACCTCGTAGCCGTGCTTGGCGGCCCACGCGCGGACATCGGCCGGCTTGTAGCGGCGAGTGTCCTTCTTGACCGGGTGGCGGGCAGCCTTCACGAAGGGCTCCAGGGCGGCGTGGAACTTGTCGGCATTCTCCTGCGAGACGTCGAGGAGGTAATCCTTACCGTCAACGCTGAAGCGGATAACGATCACTTCATCTTCGTTGAGGGGCGAATTATCAATATCGTCAAAAAACTGGGTGATTTCGCGGCGTGCCATGTTTCTCCATTCGAGCTCTAAACTGATTCTCCCGCTATTAACTATAGAACGAAAACAAATTCCGTGACAGCGTTAATATGCATTGCCAAAAAGGGGTTTTGAGCGCGAAAGAATAAGCCTTCGGGCCGCGTATCCTCCACCGTCTAAAAGCGGGGAAGGCAGCGGCCCGAAGGCGTAGAGAATCCGTGCGAGCGGCTATGCGCGCAGCTTGGACTGGATCTCGTCGTTGAGCGAGTCGATCTCACCGGAGATGGAGCGGTGCGCGCGCTGGCGCTGCTGATCGGTCATGTACTCGGCATTGTCGATCGCAGAATCAAGCTCGTTGAGGCGCTCCTTGACGTCGCGCTTGAAACCGGCGGGAAGCTGCGCATCCTTCAGCGAATTGCGGATACCGGCGGTGCGGGCCTTGAGCGGTGCGCCGTGGCCGGAGAAGGAGGCCAGCTGCTCGGCGCTGACGCCGGCCTTCTGCGCGCGCTTCTTCTCAACCTCGCGCTGGGCAACGGTGATGCCGCGGTAAAGCAGAGGCAAAAGAAGGGGTGCTGCGGTGCGCAGGGCGCCGGCATAACGCTTGACATTGTTCTTATTAAAGCGGCCTTCCTTAATGCGCTCGAGTTCCTTCTTGGCCATCTTGTATTCGTGCTTGCGGCGCTTCTTTAGGCCCTTTTCCTCGGACTTGATAAGCGCCTTTTCCTGCCGGGCCAATAGCTTTTGCTGGCGGTGCTTGGCCTTATCCGCGGCCTTTACCTCTGCCTTTGCGCGGGTTTTGGCAGCCTTGATCTCGGCGCGGGCCTCACGGCGGGCCTTGCGGATCTTCTTCATAATGCCCATTGAAACGTCCTTAAATAATCTATCTTTAGGGTCTCGCTACAACTCTAGCAAGGTGGTCTACTAAGCTCACCTGCTGTGAAGGATGTGCTCGTCGCCACGGATCTCGTGGGCTGCCGTTATCGCTTGGTGCAGCGCCGCGCGCATCCCGAGATCCCACGCACCGCGGTGAGCCAAGCCCGGGCGGAGCGCCACGCCGCGGCTATCGATGCCGCGCTCGCTCGCCTTCCCAAGAAGGGGCCTGGCCGTTTCCGCCGGATTGATCTGGAGGGAGATGATTTCGAGCGGGCGCTTGCCACGCTGGAGGCGCTGGCTCACGGTTACACACACATCACCAACGCCGTCTTTTCTACGGCGGAGTGGATGGTGCGCGTGGAGCTTCTGGTTCGGGACGGTGATAAATACAGCCCCGTTATCGTCTCGGATCACCGCGTGGCCCGCCCGCATGAGAACTCGCGCACGCTGGTTGTCCCCACCCATCGCTTGGGATTGAGTGAGCCGCTGCCGGCGAAATACAAGATTAAGCATCACGCCGTCGATGGCTACCGTTTAGCCCTGGCCGCGCGGGGTTTGGAGGACGTCGGCCTGAATTCTGGCAGGGGTGCGGCGATTGGGCAGGACCGCGGTCAGGCTTTTGTCACGGATACCTCGCGCTTCGGCATCGATGAGGCGCTCGTACAGCCGCTTCCCGCTGGGCCGCGCCGCGTCAAGGAGTGCGCCTCCTGCCGCTTTTGGCCCTTGTGTAAGCAAGAGCTGGAGGCCCGCGATGATATCTCCCTCTTCCTGCCGGGTGACCGCGCTAACCCCTACCGCGAGCGCGGCATCACGACGGTGCAGGGGCTTATCGACGCCTCCCTCGGCGCCCCCTCCGCCCTCGCTGCTGCGTGGCGCGAGGGCGTCCCTTTGCTGCGCCGCGACCGGGTTAGCGTTCCTCGCGCGGATGTGGAAGTCGACGTCGATATGGAGGCCTACCTGGATCAAGGTGCCTACCTGTGGGGCGCGCTCCTGGACGGCGAGTACCACCCCTTTGTGACCTGGGATCCGCTGGGAGGGCGGGCCGAGGCGGAGAATTTCGCCGAGTTTTGGGAGTGGCTCATGGGGGTGCGCGCTGACGCGCATGCAGCGGGCAAGACCTTCGCGGCCTATTGCTACTCCGCCCACGGCGAAAACCATTGGATGCGCAGGTCCGCCCAGCGCTTCTCCTCCCCGAGCCTGGAGGAGGTCGAGGAATTCATCTCCTCAGAGGAATGGGTGGACATGTTCGTCCACGTCAAGCGCAGTTTCGCCGGCACTGCGGGCCTGGGGCTGAAAACCGTGGCGCCCGTCGCTGGCTTTGAATGGCCGGAAGAGTTCGATGGCGAGGAATCCGTCAATGCCCGCCGAGCCGCCCTCGCCGGTGACACGGACGCGCGTGCGCAGATTCTGCGCTATAACGCCGGCGATGTGCGCGCGACCCATGCCGTCCGCGAGTGGATGTCTCACGGCGCGCCGGGAGTGCCATCCCTCGAGCCCTAGCTTCTCCCTGCCCTCCCGTGTGCAAGTCCCCAGACCTGAAACCCGCAACCTGCAGGTGGGCGTCGCCAAGCGCTTGCCGACGCCCCACCACCCACCCCAGGAGGTTGCGGGTTTCAGGTCTGGGGATCTACAGGATGAGGCTGAGTCCGCCGAGGATAATGAGCACCGCAAGGGCCACCCACACCTGGTCCCAGTCCGTGGTGGTCGTGGGCGCTGGGCCTTCGGCCTTCTTGAGGAGCACGGCTTTCTGAGCCTTGACCGCGCGAGCGGTGAGTACGGGGATGATGGCCATGGAACCGAGGCAGAGCAGGGAGGCGGCAACCATGGTGAGGGAACTGGAGGTGGCCAGCCACAGGGCAAGCCCGCCGTTGATGAAGACCGAGCGCCCCAGCCCCCAGCGGTTGTATTCGCGCAGGCCAGCCCGCACCGCTGAAGGGCCGCCGCCCATCGTGGTGGGCAGCATATAGCCCATGACGCCGATGAGCAGTTGGGCGCCAAACCCTACGACGAGCGCGAGCATGGGAATCTGTGGCTCGCTGGAGAAGAAATGCTGGGTGGTGTAATACACCAGGCTGCCGAGCAACCAGAAGCAGGAAAAGAGCACAGATAGCGCCGGGAAGGTGATGCGCCCGCGTGGTTCTCGGAACACGGTGAGGGCATTGAGCAGCCAGCTCTGCAGGCTGAGCGCCCAGCCGACGCAGTAGACGATCAGACCCGCTTGCGGTACATTCCACGCGCTGCCGATCACGGTGGTCACCACGCCCAGCGCCAGCAGCGTGAAGCTTAGGCTCATGTGTGGGTTGATTCCCTTGGTGCGCCAGATAGATGGGAACAAGATGGTGAGTGAACCGGCGGCTGCGAGGCCGACGAAACCGCCGATGTTGGCGGCAACGTGTGCAATGAGCAGGCGCGGATGGGAGGGGTGTGTGGCGAGGAATGCGCCAAGAGTAGCGCCCACGGCAAGGAAGAAGGCCGAGGCCACATAAGCTGCGACGACGGGGCGGAATCGTTTGGATTCCGCGCGGCGCCACAAAGCAAAGAGGGCCAACCCATGCCAGGACACCGCAAGAGCGACGAGTGTGGCGCCTATCTGTGTGAGCACCCAGTGGTGGCCCCAATATTCACTGAGGATTTGGCCCACGAGGGTGAGGATAACGCCGGAATTCTGCAGATAAATCCGCGCGAGCTGGCGAGGGCGGGCCGACATCGGAACTTTGAGCTGCACGAACTTTTCGGTGAGGTGCTGGGACCACACCACGATGCTGTTGCTGAGGATGCCCAGGGTGAAGAGATGGATGAGGACCCAGCGGTAGTTTGGGATAAGGGTGTGGGTTGCGCCGGCGAGAAGAAAAACCATCATCCACAGGCTGACCGGGCGGGATGCTTTCCTGTGCCATGTGCGCGGCGACCACTTGTCCATAAAACACGAGTTTATCCGGTTTTTCTCACAACCCAACTCAGCACCGCGATGCCCGTGGCGAGGGCGGTGTAGACGGCGATGAAGCCGGTCCACGACAAGGAATCAAAGAGCACGCCGGCCAGCGCGCCCAGGATGGAGCTGCCCAGGTAATAGAAGAAGACGTAGAGGCTGGAGGCCTCCGCGCGGTCGTGGGTGGCGATATGGCCCACCCACCCCGAGGCCGTGGAGTGCGCGGCAAAGAAGCCGATGGTGAATAACACGATGCCGAGCAGGGTGGGGATTAAAGAGCCCATGCATAGCGCGATGCCCACGGCAAAAAGCAGGCAGGATAGGAGCAGCGTGTTGGCGTGGCCTACTTGTGAGACCAGCCGGCCGGCGCGCGCCGAGGACCATGTGCCGGTGAGGTAGAAGAGGAAGACCAAGCCTGCCAAACCGGGCGCGAGGTGGAAGTGGTTGATGAGCCTAAATGCCAGGAAGTTATAGAGGGATACGAAGGTGCCCATGGCCACGAAGGCCACGATGAATAAAGGGATGAGGCGGGTATCCCGGGCATGGCGGAAGATGGCTCGCAGCTCCGAGCGGAAGTGGATTTCCTTTGGGGTGAAATTCTGCTGGTAGGGCAGCAAAATAGCGGCGATGATGGCGAGGATAAGTGTGACCAGGCTGGAGCCGGCCAGGGCCCAGCGCCAGGAGGTGAGCTCGAGAAGCCCGGTGGGGATGAGGCGGCCGGTCAGCCCACCGATGGTGGTGCCGGCGATGTACAGCCCCATGGCGCGGGCGACGTAGGAGCTTTCGAGCTCCTCCGAAATCCAGGCCATGGCGGTAGCGGGTGCGCCGGCGATGACAGCGCCCTGGAGCGCGCGGGTGGCGATGAGGATCTCTGGATTGGGGGCAAGCGGCACGAGCATGCCGATGAGCGTGGCCGCGATGGTGGAAACAAGCAGTAGTTTTCCGCGACCGATGCGCTCGGAGATGATGGACACGGGGATGACACAAATGGCCAGCGCACCGGTGGCAGCGGAGATGGTCATGGCGGCTTCGGTGGGGGACATGCCCATGTCCTCCACCAAGGTGGGCAGCATGGCTTGGGTGGGATAGAGGCAAGAAAAAATTGCCAGGCCCACGAAGAGCATGGCAATGGTGGCGCGCCGCGTTCTGGTCATGCATCAAGCATGGCCTAGCGCGGATTATGTGTAAAATGTCCGAAAGTTACTTAAAGCATGCGAGGTGTGCATGAATCTGGAAGATGTGCGCGGCGTGGTCGCCGTGGCGGACCATGGACTCGTCGGCGCGGCTGCCGACGCCCTCGGGCTCTCCCAATCCGCGCTGACCCGCCGCGTGCAGCGTATCGAGGCGGAGGTGGGGGCCAGCCTCTTCGAGCGCAGCGGCCGGCGCCTGCGGCTGAATGCCCGCGGCCAGGCATTCGTGGAACACGCTCGGCGGGTGTTGATGTCCGAAGCTGCCGCGCGCGATGCCGTGTCCCGCCTCATGGATCCGGAGCGCGGCACCGTGCGCCTCGACTTCATGCATTCCTTGGGCACGTGGATGGTCCCGGAGCTGCTCAAGGCCTACCGCGCCCAGCATCCCCACGTGGATATCCGTCTGCACCAGGGTGCGGCCCGCGAGCTCGTGGAGAGGGTAGCCGCCGGCGAATCCGACTTGGCGCTGGTCGGCCCCCGCCCTACGGCCCCCGGACCGCTAGGGTGGCACCAGCTCAAACTGCAACGCCTCGGTCTAGCGGTTCCGGAAGGTCATTGGGCCGCAGGGCGAGACGGGGTGCGCATGGAAGACTTCCGCGATGAACCCTTCATCGGCATGCTGCCGGGCTATGGAACGCGCATGTTGCTCGACTCCCTAGCGAGCGAGGCCGGCTTCACCCCGCGCCTCGTCTTCGAATCCATGGAGCTCACCACCGTGGCGGGCCTCGTGGCCGCTGGGCTGGGATCGGCTCTGTTGCCGCTCGACGACCCCTACCTCAAAGCCCGCAACCCCGTCCCCCTGCAGCCCGCGGCCTACCGCGAGCTAGGACTGGTGTGGAGGAAGGGCGATGATGCCCCGCCGGTCGAGCACTTCAAGGATTTCGTCGTGGCCCGCACCGCTGAGGGCAGTAGCTTGGTCGAGGCCGACTAGCTGCCGAAGGGAAGCTTAGCGGCCAGAGCAGCGAGCGTCTTCGGGGTAGAGACCTCGTGGGGCAGCCAGGGGATGGTGTGCACCGGTTGGCCCGGCAGTTTCACCGCGAGCAATGCGAGGGCCGCGCCGCGTTGCTCTCTATGACGTTTAAGTGGGGGCAGAAGGGGTGTAGCCCATCACCCTCACGGGTCGCAGATTGCCTTTGCCGAGAGGCCAACTGCCCTACATGACGAAGATCCGCGCGGATCGGCAATGACGGCGTATAACTTTGGCAGCTCGGGCAGTTTCGCCTCGCGCACCGGGAGCAGGAGTCCTGTGCAAAGGCCTGCAGCTTGTTGAAAACGCGAACCCGCGCTGGGCCTCAACGAAGAGGTCCCAGCGCGGGTTGAAGCTACGTGGCCTTAAGGAGGCCGTCGTGCTTACTTGGTAGCAGCAGCGTAACGCTCAGCAACGTCGTCCCAGTTGAAGACGTTCCATACGGCCTTAACGTAGTCAGCCTTCACGTTCTTGTACTGGAGGTAGAAGGCGTGCTCCCACATATCCAGCATCAGCAGCGGGGTGAAGTTCACGGAGATGTTGCCCTGCTGATCGGTGAGCTGCTCAATAACCAGGCGACCAGCAACGTGGTCATAGCCCAGAACTGCCCAGCCGGAGCCCTGCAGGCCGGTAGCAACGGCGGAGAAGTGAGCCTTGAACTTCTCGAAGGAACCGAAGTCACGGTTAATAGCCTCAGCCAGCTCGCCGGTGGGCTCGCCGCCGCCGTTCGGGGAGAGGTTCTTCCAGAAGATGGAGTGGTTGGTGTGGCCACCCAGGTTGAAGGCCAGGTTCTTGGACAGAGCGCGGATGGCGTCAGCATTAGCCTCGCCGTTGCGCTGCTCCTCCAGGGCCTCGAGCGCAGCGTTAGCGCCAGCAACGTAGCCAGCGTGGTGCTTGGAGTGGTGCAGCTCCATGATCTCAGCGGAGATGTGCGGCTCCAGGGCATCGTATGCGTAGTCGAGTTCCGGAAGTTCGTAAACAGCCATTTGTTTCATCCTTTCTTTGGGGTACGAGGCCCCATGGTAGGGGCCGGATGAGAATTTGGCCACAATAATTTTTCTATGGGAGCCGCCGTGAACAAAAACCTGGATTGCGGGCAGTACGGCGGAGTATAAGAGGGAGGACAACGCTAAGTGTAAGGAGAACCCAGCATGTTTCTTTTCAAGCCAGAACCCACGCTGGTGGCAGCTAAGGACGCTCTTCCCGGGCGCGCGGAGCCTGTTCTTGAGAACCCGCAGCCCCACGCGGTCCTGGGCACTCCGATTACCGGCCCGTGGAAAGAGGGGCAGAAATCCCTCATCATTGCCATCGGTTGTTTCTGGGGAGCCGAGAAGATGTTCTGGGAGACCGAAGGCGTGGAGGCAACTTCCGTGGGCTATGCGGGTGGCACCACGCCAAACCCCACCTACTACGAGGTCTGCCGCGGGTTGACCAACCATGCGGAGTCTGTGCAGATTACCTATGATCCACAGCGCGTGAGCCTGCGTGACCTTGTGGTTAAGGCCTTGGAAGCTCACGACCCCACCCAGGGCTTCCGCCAGGGCAACGACGTGGGCACGCAATACCGCTCGGCCTTCTACCCAGAGACTGAGGAGGAACGCGCGGAGATTCAGAAGCTCGTGGATTCCTATGCGGGCATGCTTGCCGACGCCGGCTTCGGCGCCACCACCACTGAAGTCACCCTCCTCAGTGAGACGGACTCAGGCCAGTACTACCTGGCTGAGGACGAGCACCAGCAGTACTTGCACAAGGTGCCCAATGGCTACTGCCCGCACCACAGCACCGGTGTGAAGTGTGGCTAGCGCAGTGAGCGCACTGGCGTGCGGCTAGAGCTGCTTGCGCACGTGCGTGCGGAAGTCGGAAGGTTTGTTGAGCTGGTCGCGCTCCACGAAGACCCGCATGCGCTCGGCTAATTCTGGGGTGAGTTGAGTGCGCGTTTGGGATCCAAGGACGGAATCCCAGTACCAAAACGTTTCCTCGAAGTAGTTGTGCCCGTGGCCGCCGGGCACGTTGAGGGAGTTGATCTGATCCAGGGCCACCTGCCAGAAGGTGATGAACGGGTGCCAACGCAGATTCTTAAAGGTATCCGCGTACAGGGTCTGCGGGGTGGGCTCGTGGATCCAGTTGGGGCGGGCGTAGATGAGCTTGCTGTCCCACCACACGATGGCGTCGGAGGCGTGCTGGCCCACCGCCACGCGCGGGCGTTCCCAGCGGCCATAAGGTTCGCCGAAGGCGTCGTGCTCCATGTGGGCGGGAACGGCGGCGAAGCGGAGGTGCCGGCCGCCGTCGATAAGCGGCAGGCGTTCCAGGGAACCGCGTTCACGGTGCAGGCGCCGCATGAAGCTGGTCATCCGCGGGGGTCCGGTGAATACCGCACCATCGCAGGCGGCGAGGAGTTCCTCGAGCGTCTCAAAGTTCTCCACGATGGCATAGCAGCCCAGGGACTCGCCACTGAAATACAGCTTGGGGCGGTTGTCCTCGGGGAGGAGCTCGAGGCGGTCATGGACGGCCGCGATGAGCTCGCGCGCAAAGATGCGGGAGAGGTTCTTGTCCACCAGGTAGGAAAACATGGAAGGCAAATAGTCGAATTGCAGGGCCACGGTCGCGCAATTGCCCCGCGTGAGGAATTCGTAGCCGCTGACCGCATAGTTATTGATCCACCCTGAGCCGGAGGGCATTTGCAACACGATCGTGTCGCGGTGAAACGCGCCCGTGCGGTCCATCTCCGCCACCGCGTGGCGTGCGGCGGCGTGTGGGCCGCGACCGCGAATGAGTCCGATATAGATGCGAATTGGCTCGTGGGCGCGCTCGAAGTGCATGACCTCCTTGATGTCCTGGGCGCGCGGGCCGCGGTCAAGAAACGCTCTGCCCTGTGAGCCGACGGCCGTCCAAGGCTCATGGGACCACGGGCTGCCAGAACGCTCCGGCTCCCACGGCATGGCGGAGCCCGGGTATACCAGCTTGTTGAGCGCCAGGCCTTGGACGGAGGCCTTGCGGAGCAGGCGACGCCACACCATCCGGTCGCTGACCAGGGCTGTGGCGAAGCCGACCGCGCCGCCGGCTAGCGGCCAGGCAATCCACCTGGGCAGCCAGCGCTGGACCTGGAGGGACAGCTGAGTGACGGTGAGCTGGGCTGCCTCCCCCACAACGAGCAAGGCGCCGTAGCCTGCCGTGCCCACGGCCATGCCCAGTGCTGCGGACTGCGGGCCGCGGTCATTGAGCTTTCCCACGAGCCGGGCTTGCTCCGTCTGATTGCGCAGGGAGCGTATGCCTGCGATGAGCGTGCCAACCCCCAGTGCGTAGTAGGAATAGCGCCGAGTGGTGGGGCCGACGCGGTCCTGGGGGCGGCGGCCAGCGTGGTGCAGCGCGCGCTTGGCAGCGAAGGCCGCGGTGGTCGCGGCGAGGTGTCCAGCGCCTTGGCCGATGGCCACGTTGGCGGCGGTGACCCACCACGGGCGGGGCAAAAGGGAAGGGGAGACGGCTGCCCACGTTGCGACTTCGGCGCCGAAGAGCCCGGGCCACATGTTTTGTGGCAGGCGCCGCCGGCCAGTCATGCGCATGCCGGGCGTGAGATCGCTGATGATCTCCAAGGAAAAGATTGCAGCCTGAAGGCCCGTGCGGGCGGTTCTGAGTGCGATGCGGCGCGCAAGTTGACGCATGCTGGCCATTGAACCAGCTTTAGGTGCGACGTGCAGCGCAGCCTCCATAGATGTCCGATCGGACATGAAAATGTGAGATCGGACTACTGGGTCTGTGAATTCGGGCGCATAACGAGCAAAATTCGGACATTGGGGGCACAATAGGAGGCATGGGAAATCATGTTGGAAACAAAGTAGTACTCATCGGCGCTGGCGACGTTGGAGTTGCTTACGCCTACGCTCTGGTCAACCAGGGAACTGTTGACCACCTGGCCATCATCGACATCGACGAAAAGAAGCTCGAGGGCAACGTCATGGACCTCAACCATGGTGTTGTCTGGGCCCCGTCCCGCACCCGCGTGACCAAGGGCACCTACGAAGACTGCAAGGACGCCTCCATGGTCGTCATCTGCGCCGGCGCCGCTCAGAAGCCCGGCGAGACCCGCCTGCAGCTCGTGGACAAGAACGTCAAGATCATGAACTCCATCGTGGGTGACGTCATGAAGAACGGCTTCGACGGCATCTTCCTGGTCGCCTCCAACCCGGTGGACCTGCTGACCTACGCGGTGTGGAAGGCCTCCGGCTTCCCGCACGAGCGCGTCATCGGCTCCGGCACCGTCCTGGACTCGGCCCGCTACCGCTACATGCTCTCTGAGATGGATGACGTGGCACCGACCTCCGTCCACGCCTACATCATCGGCGAGCACGGTGACTCCGAGCTGCCGGTCGTCTCCTCCGCCAACATCGCTGGTGTCTCCCTGTCCCACCGTTCTGAGAAGGACCCGGGCTACAACGAGCGCATCGAGAAGATCTTCGAGGACACCCGCGACGCCGCCTACCACATCATCGACGCCAAGGGCTCCACCTCCTACGGCATCGGCATGGCCCTGGCCCGCATCACCCGCGCGGTCATTCAGAACCAGGCTGTCGCACTTCCTGTCTCCGCTTACCTGCAGGGTGAGTACGGCCACGAGGATGTCTTCATCGGCACCCCGGCCATCGTTGACCGCTCCGGCGTCAACCGTGTTATCGAGCTGGCCCTCGATGACCACGAGAAGGAGCGCTTCGAGAACTCCTTCAACACTCTCAACACCATCAAGGAAGAAATCTTCGGCTAGTGAAGATTGTCGCCCACAGGGGATACTCCGGGAAATATCCGGAGCTATCCCCTCTTGCCTTTGAAAAAGCGCTCGAGCTTCCCATTCACGGCATCGAGTGCGATATCCGTCTGAGCAGCGACGGCAAGGTGGTGGTTCACCATGATCCCACCCTGGACCGCACCACGAATGGCTCAGGCCGAGTGTCTCGCATGACATGGGAGGAGCTGCGCCGCCTCAAGATCGGTGGTGGCCAGCGCATGCTGCTTCTCGACGAGCTCCTCGAGATGCTCGGCGATAAGAAGCATCACCTCTACATCGAGACCAAGCATCCCTCGGGGCAGGGCGACATCCTCGAAGAACAGATGGTGCTGCGGTTGCGCTACGCAGGGCTTGTCGACGACCCCCGGATCCACATGATTTCCTTTTCCCACCGGGCCATCCGTCGAATGGCAGCGCTCGCCCCGCATATCGACCGCATATATTTGCGCCGCGATTGGGAGCGCCATTTCAACCGCCCGGACATCCTGTTATCGCAGCCAACAGGCCTTGGCATGTCACTGTTGCGCGGCAAGCTGCAGCCTGCTGCCATCGGTGCGCATGGTCTGCCCACGTACATGTGGACCATCGACAAACCCGAGGACATGAAGTGGGCGTGGGCCAACGGGGTGGATATTCTTGCCACGAACCAACCGGAAGTGGCCCTGCATGCCATTGAGCTGTAATGAACAGGTAAGTTGTTCAGTATGGCCAAGAAGAAAAAGAAGAACGAACAGCTGCCGGAGGGTATGTCCCGCCGCCAAGCTAAGCTCGCTGCCCGCGCCGCCGAGCGCGCTGCCCTAGAAAAGGACCCCCGCCCCTTCGGTGGACTCGCCGCTGAGGCTAGCCTCGTCGCCCTGCAGGAATTCGTTCCTTCCGCAACGGCGAAGCTGTCTGTGAAAGGCTTTGACAAGGACGTTTACGTCGCCACCGTGCTGCCCGGGGCTACCGCCGCACTCATCCGTGATGAGGAGTCCGGCGGTGAGGCCTTCGTGGGCCTGCAGGTGCAGTCCCACACGCACAATCCGGGCCGCGACCTGGCTTTCGCCCTGAACTGGGTGAAGAACAACGCGCCGGGTTCCACTCTCGAGTCCACCGCTGCTGATGGCTCCCAGCCGGAGCTCAAGGAGCTGCTGGAGGAGGACGCCGAGCTGGAAATCAACGTCTACCAGGACTTCGCGTGGTGGATGCCGGAAGGCGCGCAGGTTCCTCCGCAGATGGCGCAGGCCCTGCAGCGCGCTAACGATTCCGTCATCGAGTCCTACCAGGTGGGCCAGGAGGCTGAAGGCTTTGTGGGCACCGCCTTCTGGGCTAACGCCGGTGGCGGCAAGGCGCACATCCGCTGGGTCCGCCCCTGCGATGACGAGAATGCTTTCCTTAACGCCCTTGCGCGCATCGCCGCTCGCGGTGAGCTCAACCTGGGAGAGAACACCAAGTTTGCCGGTGTCTTCCGTACCCACGGCCTCATCGCTCCGGTCTTCGACCTCGACCCGGAGGTTGCGCACGATTCCTACGAGGCAGAGTTGTCTCGCGTGAATAAGGCGCTGGAGGAGGAGATCTCCAACGACGCCAACCTCGACGCCGATGAGCGCAAGCAGCTGCAGAACATCAAGTCCCGTCAGGTGACGCTGCGCTAGTATCTCGGTGCCTTCGCCCCCGAGGCGCGGGTACGAAACGATCAAATAAGGCTCCAAAACCACAAGGTTTTGGAGCCTTATTTGATCGAAACGACCGGCCGAAGCCTTAGCGCATGGAGTCCCAGAGCGCTTGGGCCTCGGCGTCATCCCAGAGGACGACGTTGCCCACGACCGTGTCCTCGAAGCCGCCGATGGGGACCGTCTTTGTTTCCACGCCGGAGGCCATGGATAGCGCCACGCGTGCAAGGTGCCAGACGTGGTCCTTCTCGTTGACAATGAAGGAGTCGGCGGTGTGGTTAACCAGTGAAATTGCCTTGAAGGGGTTGCCGATGGTGGAGAAAGACGTTGCCTTATCCAGCAGCGCGGCGAAGAACTCGCGCTGGCGCTCCACGCGGTCCAAGTCACCCATCGCGGTGGCGCGGGTGCGCACGTAGCCGAGCGCATCCGGCCCGCGGAGCTTCTGGCAGCCCGCTTGGAGGTCGATGCCGGCAAGCGGATCGTTGATGGGCTCCTTGACGCAGATATCCACGCCGCCGACGGAATCCACGACGTTGGCCAAGCCACCCATGCCGATCTCCGCATAGTGGTCGATGTGGAGGCCGGTGGCTTGCTCCACGGTTTGGGTCAGCAGCTGTGGGCCGCCGTAGGTAAAGGCTGCGTTGACCTTGTCCATGCCAAAGCCGGGAACGTCGACATAGCTATCGCGTGGAATGGAGACCAACTGGGCCTTTCCGGATGCGGGAATGTGCAGCAGCATGATGGTATCGGTGCGGCCGACGCCCACATCGCCACCGGTGCCTAGCTCCGCCTGTTGTTCTTCAGTGAGCCCCTGGCGCGAGTCCGAACCTACGAGCAGCCAGTTTGTACCAGAGGTTTGTGCCACCTGCTCGGTGGGCAGGGCATCGATGCGCGTTAAACGCGAATCCGTCCACAGGGTGAAGGCCACCATGAAGACGAGGGCGATGACGACGATCCAGCCCAGGCAACCGAAAGCCTGCTTGGCTGGGTTTACTTTCTTGCGGCGGCTGTGCGGGCGACCTTCGGCACGCCTGCGGGTGGGGGCTTGCGGAGCATAGCTACGCGGTGGGGCATCCGGGGTGTACCGATTGGCGCGGACAGCAGGCTGTTGCGAAGGTACGCTCCGGCGGGGCGCTGGGCGCGCAGGGGAGCGCTGGGCCATGTAGGCGTCGACGTCGAAGCGGGTCTCCTCCGGCCGGGAACGCCGCGCGCTGGGGCGCTGAGCGCGGGAGGATGAATGCGCAGGATTAGCTTGCTGCGCGGATGGACGGCGGCGCACCGGTCGGCCGTAGCGATCACGCAAGGGCTGCCCGTCGGCACCAAGGACGAACTCGCCAGCGTCATCACCGGCTGCGTGTGAGCCGCGCGGGCTGGCCATGTTCCGGGGGCGGGAAGGGCCTGCAGAGCTAGCGGAGCCCGCGCGGCGAGGCGTGCCGTGGGGCTCGCCGGCACGGCGGGCTTCGCGCTCTGGATCGCGTCCTTGGTAGGTCATGGGGAACACTGTACCGCGAAACAACTTCTGCCCCACCTATCACACAGGGGGACGGTAGCTGTCTTTTCGCTGTGGCTTGCTGATAGCTCTTATTTAAGCGCCGAAGAGGAGGGCGTAGCCAACGAAAGCGATGGCGTCGATCAGAAAGTGCGCGATGACCAACGGCCACACCTTGCCCGTGCGGTGGAAGTACCAGCCATAGACCACGCCCATGATGATATTGCCGAAGCCCGCGGAAACACCCTGGTAAAGGTGATAAGAGCCGCGCAGGATGGAGGAAGCCGCCAGCGTTGCGGGCAGGGCCCACCCAGACTGCTTAAGCCTGGTCATGAGCCAATACACCACCACGAGCTCCTCCGCCCAGGCATTAGCAAAGGACTTGATGAGCAGCACGGGAATCTCAATCCACGTATCGAAAGCTCCCGGGACGACCTCCTTGGTCCAGCCGAAGTGCAGCGCTATGTAATACAGCGCCAGACCCGGCAGACCGATTACCGCCGCCAACGCCGCGCCATGCAGGCCATCCCGCCACTGCGGGCGGGGTGGAGAAGAAATCAAGTACAGAGCAAGCGCTCCCCACGCGAAGAGCACCGCGGCACTGCACAGCTGGAAGGCGAGGTCGAGCAACGTAGTCGCTGACTGCGAAGCGTTGATGGTGACCGATTGCTCATTGAGCGGCGCCGGGTTGAGCAGAGAATCGGTCAGACGCAACGCGGCGCGCACACCCGAAATACCAAAGGTGATGGTGAGGACGATGAGTATTTCCGCCCGCAGGCGTGAGCGCGCGCTCATGGGTGAAGCACCTGGGCGAGGCCGAGAAGGGAGGCATCATCAAGCGTGAGCGAGCCCAAGTGCACGCCCACCGGCGGATGATCGCGCACCGGCCAAGGCACGCAGATGGCAGGCAGCTGCGCCACGTTGAACAGCGAGCCCCACGGTGACCACCGCGTTTGCTCATCAAAGTTGGCCTGGTGATCCAGCGCCAGGAAATGCCCGCGCCGCGGCGGATCGAAAGCCAGCATGGGACTCAAAATGGCATCCACGTCCCATTCCTGGGCCAGCATCTCCGGCAGCTGAGCGGCATGGGCGCGGGCCGCGGCGAATTCGGAATCCGTGACGCGGCGGCCCTTCGCGCGAATCCACTCCGCGTAACCCTCCGCGAAGTCAAGCCTAGCCAGCCGGCGGCTAAAGATGTGCTGGAAGGCCTCAAAGGTAGCCGCGGCCTGGGGATAGGGGGAAATGGCCACGGTTTCGAAACCCGCGCCTTCAAAGGTGGCGGTGGCCTCCGCGACCGCGCGCAGCATGTGCGGGGCCACCTCGGCTTGAGCGAAAAGGGGATCCGTTAGCACGCCAATGCGGGCGCGCTGGGCACGCGGACGAAGGCCATGCAGCGCGGCGGTATCGGCGATGCTGCGCGTGATGAACCCCTGCACCGAGAGGTCCTCGCCGCCGGGCTTAAACCCGACGACGCCGCAGGCAGCGGCCGGAACGCGGATGGAACCGCCACCGTCGGAAGCATGCGCGGCGCGCAGCAATCCACGCGCCACCTGGACCGCCGCTCCGCCGGAGGAACCGCCTGGCGTATGGCCGGGGTAGAGAGGATTATCCGGGTGGGGCAGGCCGACAGGTTCGGTGTCGACGCGCAGGCCCAGCTCGGGCGCGGCAGACTTGCCGACGACTCGCGCGCCGGCGTCGATAAGCTCCTGCACGAAAGGATCAGTCTCCTCCGCCACGTAGGTGCGCTCGGCATGACCGAGCGTGGTGGGCATGCCGGCGACGTCGTTGAGATCCTTGACCGAGAGAATCCACCCGCTCAAGCGCCCGTGTGCCTGTGGCCGGCGCTCGAGATCGAGGTACGTGAAGCCGTGCTCGGCAGGGCTCAGGCCCGCTAGATCCTCGCGCAGCTTGTCCAGTGTGAACTCGGTTCTCTCCATGGCGGCTCAGTCTAGTAGTTGAGTGGGATAAAGTTGCTGCCATGAGCACCACCATCGCATTCCTCGGGCCCGCCGGAACCTTCACGGAAGCGGCGATGCAGCATTTTGCCGCTGACTTTGATTCCCCCGAGGGCCTTCCGGTGAGCTCGCCGGCAGAGGCGCTGGCGGCGGTGCGCTCGGGCGCGGCGGACTATGCCTGCGTGGCCATTGAGAACTCCGTGGACGGACCCGTCACGGCTACTTTTGACGCGCTTGCCGACGGCTCCCGGGTCCAGATCTACCGCGAGGTGGACCTGCCGGTGTCCTTCTCCATTCTGGTGCGCCCCGGCAGTTCCAGCCGCACAACTTTCTCCACGCATCCTGTGGCCTACCAGCAGGTACGCGGTTGGTTGGAGCAGAACCTGCCGGACGTGGAGTATGTCCCGGCGGCGTCGAATGGCGCGGCGGCGCAGGCCGTGGCGCGCGGGGAGGTGGATGTCGCGGCCGCCCCTGCCCGGGCAGCGGAGGTCTTCGGGCTGGACTCGATTGCGGAGAATGTCGCGGACGTTGCCGGGGCCACGACCCGCTTCGTCCTGGTGGGGCCGGCCGGAAAACCGACCGAGCGGACCGGCAACGACAGGACGTCGGTCATCTTCACCCTGCCCAACGAGCCTGGCTCCCTCGTCGGCGCCCTCCAAGAATTCGCGCACCGCGGGGTGGATCTTTCCCGCATCGAATCCCGACCGCTGCGCACCGTCTTCGGTAACTATCGCTTCCACGCCGACCTCATCGGGCACATCGAGGACCAACCGGTGGCGGAGGCTTTGCGGGCGCTGTGGTTGCGCGCGGAGAACGTCGTTTTTGTCGGCTCCTGGCCTTCCGCGGTAAAACTCGGGGAGGGCCCACGGGATTTGGCGCGGCTGAAAGAGGCCGATGACTGGGTAGCGCAGGCGCGCACCGGTCAATAGTGTGGTGAAGCATGACCGGAAGAATCATCCTCCTGCGCCACGGCCAGACCTATTCCAATATTGACCGCATCATGGATACCCGCCCGCCGGGCGCCGAGCTCACCGAGCGCGGCCGCGGCCAGGCGGAAGATGTCGGCCGCGAATTGGCTGAGCTGTGCGCAGGCCGCCGCGTGCGATTTGTGTGTTCTATTGCCCTGCGCGCCCAGCAGACGGCGATGCTGGCCGCCCGCACATACGGCGAGGCAGCCGATGAGCGCAGCGTTCCGGTGGAGGTTCGCGTGGGCCTTCACGAGGTCTTTGCCGGCGAACACGAGATGAGCGGCAGTGAGGATACCCACCGCGAGTACATGGTGGCGTTGCGCGGCTGGGTCGACGGCGACCCGGAAGCCCGAATGCCGGGCGGTGAAAGCTACGTGGACGTGTTAGGGCGCTACCAGCCTGTGCTGGAGGATCTCGCTGCTGAGCTGGAGGATGATGAAGACATCATCGTCGTCAGCCACGGCGCCGCCATTCGTGTGGTGACGACGCACGCCTGCGGCGTGGACCCCGATTTTGCCTACACCGGGTACATGCCCAACTGCCGCTTCACCCTCATGGAGCCGCAGGGCCAGCCCTTTGGCCAGTGGGTGCTGAGGCGCTGGGCGGATACCGAAGTTTAGTTCATTGCGGCCACGGTAGGTACCTACCCCCAGCCGAGCTCGTGGAGACGGTCCTCCTCGAAACCAAAGTAGTGCCCGACCTCGTGGAAGACAGTCACCATGACTTCGTGGGCGAGCTCTTCTTCCGAGTTGCTTATCGCCTGCAAAGGCTGCCGGTAGATCGAGATGGTGTCTGGCAGGTGGCCGGTGTGTGAGGCCGTGCGGTGGGTGAGCATCACGCCCTCGTAAAGCCCAAGCAGGTTGGGGCTATCCGGGTGCTCTTCTTCGACGAGGATGACCAGGTTGCGCATCTGATCGACGAAGCGATCCGGGATCTTGTCCAGGGCCTCGCCGACTAATTCCTCGAAGCGTTCCTCGCTGACCTCGTACATGTGCTTACTCCCTGTTGAGCGGACGGGGGTTTATTGGGCCGGTGCCACGGCTTCAGGCGCGGCGGGATCGGCGTTCTGCCCGGCCGGCTGGGCATTCTCGCTGCCCTGCTGGGAGTTCTGCTCGGCTGGCTGGGCATTCGGGTCGCGCAATGGGTTGCGCTTCGGCTGCTCCGTGGGCGGGGCGCCATTGATGCTCAGGGCATCACGGCCGCCCGTGGCAGAGCCGGTGATCTCGGAGAAGTGGCCGTCCTTGATGTGGATCAGCGAGCAATTCACCGAACGGGAGCCTCCCTCCCACGATTCGCGGCTCATCGCGCCCCAGAAAGGCTGCAGCGTGGATTGGTAGAGATTCTCCTCGCCGCCCAGGTAATCCATGGCGTTCTGGGTACACGTTTCGGAGAGGAATTTATCCATCTCTTCATCGCTGGGGTAAGCATCGGGGAACTTCTCTGCCAGGCTGATGACGGACACGGTCTCCATCTGGTGCGGTTCCTGGCACGGCACGGTGCTGACTACCTGTTTGTCATCCACCTTGCGGCATTCGCCGGGCTTGGCGACGATCGCCTGGTCCACCTCGCTGACCTTGCCCGTGGACTCCTGCGGTACGCCGTTGGCGTCGGTAGTCTGCAGGCCGCACAGGAGGATGCGGTCACCCTGATCCCAGGAACCGGCCGGCGGAAGGATGGAAGCAATGTCGTAGCGTCCGTTGGGATCCCATTTGCCGTTGAGGTAGCTCACCGTGGGGGCCTCGCATAGCTCGTCGCGCAGGGCGTTTTGCCGCGTGACGTCTGGGCGCTTGGCGTTGGGGCCGAACTCGCTGGTGGGGTAGGCGCTGAGATCCTCTCGGGCGGAGACCTCGAAGCGGTGCGGTTTATCGCAGCTGGTCTGCTCAAAACCTGTGGCAGTGCCGTCCGGGGCGATATCCCACGTCACACACGAGCCCGCGGAGGCGGTGGTGAAGGATGCGGCTTCGCCTTCGGAGGAATCAGCGGCCTGGCTACCGTCGGCGCTGGGGGAAGCGGAGTCATGTGCGGCCGAATCGGTGCCAGTTGGCCCGCCACTGAAGAGGCCGTAGAACGCCAAGAAGACGGCCGCGGCCACGGCAGCAACGAGGACGACGCGGATGGCGGAGGCGGAGCGCCACGCAGATGAAGTGCTCATAGAACTCTTCATACTACCCCCTCAACGGCTCAGGCTTCTAGCCCGCCCAAGGCTAAGGCGGCGGGAGAATCACTAGATGCGCGAGCGGGAGACGTGTGTTGTGAGCCGGTAGCGGTCGGTGCGGTAGACCGAGGAACACCATTCAACCGGGCGGTCCCCGGAGCGGGCGAGGCGGGTGATGTGCAGGAGCGGGGTGCCCGGTGAGACGTCGAGAAGCTCGGCGATGTCCTCCTCAGCTGCCACGGCGGTGACGGTTTGTTCGGCCTCGGTGATGGGGACCTTGAAGGTGTTATCCAAAATCGAGTAGACAGAGTTGTAGATGTCATTTTCCAGCAGCGTGGGCGCGAAGGCAGAGTTATACCAGCCATCGTCGATGGAATAAGGCTCGCCATCGCCCAAGCGCAGGCGCCGCAGGTGGGTATGGGAAACCGAGGCTTCCGTACCGAAAAAGGCGCAGACTTCACCGGGGGCGGCGCTGCGTTCACCCAGCAGGATGCGCGAGGAGGCCTGTACTTTCTGATAGCCCATCTCATCAGAAAAGGAGGCCAAATGAAGCCGGGAGACCAGCGGGTTGGGGGCCACGAAGGTGCCTTTTCCTCGCACGCGGCGCAGGCGGCCTTCAGCTACTAGGTCACCGATGGCGCGGCGCACGGTGATGCGGGAAACGCCGTATGTTTCCTCGAGGATGCGCTCGCCCGGAAGGATGTCACCGGGTTTGAGAGTGGTTCGGCAGAGCTCGGAGAGAATATCCCGCAGCTGAGCGTGCTTGGGCACGGGGCCGTCGGTAATAATGTGAGGTGCCATGTTATCCATGATAATCTGCTGGTTATTACCAGCGCAAAGGTGTGGCCGTGCGCTAAACTGTCCGGCGTGATTGATCTCAAGTTTCTTCGCGAAAATCCCGATGTCGTCCGCGCCTCCCAGGTAACCCGTGGGGAGGACCCCGCCTTGGTGGACCAGCTGCTCTCCGCCGATGAACAGCGCCGCGCGGCCATTGTGAAGGCAGACCAGCTGCGCTCGGAGCAGAAGGCCTTTGGCAAGAAGATTGGCCAGGCCTCCCCGGAGGAGCGCCCCGCGCTGCTGGAGGGCTCCAACGAGCTGAAGGAGAAGGTCAAGGCGGCCGGCGAGGAAGCGGCCGCAGCCGAGGCCAAGGTGACGGAGCTGCAGTACCAGCTCTCCAACGTGGTGGAGGGTGCCCCGGCGGGCGGTGAGGATGACTTCATCGTGCTCGAGGAGGTCGGCGAGAAGCCGCAGTTCGACTTCGAACCGAAGGATCACCTGGAATTGGGTGAAACGCTGGGGCTTATCGACGTCAAGCGGGGCGCCAAAGTCGGTGGCGCACGTTTCTACTACCTCACCGGCGATGGAGCCTTCCTGCAGCTGGGCATGCTGATGTTGGCTGCGCAGAAGGCCCGCGAGGCCGGTTTCCAGCTCATGATCCCGCCGGTGCTCGTGCGCCCGGACGTCATGCAAGGCACCGGCTTCCTGGGCCAGCACTCGGATGAGATCTACTACCTGCCGGCGGATGATCTCTACCTGGTTGGTACCTCCGAGGTGGCTCTGGCCGGCTACCACAAGGAAGAAATCATCGACCTGTCGAAGGGGCCGCTGCAGTATGCGGGCTGGTCCTCCTGCTTCCGCCGCGAGGCGGGTTCTCACGGCAAGGACACCCGCGGAATCCTGCGCGTGCACCAGTTCGACAAGCTGGAGATGTTTGTCTACTGCAAGCCGGAAGACGCCGAGGAGATGCACCAAAAACTCCTGAAGATGGAAAAGGACATGCTTGCGGCGATGGAGCTTCCCTACCGCACCATCGATATTGCGGGTGGGGACCTGGGCTCCTCCGCGGCGCGCAAGTTTGATAACGAGGCGTGGGTGCCGACTCAGGAGACCTACCGCGAGCTCACCTCGACCTCGAACTGCACCACCTTCCAGGCCCGCCGCCTGTCCACGCGCTACCGCGATGAGAACGGCAAGACCCAGTACGCCGCTACGCTCAACGGCACCCTGGCTACCACCCGCTGGCTCGTGGCCATTCTGGAGAACCACCAGCAGGCGGACGGCTCCGTCGTGGTTCCGGAGGCACTGCGCCCATTCGTGGGCAAGGACGTTCTGTACCCCGTAAACTCCTAGAAGAACGCGGCGCGCGGCGGCTCGCGCGCCGCTTACTTTTGTCCCCTCCTTGCTGCCTTCCGCCGGCGGCGAGGTCTTAAGCATTTGGAGCACTATGAGCGCTGTGGCTAACTTCCTCTACCGGCAGATCACGCACATCGGGCGCGGGGTGACTATTGCTCAGGGGCTCAAGATGCGCTTGTCCGGGGAGGAGAATATCCCGGATAAGGGCGGGGCCGTCATCGTGTGCAATCACACCGGCTACATGGATTTTCTCTTTGGGGCTTTCCTGGCGTATCGCAAGCGCCGCTTGGTGCGCTACCTGGCTAAGGCTTCTATCTTTAAGACACCGGTGGCAGGACAACTTTTTCGGCTGATGGGCCATGTGCCGGTGGACCGCATCGATGGTGGGGCGTCGATTGTGAAGGGCATTGAGCTGGCCAAGAGCGGGGAGCTCGTTGGGGTGTTCGCGGAAGGAACGATCTCCCGCAGCTTTGAGATTCGCAGCATGCGCAATGGCGCGGCGCGGATTGCTCATGGCGCGGGTGTGCCGATTATTCCGCAGGTTATCTTTGGCTCCCAGCGCCTGTGGACGAAGGGGCAGAAGAAGCACCTGGGCCGCACGAAGACGCCTGTGCTGATTAAGGCCTTGGAGCCTTATTACACGACGGGTGACTTTGACGCGGACATCGCTGAGGTGCGCCGCCGGATGCAGGAGGCCCTGGAGGGCCTGTGGGCCGACTATGAAGCGGAGTTTGGCCCGATGCCGGCCGGCGAGTTCTGGGTGCCGGCACGCAAGGGCGGCGGCGCCCCGACATTGGAGGAGGCAGAGGCCCAGGACTCCGAGGTGGAGAGTGAGCGCTACCGCGTGCGCCGGCTGCGCGATGATCTGACAAGCCTTAAGGACCGCGTCTCCGAGGCCACGGTGGAGCTCATGCGGGATCGGATGGCACTGATGAAGCCGGGCAGTAACGAGGAAACCGCTACTGCAGAAGCTGGAGCCGACGCCGCAGAGAAGAATCGCCCGCGTACTGCGCCGGAAACCCTCGAGTGGATCAAGGAGAACCTCAACTCGGTGGTTGAGGAAGCCATGCGCGGCGTCGGGGAAGGCCGCGACAAGGTCACGGAGGTCATGGCGCAACTGAAATCCGACGTGATGGAAGCCCAGGCCTCGATGACGGCGAGCAGCAAGGAGATTTTCGCCGGATCCGTGGTGGAGCAGGGCTTGCTGTCTGCAGCGGCGCAATCGCGCATCATTGTTTCCCGCCTGCCTCACCGGGTGAAGGCTGAATACTCTGAAGCGCCGCGGGTTATTGCGGCGGATCAGAGTGCGTTGAGCATGGAGAACGGCGAGATTTCGAAGCGGCTCCAGGAGGCGCTTGTACAACTGCACCCGCAGGTTGAGGAAGTGATCGTGATTTCGCCGCATGGCGAGGTGCTGGACGCTGCGGCTTTTGGGGATCTCCCCCAAACCTGCTGGCGCATTGCCTGCGCGGACGGGGCCGAAGGGGTGCAGTTCAACGATGCTCCTGGCGGCGCAGTGGTGACCGCGTCTTCGCCTGCGGAGGGGTTGGCAGCCGTGGTGAAGAAGATTGGCGCCGAGCCCAAGGATCTCTTGTTCTTTGCCAACGAGCCAGGGGATGAGACCTTTGCGGAGGGTGGGGAAGGCGTCGCTGTGCATATGGTGGCGCTGGAGACCGCCCCCATTGAGGTGATTAAGGCTGCCCGTGCGGTGACGTATTCCTCGGAGCGTTATGGCATGGCTGAGGTGTTGGAGGCGATGGCGCGCCTGCAACGAGAGAAGGAATAGGTCCTTATATCCCTGGACTTGTGGAGAGTTCGTGACGCCCGTTAACACCCCCGGAAGGGGGTGTTATTTTATTTTGTTATCCTATGAAGCTTCTTGAAAATGCCAGCTTACGGCAACGAAACCTACGTGTGAGTAGTGTCTCCGGAGAGAAATCCAGGTGATATATAGCATTGGCTTTGGGAGAAAACTTCTTCCTCATCCGCCTCTCGGGCAGGTAGCCGAGGCATCGGTGAGCAGGGCGCTCGTGGTGGATGAGCACACTATGCTGCGCATTCCGTCAACTGGACAGGACTTTCTGACGCCGTGCAGCGAGAGAGGAGACTCAGTCAACAATGAGCACGACGAGTATTACAAGCTTCAACCCTGAGTATTTTGAAAAGACCTGGAACGACTACTCCACCGAGGATTATGACGTCGTCATCATCGGCGGAGGTTCCGTAGGCGCCGGCGCCGCCGTGGATGCGGCCACTCGTGGCCTGAAGACGGCTGTGCTCGAGGCCCGCGACTTCGCCGCTGGCACCTCGTCGCGCTCCTCCAAGATGTTCCACGGTGGCCTGCGCTACCTGGCCATGTTTGATTTCCGCCTGGTGGCGGAGTCCCTCAAGGAGCGCGAGCTCAACATGTCCACTCTTGCACCGCACCTGGTGAAGCCGCTGAAGTTCATCTTCCCGCTGACCCACCGCGGCTGGGAGCGCGTCATGATGTTTGGCGGCTTTACCCTCTATGACCTCATGGGTGGCGCCAAGAGCGTTCCGATGCAGAAGCACCTCACCCGTAAGGGCGTGCTGAAAGTGACCCCGGGCCTCAAGGAGGACGCCGTCGTCGGTGGCGTGCGCTACTACGACACGCTTGTCGACGACGCCCGCCACACCATGACCGTCCTGCGCACCGCCGCCGAATACGGGGCCAACGTGCGTACCGGCACTGAGGTGATTGGCTTTGAGAAGGACGCCCGCGGACGCGTCACCGCTGCGAAGGTCCGCGACCTGGAAACCGGCCGCGAGGCCACCGTCAAAGGCAAGGTTTTCATCAACGCGACCGGCGTGTGGAACGACAAGATTCAGCAGATGGCCGGCGTCGAAGGAAAGTTCACGGTTCATGCCTCCAAGGGCGTGCACATCGTGGTTCCGAAGGATGCCCTCGACGCGGAAGCCGCGCTGTGCTTCGTCACCGAAAAGTCCGTGCTCTTCGTCATCCCGTGGGGCGAATACTGGATCATCGGTACCACCGACACCGATTGGGAAAAGGGCCTATCCCTGCCGGATCCGGCCCCGACCAAGGCGGATATTGACTACATCCTGGACCAGGTCAACCAGCGCGTGCGCAACAAGATCACCCGCGATGACATCGTCGGCGTGTACTCCGGCCTGCGCCCGCTGCTGTCCGGCAAGTCCGATTCCACCACCAACCTTTCCCGCAACCACGCCGTGGCCCGCGTGGCACCGGGCATGGTCTCCGTCGCCGGCGGCAAGTACACCACCTACCGCGTCATTGGTAAGGACGCCGTGGACCTGGCCGTGAAGGAGCTGGGTTCCAAGGTGTCCGAGTCCGTTACCGAGCGCACCCCGATTCTGGGCGCGGATGGTTACCACGCGCTGGCCAACCAGGTACCGGCGCTGGCTCGCCGCTATAACCTCAGCGAAGACCGCATCGAGCACCTGCTCGGCCGCTATGGCTCGCTGATCGGCGAGGTGCTCGCCCCGGCTGCTGAGGACGCTACGCTTCTCGAGCCGGTTCCAGGCGCCGAGAGCTACATCTGGGCAGAGGTGCGCTACGCCGTGACCCACGAGGGCGCCCTGCACATCGACGACATCGTGACCCGTCGTCTGCGCGTGGCCATCGAGTTCGCCGACCGCGGCGTTGCCGCTGCGCAGCCGATCGCTGAATTCGTTGCCCCGCTGCTGGGCTGGGATCAGGCCGATATTGAGCGCGAAGTCTCCCACTTCACCAAGCACACCGAGGCAGAGCTCGCCGCCGAGGCAGCGCTGACCGACCGTGAGGCAAATGACATCCTCGAGCGCGCAGGAAGCGCACGAGCCACCAAGGAAGAAGCCTAAAAGTCACGGGGCCCAGCGAGCGGTGGATATCCCTCGCTGGGCCCTTGGCCTAGGCAGATAAGAAAGGACATCTAATGACCGGAATGGATGCATTCCTGTGGGAGTTCATCGGCACTGCGCTGCTGCTCCTGCTCGGTAACGGCGTATGCGCTGTTGTTAACCTTCGAACCTCGGGCGCACGCGG
Source organism: Corynebacterium sp. HMSC078A10 (assembly GCF_001811565.1). Taxonomy (NCBI): domain Bacteria; kingdom Bacillati; phylum Actinomycetota; class Actinomycetes; order Mycobacteriales; family Corynebacteriaceae; genus Corynebacterium; species Corynebacterium sp. HMSC078A10. Next base: position 65,031 of record NZ_KV805208.1, on the reverse strand, counting down.
TTCGGATTGGATCGTCATCGCTATGGGCTGGGGCCTCGCGGTGTTCATCGGCGCTAGTGTTGCCGACCCCACCGGTGGCCACCTCAACCCGGCGGTCACCATCATGCTGGCCGTGAATGGTTCCCTCGAATGGAGCCTCGTTCCCTACTACCTGCTGGGGCAGATTCTCGGCGCCATGCTTGGTGCATTCCTTGCCTGGGCTACCTTTAAGCAGCTTTTCGACGCCAACAACCTCGACGAAGCCGGCAACGTCACCGGCGCGAACAAGAACACCGGGGGCATCTTCTTTACCAAGCCCGCGCACCCGAATAACGGGTGGAACGCGGTTACCGAGTTCATTGCTACCTGCGTGCTGCTCATGTTCATCGCATTCGGCCCAACCGGAGGAGAGCTGGGCCCGCTGAGCTACTTCGGTGTTGCCTTCGTCATCGTCTCTATTGGTCTGTCCCTCGGCACCGCCACTGGCTACGCGATTAACCCGGTCCGTGACCTTGGCCCCCGCATCATGTACGCCTTCGTCCTTCCCATTAAGGACAAGGGAGACGCCAACTGGGGCTATGCATGGGTCCCGGTAGTTGCACCGATGCTGGCGGCCGTCGCCGTTGGCCTGTTGTCCATGGTTCTTTAAACCAACCCCGACAAGGAGAAAACAATGTCTACCAAGAGCTACGTAGCAGCAATTGATCAGGGAACCACGTCTACCCGCTGCATTATTTTCAACCACGACGGCGAACAGGTGTCCGTCGGCCAGCTCGAGCACGAGCAGATCTTCCCGGAGAAGGGCTGGGTCGAGCATGACCCGGAGGAAATCTGGAGCAACACCCGCCGCGCGGTGGGTGAGGCTTTGGCCAACGGCGACATCAACGTCGAAGACATCGCCGCCCTCGGTATTACTAATCAGCGCGAGACCACCGTTGTGTGGGACAAGAACACGGGCAAGCCGGTGTACAACGCCATTGTCTGGCAGGACACCCGCACCACCGAGATTTGTAAGGAGCTCGCCGGCGACGAGGGCGCGGACAAGTGGCGCCGCCGCACCGGCCTCATCATCAACTCTTACCCGGCCGGTCCGAAGGTGAAGTGGATCCTCGATAACGTCGAGGGCGCGCGCGAGCGCGCTGAGGCCGGCGAACTTCTCTTCGGCACCATCGATACCTGGCTGCTGTGGAACCTCACCGGCGGTGCCGACGGCGACAACGGCCAAGAGGCCCTCCACGCCACCGACGTCACCAATGCCTCCCGGACCCTTCTCATGGATATTGAGAAGCTCGAGTGGGATGAGGAACTGTGCAAGGAGATGGGGATCCCGACCTCCATGCTCCCGGAGATCCGCCCGTCCCTGGGTGACTTCCGTACTGTCCGCGAGCGCGGCTCGCTGTCCGGTGTACCGATTCGCGCTATCTTGGGTGACCAGCAGGCCGCCATGTTCGGCCAGGGCTGTTTCCGCCCGGGTTCTGCGAAGAACACTTACGGCACCGGCCTGTTCCTCCTGCTCAACACCGGTACCACCCCGAAGTTCTCTGAGAACGGCCTGCTCACCACCGTGTGCTTCCAGCGCGAGGGCGAGCGTCCTGTCTACGCGCTCGAGGGTTCCGTCTCCATGGGTGGTTCCTTGGTGCAGTGGCTGCGTGACAACCTGCAGATCATCCCGAACTCCGCCTCCATCGAGAACATGGCGCGTGAGGTTAAGGACAACGGCGGCGTCTACATCGTGCCGGCCTTCTCTGGACTCTTCGCTCCGTACTGGCGCCCGGATGCCCGCGGTGTCATCGTGGGCTTGACCCGCTACGCCAATCGCAAGCACCTGGCCCGCGCGGTCCTGGAGTCCACCGCGTACCAGACCCGTGACGTCGCTGACGCCATGGTTGCTGATTCCGGTGTGGAGATCACCGAGCTGCGAGTCGACGGCGGCATGACCATGAACGAGCTACTCATGCAATTCCAGGCAGACATGCTCGGCGTGGAGGTTCACCGCCCGAAGAACGTGGAGACCACCGCCACCGGTGCGGCCTTTGCCGCCGGCTTGGACTCCGGCTTCTGGGATGACCTCAGCGTGCTGGGCTCCCAGCAGGGAGACTTCAAGGTCTGGAAGCCACAGCGCGAGAAGGAAGAAGTCGAGGCTCTCTACCGCGACTGGAAGCGCGCCATCAAGCGTTCCTTGAACTGGGAAGACGTTGATGATGATGACGTTATCGCCTAAGAGCTAACCAGGCGTCTTTGCACGAAGACGCGGCCGTCACGAGCATTATCGTGGCGGCCGCTTTCGTCGTTTTAGGTGTGACGGATTGCGGCGGGGTGCAACGCGGTGGCGGGGTTTTAGCGCTGTGGTGGTTACTCGCGTTGCGGGCACGCCATTGAGCGTGTCGCCCTGACGTAGACTCGGGGCTATGGCCAGTGACGTATTTTCGGACCGCGCTCCGCGCCTCATCATTAGTGATATCGACGGCACCTTATTGGACCGGAACCACCGAGTTCCCCGTCGAAACCGCGAAGCAGTGGCCCGCGCGGTAGCTGCGGGCAGCGCGTTCGCCTTGGCAACTGGCCGGCCCTTCCGCTGGATCATGCCCGTGCTGGAGCAGCTGACCGTGCGCCCAGTGTGCGTGACATCAAATGGCGCGGTGATTTATGACTCGGCGGAAGACCGCGTGCTTTCCGCCCACGAGCTCTCGCCGCAGGCCCTCGCGGAAATCGTGGAGGTGGCGACCAAGGTACTCGAGCCCCATGGCGGCGTTGGCTTCGGTGCGGAACGCACGGGAGGCTCGGTTATGGATCCGGTTGAGGAACTCTTCGTCGTTGAGTCGCACTATTCGGAGAACGCACTCTTCGAAGGCTTTGGACTGGTCAGCGTGGGGGAGTTGGTGTCTCGTCCGGCGGTCAAACTGTTGATCCGCAATACGGCGTTCTCCGCGCCGGAGCTCTACGAGCTTATTGCTCCGCACATCGATCCCGAGCTTGCCCACGTGACTTACTCAATGTCCGAGGGCATCCTCGAGGTCGCGGCCCCCAACGTGACGAAGCGCCGTGGAATTAAGTGGTTGGCCGAGCACCATGGTATTGCTCGCGAGGAGATCATCGCATTCGGTGATATGCCCAATGACATCGAGATGCTCGAGTGGGCCGGGTGCGGTGTTGCCATGGAAAACGCTCACCCGGATGTCGCGGCGGCCGCAGATACGGTGACGCTAGCGCACCACCAAGCAGGCGTGGCAAAGGTCCTCGAGCGCTGGTTCTAGCACTGCTGTACCCCGCTTTGCTGTGGCCGTGAAACCCCGCGCTACCGGCCCTATTTGTGGCGGAACCTGAGGGTTTTCTGCCTCCGGTTGCGGGGTGGGTGGTGGTGTTTTAATCTTTGTCGCATGGGGGATTTGGAGACTTATTTCTCCTATCGCAGGTCGGGGTTGGAGCTTGTGGGGCTTGCGGTAGGCAGTGTGGATGATTTATGCGCGCGTGGTGCATCAAGGGCTGATGCTGCGGAGTTGGCTGGGTTGTATGGGGTGTATTTTGGGCCGACGCGTTTTACAGGTAAACAGCGCCAAGCGCGTGCGGCTGCTGCTTCTCACAGGCATGATGTGGCGACGTTGAGTTTGATTGAGTCCTATACCGCTAAGGTGAAAAAAGAGTTGGATGCGTGGAATCTGCGTGTCCGCTTGGCGGGGACTCCAGCAGACCGTATCCCGAAGGTGGCGAGGGAGAGGTTGAAGCAGTTGCGGCCGCGGCGGGTGCCTGAACCTGGGGTGAGGTTGACGTATCGGGCGTCGGGTCCGCATTCGTTGACGATTACTGATTCAGCGTTGCGCATTAGTGAGATGCGCGGGACATTGGAGTCGATTAATCCGGCTGATTTGTTGGATGCGGCAGGTCAGGTGTTCTTTAATAAGGCGCATGGCGGTTCTAAGCCTGCGGTGGCTACCAATGTGGTGGTGACCTTGGATGAGTTGGAACGGATTGTGCGGGGTGAGGGCGATGATATTGAGCTAGTACTCACCAATGGTGGGCGGATGACTGGCCGGGAGTTTGTCACTTATAAGTTTGCTGAGGTTGGGTATGTGACGTTGGTGCATCCAACGATTGGGCCGGTGTGGTTGCACAGGGTGCGGCGTTTGGCTGGGTTTGAGCAGCGGATTATGGCCAGTGCGGAGCATCCGACGTGTGCGCGTGAGGGGTGTAATAAGCCGGCTGATTATTGTCAGGTGCATCATTTAGTGCCGTGGAAGGCGGGTGGGGCGACGGATCCACCGAATTTGACGATGTTGTGTGCTTATCACAACGGCATCAATGATGATGATCCGGATAAGCCGACGGGTGCTGGTTATGTCTTCAGGCTGCGGGGTGGGGTGGATTATGTGCCACCGTGGGCGGAGCCGATTACTTCCCAGCCGGCGTATCAGGCAGCGCAAGCGGCGTTGAAGCAGCAGGTCACTGGGGGCGTCTTGGGCGGAGCGCCACCGGATATTTAAACCCTCAACAATGCCGAAGCGGAAGCCACCGGGTGGCTCCCGCCACATCGGCGATCCCACACGCTCACGCTAGGCGACGGCCCACCTCGTCGAAGCGTGACTGAAAGCAATGAGTGACACAACGGCGGCACCCCTAGCTAAACGCGGCTAGGGGTGTTTGGGGATTAGTCCGTGAAGACCTGAATCTGCTCAGTCTCCGGGTTGTAGACAATGGATCCGCCCTGGAACTGCACGCGGACTTCCTTGCCGAGGCCGGTGGGGACTTCGTCGGACGTCGGCAAGCCGAGCGTTGCCGAGTTGTTGCCAGACGCCCATTCCTTGGCGATGCGTCCCACGAGCGCGTGCGTACCGGTGTCTTCGGAACTGAGCACGACGCCGTTTTGGAAGAGCTGGTAGATGATGCCTGCCGACTCATCCGGACCGCCAACTGCCAGGCCAAGTGCTGGGCCGAAGGCATTGAGAACTGCCGTCCACGTTTGCTTCAGGCCTTTGTTCTTGCTCAGGGCCAACACCTTGGTCACGATGCCCGGGATCTGCTCCACCGGCAGGCCATTGACCGTCTTATCCGTGTCAATCTGCTGGTCCGAGCGGGCGTACATGATGGCGAAGAGCGTGCCAGCCAGGCCGACTAGTGCGGTGATGGTGCCCATCGGGATTTCGGTATCACCCAGCGAGGACGTTGCCTCCTGTGCCGGGGCAGCCGGTGCGGGAGCAGACGGCGCATTGTTTTTCGGCGCAGAGCCAGAGGAGTCTGGGGTAGAGGTATTGCCGCTGCCCCAGTCCGTTGACGTCGAGCCCGACGCGCCCGACTTGATGGCGAGGTACTTCTTGTGCGCCGCCTGGCGGATCTTCGGCCACTGGGCGATGGTGTAGCGCCCCGGGCAGGCAGTGAAGTGAACGTCGCTGTGCCCGAAAAGGCCGTAGACCGGGGCAGGGGCACCAGCCGGGTAGCGCGAACCACCGAAGCCTTCCGAGCGAAGGGAGACGCGGGAGGTCGGATCGACACCGGAAATGGCGCCCTTCCAGCCGGCGAGGTCGGTGACAGATTCCAAGAGGGCTTCCGTCGGCTGCGCAGTCTCGTAGTTGCCGATCATGGAAATACCCCACGTGTTCTTGTTAAAGCCGCCGATGTGCGCACCCTGCACAGCTTTAGCGAGACCGCCGTAGCGGCCCTCGTAGATAGTGCCGTACTTATCCACCAGCGCGTTGTATCCGATATCGCACCAGCCCAAGTTTTGCGCGTGGTACTGGTAAGCAGCGCGCACCTGCGCGGCTGCTTGCGCGCGGGTGTAGTTATTGGAACCCGCGGTGTGGTGAAGCGCGATGGCCTTCACACCGTCGTCGTAGTCGGCGCCCTTGCAGCGGATGTTCTCATTCGCGCCCCAGCCGGCGCGCGAAACCACGCGCGGCATGCCGTCGGTCTCAGCGGTTGGCTCAATGCCCTCGCCCTCCTGGGCGTTGCCGTCCATGAAGACAGCCTCGAGGCCTTCGACGTCGCTGTTGGCCGGAAGCTCTTCGGTCTCGGCAACGGGGGCGATGTCGCCGACGTTGAAGGAGGCGTCGTCAAGCGCGGCGTCCTCAACAGGGGACTCGGTGAGTTTTTCATCCAAGTTCGACCCTGTCACCAAGTCTACGTTGTTGATGGAGACCTGCACGTCGTTGGTATCGCCCACGAAGATGAGCTCGGTGCCGTTCGTGGCGTTGGGGTCATCGTTGTTGTAGGACATCGAGTCCATGTCGTACCACTCGGACCAGGACCCGTCCGGCTGCTTCGCGCGGACGAAGGCCGCGACATCGCGCGTGCCCTTCCACGTGACGGCGAAGGAGGAGAAGGTCTCATCGCGGTGGAATTGCTTGACGGCGCGCGGGCCTTCGCCCTCGCCCTGGGCTGCGATGGCCGGGTCATCCACCACGACCGTTTCGCCAGAACCGAAGGTTTCGGAGGCCGAGCTCACTTCGATGGGGCCGCTGCCCGCTTCCTGGGTCTGGATGAGGGTTTGGCCGCCCACGGCTGCGGCAGCGACCACAGCGATCGAGGTGACCGTGGCGATAACCGGCGTTGACCACGTCGATTTCGCGGGAACAAGACGACGTTTGAGGTGCACTGTTACTCCCTAGGATGGTGGCGCCACAAGGTTAAGAGAAGCGCAAAAAGTTAACTAACGGGACAGATGGTACGTCAGGTGTTGGAGTGAAAGAAGGTGTGACACGCGAGTTTCCTCGCTTGGGTGTCACCCGCCGTTTTGCACGTGTTGCTGCCTTAAGCTGGTGGCCATGACTGCATATGACCTCATCGTTGTTGGATCTGGATTCTTCGGCCTGACCGTGGCCGAGCGCGCAGCCTCCCAGCTGGGCAAGAAGGTGCTCATCGTCGAGCGCCGCGAGCACCTGGGCGGCAACGCCTACTCGGAGGCCGAGCCGGAGACCGGCATCGAGGTCCACAAGTACGGCGCGCACCTCTTCCACACCTCGAACAAGCGCGTGTGGGAGTACTGCAACCAGTTCACCGACTTCACCGACTACCAGCACCGCGTCTTCGCCATGCACGACGGCACGGCCTACCAGTTCCCCATGGGCCTGGGCCTGATTAACCAGTTCTTCGGCCGCTATTACTCCCCGGATGAGGCGCGTGAGCTCATCAAGGAGCAGGCCGGCGAGTTCGCCGTAGATGAGGCGCAGAACCTGGAGGAGAAGGCCATCGCGCTCATTGGCCGCCCGCTCTACGAGGCTTTCATCCGTGATTACACGGCCAAGCAGTGGCAGACCGACCCGAAGGAGCTGCCGGCCGGCAACATCACGCGCCTGCCGGTGCGCTATACCTTCAACAACCGCTACTTCAACGACACCTACGAGGGCCTGCCCGTCGACGGCTACGCGGCCTGGCTGGAGAAGATGGCGGAGCACGAGCTTATCGACGTCCGTCTGGGCACCGACTGGTTCGACGTGCGCGAGGAGGTGCGGGGGGCGTCGCCAAGCGCGCCGGTGGTCTACACCGGCCCACTGGATCGCTACTTCGACTTCGCCGAGGGTGAGCTGGGCTGGCGCACGCTGGACTTCGACCTGGAGGTGCTGGAGACCGGTGACTTCCAGGGCACCCCGGTGATGAACTACAACGATGCGGACGTGGACTACACCCGCATCCACGAGTTCCGCCACTTCCACCCGGAGCGCGCCGATAAGTACCCCAAGGACAAGACGGTGATTATGAAGGAGTACTCGCGCTTTGCCGAGAAGGGCGATGAGCCGTACTACCCGATCAACACCCCGGAGGACCGCTCCAAGCTGGAGGCCTACCGCAGGCTCGCCGCCGCTGAGGCCCGCGAGAACCAGGTTCTTTTTGGTGGCCGCCTGGGCACCTACCAGTACCTGGATATGCATATGGCCATCGCGTCCGCGCTGAGCATGTTCGATAACAAGCTGGCCCCGTTCTGGAATGAGGGCAAGGCCCTGGAACAGGAGCGCGGCCACTAAGCCGCGTGCGGCCTGTACGGGTTAGTCCCCGTGGCGCGCTATGCTGAGACACCTCGATGGAAGGAGGTGACGGCATGGCCCAGCGCAAGAAGAAGCGTGCAGACCGCAGCATGTGGAAGATGTCCCCGGAGCGGCTCGAGGAACACCTCAAGCTGCGCAGTCGCGCAACGCGCATTCCCGATAAGAAGAAGGAACAATCCAGGAAGGCCTGCCGGAACACCCGGCAGGCCTTTGGCCTTTCTTTGGGAGGTTTCGCCAGCGCACGGGGCCGGGACGCCGCACATAAAACTTGTCGGACGCTCAACGATTGATTAAAGTTAACAGCAGGTTAACAATAGGCGAACAGAAAGTGAGTTTAGAGATGACTTCCCCGAATGCCCGCCGTTTCGATACGTTGCGCCAAGACTTGCACGCAGATTATGGCCACGAGTACACCGCGCAGGAGATTGATTCCTTCCTCGACGCCACCATTGAGCGCCACGAGGCCGGCGCAACCTTAGAAGAGTTCATCCCCGTGATGGTGGAGCGCGAGGTCCGCGAGCACTTCGGCACCCACCGCATCCACGTGCGTTTCGCCGCAGGAGCTGACCACGCGCTGGCGCAGGCTGCCGTAGCGCTGACGAAGAAGTACGCCGGCGAGGCCCTGCTTGTCGACGCCGCCGTAGCCCACCCCGAAAACGACCCCGACTCCCACATGGCCCACGTGCTCCAAGAGCGCGGCATGGCGGAGCACCCGGACCGCTACCTCGAGGACCTGCGTCTGGTGACCATCCCGGATTACATCGTGTACTTGGGCCGCGAGATCCCGCGCGACGAGGCCGGCAAGGACATCAAGATTTGGGACATCGCCACCGCCGAGACCGTGGAGGAGACCCGCGAGCTGGCCGATGACCTCGGCGCCCGCGTGCTCTACATGCTCAACCGCCTGGGAATCGAGCCCATCTCGGAGGATGCCGCTGTCACGGCCTAAATCAGCTGGATAAAGACTTCCTCAACGCGGTCGACACTGCGCAGGGAATCTGGAAGGTTAAGACCGGCATGGGCGATGACGTAGGCGTCGCGTACATCGGTCTTGGAGTTGCCGACGTGGATGCGAGAGAGCTGCCGCATCGCAAGCCCTGGTAGATGGCGAACATCTGCCCCCATGTCTTGGGCGACTGCGACGGTCAACCGGCCGATGTTGTTGGGAATAACAAGGACCGAGGCGTTGTCGGCGAGGAATTGGCCGAAGAGCTTGCGTAGCGAGCCTTCATGCTGATTGATGCGTTTGGACAGGACTTGCCTGCCTTGGGGATCGAGGACGCAGGCGTGGTGGAAGTATTTGCCGACGTCTACGCCAATGACGAAGTCATAGGCCATGGGTGTATGCCTCCTAGCGATGAATGAGAAGTTGGACTATTTAAGCTTCATCGCTGGGGTTGTCGGACATGCTTGCGCTGGCATCCACATTACTGTGAGACCTCATACCACCTGGGCTGGGTCGGGTTCCTATTAGCAGTTTGAGGATGTCACTGTCTTCGGCGGCATCACCCCCGGATCATTTTCAGACAGGGGCGGGAACAAGCCATACCGAAGCCAGCGACTAGTTCCACTGTCCTTTCAGACGGAGGGACCGGAAATAAACATAACCAGCCCAATCGGGTGGACAGGCTATGAATCTTCGGTGCCCTGAGGTGGAACTGCTAACAACGTAATGGGGGGAAGCGGGGGCAAAGTCAATAATTCGAGTCTGGCATAAGTTGATAAGGATTGCCTAACCTAATACTGTTTCAAGTTATGTTCCGATCGGGAATCGGCAACGGAAGCGAGGCGGCGACGATGAACAGAAAACGTGGATCGACCAGAGAACCCCTCTCCGGAGGGGGAGTCGGGGACGCGGGCCCGGACGGGACGGGCGACGGCGACGCGGTGGCGTCGCAGACGGACGACGGGCGGTTGGTACACGTCGCACCGGTCGCAGCGGGTGGCCGACCATCCACCCGCGATATGCTCGTCGCCGCCGCGATCGGCGTCGCGGGGTCTCTCGTCGTCGTGCCCCTGACCTACCTGCAGGTGTTCGCCGGCATCGCCCACGTTTATCTCGTCGCGGCGACGCTCGGGTTGTGGTTCCTGCAGTGCGTCGTTCCCCTCATCGTCGTCCGCAAGCCTGGCGCGAGCCTCATTGCGTGCCTTGCCATGGGCGTCGTGTCCGCGGCGACCACCCCGTTCGGCGTCGCCGCGATCGGGGCGCTGATCATGGAAGGATTGCTCATCGAGCTTCCATTCATGGTCACCCTGTACCGGCGGTGGACGCGTACCCAGTTCGTGGCGTCGGCGATGTTGTTCTCCGCGCTGATGGGAACGATGGCCCCGCGCGCAGTTGGCGTCGACTCGCCGACCACGCCCATGACCCTGATCAGCTTCGCCGTAGCCTTGGCCTCGAGCTTGGTGTTTTTGGTCCTGGGCTTTGCCGTCGCAAAGGGGCTTCGCAGCCGCGGGGTCACCCGGTGACCGGCGGAGCACCCGCGTGCGCCGGTGCGACACGCGGGACGGCCCCGGCCCGGTTACGGGTTAGGGGCGCGGGCGTGCGGCACGCCGATGGGCGATGGGCACCCGACATGGTGGATCTCTCCTTCGATTTCGGCACGATCAACGCCATCACGGGACCCGTGGGATGCGGAAAGACAAGCCTGGCCCACCTCATCGCTGGACTGATTCCCTCGCACATCCCCATCGACCATGCCGGATTCGTGCACATCGTCGATGCCGACGGCACCGAACGCCCCGTGGACGGGGACCGGGTCACCTTCGTCGGGCAAGACCCGGCGACGCAGGTGCTCACGCTCCGAGTCGTCGATGACGTGGCCATGGCCCTCGAGTTTTCCCTCGTGGAAGCCGGTATCGTCGCCAAGCGATCAGCCGAGGCTCTATCGGAGCTCGGGCTGTCAGAGCTCGCGGAGAAGGATCCGTGGGCTTTGTCGGGCGGGCAACGCCAGCGGATGGCCATCGCTGGTGCGGTGGCCAGGGCGCCGGAGGTCATGATCTTCGACGAGCCCGCCGCCCACGTCGACGAGGACGGTCGGCGGGCGCTGTTCGCCGCCATCCGTGATTTGCGGGCCCCGGGGCGCGTCATCCTGCTCATCGAGCACGACCTCCGTCCGTTCGACGGGTGGGTCGACACGGTGACAATCCTCGATGCGGACGGGAGCGTCGCCGCGCACGGAGCGCCGGAGGGTATCGCGGTGAAGGGCATTGCGACGTCGGCCGCGACCGCCGGAGCGCCGGACGCCAGTACGCCGGGCACGGGGGCACCGGACCGTCTCAGTCCGGACCGGCGGCGAAGGCCCCGGGGAGCCGGGGATGGCGCCGATCCGGAATCGGAGGCGGACGCCGTTCCACTGCTGGCCTTGACCGGAGCCCATGTGGCCCGGGGCAGGGAGCGGATCCTGAACGGGGCCGATCTGACACTGGAACGGGGCGAGATTCATGCCCTAGTCGGTGCCAACGGAGTCGGTAAGTCCACCTTGCTGGCGGTGCTGTCGGGCCAGATGAAGGCGGGAGCGGACCTCCGGATTGACGGCGCGTCCGCCCGGCGCGTCCCCGACGCCTTCGCGTCGTTGGCGTTCCAGAACCCCGAGCACCAGTTCACCCGCGCGACCGTCGCCGCGGAAATCGACTCCGCGCTGGCCGGCACGGACCCGCACGGACCACTCGGCGCCGATGAGCTGTGGAAACTGCGGGAAGCCTTGTGCCCCCGGGCACTTGACCCCGTCTCGCCGTTCGTCCTGTCGGGCGGACAGAAAAGACGGTTGGGCATCTTCCTGGCGGTGGCGGCCAATCGCCGTTTGCTGCTTCTCGACGAGCCGTTGGCGCATCTGGATTCGCCGAGCTCGCGCATCGTACTGGATGCCCTAGCGGAATACGCAGGGGCCGGCGGAACCGTTGTGTTCACGTGCCACGACCGCCGTGCTGCGCGAACGTGGGCGGATCGGGCGAGCATCGTCGCCGAAGGGAAGGTCGCCTGGTCCGGTCCCGCAGCCGACGTGCCGGCTTCCCCGGAGTCGTCCCGGCGGGATCGCGCACTGCCCGCGGCCGGCGCACGGACGTCCTTGGACGAAAGCCCCTGGACCAGTGGATCCGCCGCTCGAAGGCGCGCGGGGTTGAACGCCATCACGATTGTCGCGGCGGTGATGCTCGTCCTCGTCGCCGGGCTGCTCTCCGGCGGAGACGCCGTTCTCGCTCTGACGGGGGTCGCGTTCCTCGCACTCGCTGCGATCGCGGAACGCGACGTTCGGGCGACGGCGGGGAAGGTCCTCCTCGTCCTGTTGATCGGGGTGTTCTTCGGCCTGCTCGGGTGGCGCTCCGAGTTCTACGGCAGTGGGGATCCGGCGGAGGCTGTCCGCCACGGCATCCATCACGGACTGCTACTGACGGCCGTGTTTGCGGGGACGGTCCTGGTCTCCGCGTGTATGCGCGTCGAGGAGCTTTTCGACGCCATGGTGCAACGCCTCCGGGTGCCCTACACATGGTGCACCATAGCGATTTCCGGGGTGAGCATCGCGGCGTTCCTGCGCAGCGAAATCCCCCAGCTGACATGGGCGATTAGATTGCGCTCGATGCGACCGGGGCAGTCTTTCCGCTCCGGCTTCATTCGCGCGACGACGCCCGCGCGCATCGCCTTTCCCCTGTTCGTCAGCGCCGTGCGCTGCGCCGAAAAGCTGTCCCTGACCCTGGTGATGCGCAACTTCGGCCGCCATCCGCGACGTACCTTCCGCACCGATCACCCCTGGCGAGTGCGTGACGGTTTCGCGGCTGCAGCGTCCGCCGCGGCCTTCGTTGCCGCCCTGGTGTCCGCAGTGACTTGACGGGCACCCGGAACCGGCGGGCCCCGAGCCCGCGAGCGTTTCCGAGCCTGTACGGAGACGCGCCCCACCCAGTTGCTTCAACCCTTCAGACACATCCTCCGGGTCGCGCCATGCGGGCCCGGTCCGCCCGGCACCGGCATGGCGCCGGCAACCGAAAGAGGTACCAGTGAACACGATCCGGACCATCAGCGACGTGCTTCGGGACAAGGCCGATGAGACGAAGAAGGGGATCACCTTCGTCGAGAATCGGCGGGACGTCCTCGTCCCGTACGGCCGGGTCCATGCGGAGGCGGTGGCGGCTGCGACTCGGTTGGCTGAAGCCGGCATCGGCCCCGGCGATCGCGTGATCTTCCAAGTTTCGGAGAACCGCGGGCTCATCCGGGCGTTCTGGGGCTGCGTCTACGCCGGCGCGGGCGATGCGGGGCCGGCGGCCGAGACAACCGTCGTCCGGGCAACTGGCCCGGGTTCCTACAAAATGACCGCGGCCATTGCCGCCGCCACCGTTGCGTCGGTCGCGGGGAAGCCGGTCGCGCCGGGGTGCCGGGATCTCGTCAGCCACCCCCGGCTCCTCGAACCGGTCCTCGCCTTCGCCCGCGATGCGGGCATCCATATCGAAACGCCGCATGACAACCCGACCACGGGGCCACTGCCGGCAGCGGCCCACTGCGACACCAAAGAAAAGGAGAAACGATGACGGATCAAGCTGAACGGGGTGCGGCGATCGTCGTCCGCGACCTCACGAAGAGCTACCCGATTGCGGGCAAAGCCGGCACCGCGCCCGAAGGCGGGGCAGGTGCTCCGCCGGACGGCGGGCGCAAGGGAAAGCGCGGCGCCCGGATGCGCAAGCATGTGCTCGACGGCGTGAGTTTCACCGTGCCCGCCGGGTCGATCGTGTCGTTCCTCGGCCACAACGGCGCAGGCAAGACCACCCTCATCCGAATCCTGTCGACGCTCATCACCGCAGACTCCGGCGAGGTGAGCATCTTCTCGCGCGATGTGAAAGAGGATCCGGCGGGCGTGCGCGCCGACATTGCCACCACCGGCCAATTCGCGGCGATCGACGAGAACCTCACCGGCCGGGAGAACCTGGAGTTCTTCGGGCGGCTGCGCGGACTCGACCGCGCCGACGCGGCCGCCCGCGCGACGGAACTGCTCGCGCAATTCTCGCTCGCAGACAGTGCTTCGACGTTGGCGTCGGCCTATTCGGGTGGCATGCGGCGCCGTCTCGACATCGCCGCGTCGCTGTGCGTCGTGCCCAGGCTGCTGTTCCTCGACGAACCCACGACGGGGCTGGACCCGGTCAGCCGCGAAGAGCTGTGGGGCTTCATCCGGCAACTGCGGGACGACGGAATGACCCTGGTGCTGACCACCCAGTACCTGGAAGAGGCGGAGGCGCTGGCAGACCACGTCCATCTGCTCAAGGACCGCCGCATCGTCGCCAGCGGAACGCCGGAGGAATTGCGCCGCGACTTCGGGTCGCACGTGCTCCGCGTGTCCTTTGCCACCACCGCCGAGGCGGAGGCGTTCGCCCGCTGCCTCGGACGAACGTGCCTGGACGGCGTCCGCGTCGCGGGGAAGTCGGTGTCCCTCGACGTCGACCCCGGACCGCAGGTCCTCGAGGCGGTGGCGCAGGCGATGGAGGCCTCGGAAGCGTTGCCGGATTCGCTGAGCGTGTCGCCACCCACCCTCAACGAGGTATTCATATCGATGAACGCAGGGGGTGCGGCGCGATGAGTGCGACGTCGGTCGCGGCGTTCCTCCGTCGGGATCTGCTGCTGTTGCGACGCAACACCGCGTCGCTGATCTCCATGTTCGTCGTTCCTCCCCTCTTCCTGCTGTGCCTGTACGCGGTGTTTGGGTACTCGGCAGGGCAATCCGGCTTCGGGTACCTGCGTTTCGTGCTCGGCGGCTGCCTGTTCCAGGCGGCGATGTTCACCGCCGCGGCGTCGGCGATGGCGGTGGGACAGGACGTCGAATCCGGGCTCGTTGACCGCGTGCGCGTGCTGCCCGGGGCCACAGGCGGCTATGTCGCCGGCAGGCTCGCCACCGATGTGCTGCGGATGTCCGCGTCGATCGCGGCGCTGCTGGTCGTCGCGTGGTCCTGCGGCCTCGACATGGCTCTCGGTGACGTCGCGTGGACAGTCCTGTGGTCACTGCTCGCCGCCGCGGTCCTGTCCCTGGTCACGGACGGGGTGATCCTGATGGTGCCCGCCCCGGTGTCGACAGCCTCATCGATCCAGGCGCTGGAAATGCTGCTGCTCATGTTCTCCACCGCGTTCATTCCGGCGACCGCTTTGGACGGCTCCCTGCGCGACGTCGTACGTCACATGCCGTTTTCGCCGATCATCGAGGTGATCAGGGCGGCGTCCCCGGATGCCTTCCCGGATAGTGCCGGGGAAGAGGCAGCCCTGTGGCTCGGTGTCGCGGCGGTCGCCGGAATCGTCTTGTTCATCCGCCGGTTCACCTCGAGGAGCGAATCATGATCGGCCCCATCTTCGTGCATCTGCGGCGCATTGCCCACATTTGGCTGCGGCGCCCCGACTTCTGGTTCATGACGTTCATTGCTCCGCTCGTGTACCTGTTCATCGTCAACCGCATGTTCGGTAGCCTGGTCAGGCAGCTCACCGGAGAGTTCGAACTCCCGAACGCGGTCATCCTGGTCGTGACGACGTGGGCGTTCATCTTGGCCATCACGGGATCGTCCACTGTGTTCGTTGAACGCAGCAATGGCCTCCACGAGCGGTTGATCACCATGCCGGCGCCGTACGCGGCCGTGCCGGTCGCACGGATCATCGCTGAGTTCATCCGGATCATGGCGATGTCGGTCGTCGTCGCGGCGGTGGCCGCCTTGCTTTCCGACAGCCCCCCTGAGGCGTCCTGGTGGTGGAGGATCGCGGTGACCGGCGCGATGGTTGCCGCGGCGGCCGCATGCACCGGCACGTACATCGCGTTCTCCATCACCAGCCCCCAGGGCTCCGTGGCCCTCATCCCGTTAATCATCGTTGCGATGTTCGTCAACACGGTGCTCATGCCCGCCGACCACTTCCGTCCCCTCCTGCGCGGAATCGCCGGGCACACCCCCGTATCCGCGGCCGGCGAGGCCGTCAACGGCACCGGGGCTGCGGGTCTGGTGGTCTGCGCGGCCTGGTTCTTTGGTATCGCCGTGCTCGCGGCGTGGGGCATCGCCGTGAAAACGAGGCCGGGGGAGTCTGCATGACGGCCCGCGAATCCGAGCATCTAACCCGAAACCGCCGCGTGGACGCGGCCCACACACCCGGAGACAGAACCAGATGAAGTCGATCGCCCAGATCGTCCAGAACAACCGCAGGCTCCTCGCGGCCTACGAGGACAAGGTCGAGCCGAGGTTCCTAAGCCGCTATGCGCGCGAACCGATGGACGCCGCCGCCGTGTACCGGAAGCTCCGTGCGCTGGATCCCGGGCCGGATGCGCCGGCCCGGGTCCTCGACCTCGGTTGTGGAACCGGGTGGCTCGCCCGCACGCTCGCCGCTGAGTCTCGCTATCGCAGGGCGAACATCGTCGGCTACGACCTGTCGCCCAATGCGATCCGCATCGCCCGCGAACGCGCCGCCGCCGACGGGCTCGGGGCCCGGACGGAATTCCACGTTGCCGACATCCTCACGCCGCTCGCGGGAGAGCCCGGCGGGGCCTGTGAAATCTGGGTGTGTGGCGCGCTCCACCAAATGAAGGATGCGGGAGCCGCGCTCGGCAGGGTCTCCGGGTTGCTCGCCGACGGCGGCATCGCTTACGTGCAGACGTTCGTCGAGGATCCCGACGTGAACGAGCGGGTCGACATGGCCGTCATGGCGAAGATGGGCCACCGGGTGTTCCGGGGCAGCGAGCTCGAGGACCTCGCCGAAGCCAACGGGCTGAAGCTGGACGGAGCCTCACGCGCCGGCATGGTGTATTTCTGCACTCTCGCGAAGAAAAGCGCGATCGGGGAGGCGGGGAAGTGAGCGCCGTGGACGGGACCGTCGGCCCGTGGTCGCTGCTCGCCCCGATCCGGACCCGGATGCGTGCGGTGGTCGCGTTGTCCGTCCTGTCGTCGGTGGCTACCGTCGCTTCGCTGGTCGGCATCATCGACATCGCGATGACGTACCCGGAGGCCCCGGTGCATCGGACGTGGTTGGCCGTGGTTGTCATCGTCGTCGCCGCGACGGTGCGAATGGCTGCGGACGGCGCCGCCGGCATGCTCTCGCACCGGGCGGATAACGACCTGCAGCTCCACCTCCGGCGCCGGTTGGTTGCCCATATCCGGAAGCTGCCGCTGGGTTGGCTGGACGCCCGGCGCTCGTCGGGGATCATCGGGTCGGTTGAGAAGGACGTCGCGGCCGTCCACCAGCTCATGGGCCACACCGTCGGCGAGACCGTGGTGGCGGTGCTGGTTCCCCTGCTTTCCCTCATCGCGCTCGTCGCGGTCGATTGGCGGATCGCGGCGGTGGCGGTCGTCCCAGTGCTGGTCACCTTCGCCCTGATGGGCATGATGATTTCGCGCGGAGCCGATCTTCAGCGCGACTACGAGCGAGCCTCTGAAAAAGTGACGGCTGCGGTCATCGAGTTGGTGCGCGGCATCCCTGTGATGAAGTCCTTCGGACGCGCCAACCAGGGCGCGGGCCGCTACGATGCTGCGGCGTCGTCGTTCGTCCGCGCGTGGTCCGCCTGGTCCCGGCAGTCGAACATCTATCTCGGGCTCATCGACGTGGTGACGTCCCCGATCACGGTCCTCGCAGTGGTGTGCGGCGCCGGCCTCGCTTTGAGGGACACCGCGGGCGGCAAACCCGAGGGTCTCGTCGCCGGGCTGGTTCTCGGCCTTGGACTCTCCGCGGCGATCGTGCGGGTGGCCATGAACTCCGAACCCATCATCGCGGGGCTCGCCGCTCTGAAGTCCATTGCGAAGGTGCTGAGCACGCCGCCGATCGCCGAGCCCGCCGATCCGGTGCCCGCGCGCGGGGGCGCGCTCGAGGTTCGGAACCTGGTCTTCTCCTACGGGGATGGGCCGCGGGTCCTCGACGGGATGTCCGCGACGTTCGAACCGGGGACCCTCACGGCGCTGGTGGGGTCCTCCGGTTCCGGAAAGTCCACCGTCGCCCGGCTGTTGGCACGTTTCCACGACCCTGTCGAAGGCTCGGTGCTGCTGGGCGGCGACGATCTTCGCGACATCGCCGTGCGCGACGTGCACCGTTCGGTGTCGGTGGTGTTCCAGGATCCGCAGTTGCTCACGCTGCCCTTGCGGGAGAACATCCGGCTGGCCAGGAGAGACGCCACCGACGGCGAAATCATGGCGGCCGCGAAGCTCGCGAACCTCGATACGGTCATCGCGGCGCTGCCGAAGGGCCTGGATTCGGTGGTCAACGTCGACGTGACCTTTTCCGGTGGTGAGGCGCAGCGCGTGGCCATCGCGAGGTCGATTGTCACGGACGCGCCGGTGCTCATCTTCGACGAGGCAACCGCTTACGCGGATCCGGCTTCCGAGGCCCTCATTCAGTCCGCAATCGAGCGTTTGGCTCGTTCGCGGACGGTGATCGTGATTGCGCACAGATTGAGCACGATCCGCAACGCCGACCGCATCCTCGTTCTCGATGGGGGAGCGGTCGCGGAGGCGGGCACCCACGACGAGTTGCTTGCGCGCGGTGGCCGCTACCGGGATCTGTGGCGCGCGTTCGCGCTCGACGACGAACCATCCGCCCCGCGGGGCACTGAAGCAGACGATGAAAAGGCAGGGAACCGATGATCCGGGACTTGTGGTCGATGACGGATCGGCGCTCGAAGATGACGCTGGCGTGGCTCATTGCGTTGGCCGCGCTTGCCGCGCTGGCACAGGGTGCGGCGTTCGTCGCGCTGCTGCCGCTGCTGTCGGCTCTGGCCGTGGGAGATGATGCGACGGCGTGGCGTTTCACCGGCGTCATCGCCGGCCTCGCGGCCGCCCATGCGGTGCTGTCCCTCGCCGCGGGGACGGTCGGCAGGGCGAATTCCGCAGCGGTGCTGTCGTCCCTGCTGCGTTCCCTGGGCGAACGCGTGCTGACGTTGCCACTCGGGTACGTCACCAAGTCCACGGCCGGCCGCTTTTCGGAGATGGCGTCTTCGGGCATGGCGTTCGCGGCGTCCGTGCCGCACGTGATCCTGAGGCCCGTCATCGCTGCTGTGGTTGCGCCGACCGTCATCGCTCTCGGAATTCTGGCGGTGGATTGGCGCGTCGGGTTGGTTCTCGTCGCGTCGGCGCCGGTGCTCTTCTTCGCCTACCGGGCCATTGGCCGGGTTGGCGGGGAGTCGGACGAAGCGCATGCTGACGCCGTAGCTGCCGTCTCCGGCAGGCTGATCGAGTTCACCCGCGGCCAGCAGGTGATTCGCGCCGCGGGCGACGGTTCGGCGGCGGACGCGATGGTGGATGAGGCGATCCAGGCCCAACACGATGCGTTCGCGAAGGCGACGTCGACGCAAGGCGCGGCCATCGGACGGTTGGGCTCGGTCGTCCATGCGGTGTTCACGGCGGCGGTGGTCGTCGCCGTGGCGGTCGCCGCGACGGGCGGGATGTCACCGGCGCATTTGGCGCCGATGCTCATTGTGGTCGTCCAGTTCACCGGACCGATCACCACGGCGGGAGCGTTGTCCGGCGGTTTCGGCGCGGGCCGCAACACGTTGGCTGCGCTGCGTGACCTGCGGGCGATCCCCGCCCTTCCCGAGCCTGCCGCACCGGAGCTGCCCGACGGGCATGACGTGGAGTTCCGCGGCGTGAGCTTCGGGTACGGGGATAAGAAGGTTCTCGACGGCGTCAGCTTCCGTGCACCTCAGGGAGCACTGGTTGCCGTAGTGGGACCGTCGGGGGCGGGCAAGACGACGGTCATGCGGCTGCTGTCGCGTTTTCATGATCCGGACTCGGGGGAGATCCTCATTGGCGGGGTGCCCTTGCCTCGGATCGGCACCGACGGCGTAAACTCGCTGGTGACCCCGGTGTTCCAGGAGACGTTCCTCTTCGACGCGTCCGTGCGGGACAACGTGGTCTTCGCCGACCCCGGATTCGGTTCCAAGCCCGGCGACGGAGACCGCTTGCGCGAGGCCGCCCGGCGATCCGGGGTGGACCGCATCGTGGAGCTGCTGCCTTCCGGGTGGGATAACCCGGTGGGGGAGGAGGGGACGCTGCTGTCGGGAGGCGAGCGGCAGCGCGTCGCCATCGCCCGGGCGCTTCTGAAGGATTCCCCGGTGGTGCTTTTCGACGAGCCAACGTCCTCGCTGGATGCGGCCACTGAGCAGGCGATTGTCGGCACGATGGAAGCGTTGCGCGGCGATCACACCGTGATCGTCGTCGCCCATCGCCTGCACACCGTCCGCGATGCCGACCTCATCGTCGTGCTTTCGGAGGACGGGACGGTCGCAGAACGGGGCACGCACGATGAATTGCTGGCGAAGGGCGGCCGCTACGCCGAGTCGTGGACGTGCCGGACGGGAGGCTCCCCGGGCGCCTGATCCTCGTCCGTCGAGGACTATCGCTCCGGTCCGGTACCGGTGCAGTGGTCCCGCCACGCCGTCCCGGTCAGCGGGTCCTCGACGATGCCCTGGGCGACAGGGGCGTAATTGAAGCCGTAGTGCTCGGTGCGGTGGGCGGGGCACACGTCTTGGACGGTGATGTTGGTGACGCCGGGTTCCCGCACGAAGGAGTTTTAGTGGGGGAGCACGGCATTGTCGTGCCGCGTGCCCAGGAAGGTGTACCGCACGCTCGGTCGAGTGATGTCGCCGATGGTCAGCTCATTCAGCAGCATGGAACCGGAGATCTGCTGTTCCCAGGCAAGCGCGTTCGTTTTGCCGGCGTTTCGGGAGTATCCGTGGCGCATCTCGGGGTGGACGTCAAAGCGATCGGCTGCGCTGTGCTCCCGGGGCCCGTGGTTCGAGGCACCGGTACCGATGAGCTGTTCGACGACCCGGTCCCGGGAATGAGGATGACGGGCAATTCACCGTCCCGGGGTGGCACCGGAAGTCGTTGGCGCCGGGGGCACCAGACTGGGCTTGGCCATGGACAGGGCCCGGGCGGCCGCGGGTGAGGTTTGCCGGCGGCCGGGCCACCGGTCGGGAAACCGCCGTCCGACAGCGACGAGGGGATTCTCGTCACCTCGTCGGGGCGTGTTCCTATATAGGTTGTGAACTCCACGGGTGGGCTTGGGGCCTGACCCCCGGAGAGTAGACACGTCGGGGGTCAGGCCCATCCTTGGTTCCTCATTGGGGCATGTGATGGCGGGGATTTCTCTGAAGGTTTCGTTTTCCCTTGCTGGCGTTCTTTTTGCAGCATTTCTTGTTTGTACCGGCGTTTATCTCACTTGGGGAGCAGTTGGGAAGAGGTCCGCTAAAGTCGACTCTTTGAGCTGACTGAAATAGGAAGAAAGACACACTGATCATGTGTTGCTATGAGGAGTATCCTTCTTATTGCACAGAGTTAATAGTTGTCAGTTAGCGAAAAATTAGTCAGTATTGTTCTCTACTTTCTCAATCTCCCTCCGATTCGACACTCTCTTGAGCCTCTGACAATTGCGGCCACGAGTTCGTGACCATCGAGGTCGATTTCCTTTTGGCGCCGCAATCATAGGCGACGAAGTCGGCAAGGACATCAAGATTTGGGATATCGCTACGGCAGAAACCGTAGAGGAGACCCGCGAGCTGGCTGACGACCTCGGCGCCCGCGTGCTTTACATGCTCAACCGTCTGGGCATCGAACCCATCTCGGAGGATGCACCCCTCTCGGCTTAGCTTTCAGCCGCGTGGGAACTCAGCTGAAGAGTGCGAAACCACTAATCTTGGTTCCTGAATACTGTCGAAACCTGTGTGGAGAACCGAAGATATCGTGACTGCCAACAATACTGCTGCGTACGAACCCGTACAGCGCATCCTGCTGCCCAAGCGTGGCGAGCCGGTCGACGTCCGCATGCTCTACCTCATCGAGTCCGAGCAAAACCGCGAGCGCCTCAGCTGGAGCGGCCGCACCTCCGTGACCATCCCGGCCGGCGAGGAAGCCTCCTTCGAGACCTACTTCAACGCCTTCCCGGCCGCCTACTGGCGCCGCTGGTCTCAGCTGAAGTCCATCGTGCTGGTGATGGACGTCGAGGGCGAGGCCAACATTTCCCTCTACCGTTCCAAGCAGGATGGCCAGCGCATCGCCGTGGCCAACCACGTGGTGACCACCGGCCACCACGAGTTTGAGCTGCCCCTGAAGAACTTCGAGGACGGCGGCCTGCTGTGGTTCGATGCCTCTGCCGTTGAGGACACCGTGCTTGCCGACGCCTCCTGGTGCGCCCCCCACGCCCCGAACCCGCAGCTCCTACCGGACGGCAGTGAGTACCCGGCGCAGGACAAGCGCGTCGCCGTGGGCATCCCGACCTTTAACCGCCCCACCGACGCCGTCGCGGCACTGCAGGCGCTGGCGGAGGACCCGGTGGTGGACGGCATCATCGACTACGTCCTCATGCCGGACCAGGGCAACCAGCACCCGGCGGACGAGCCGGGCTACGACGAAGCGGTGGCGCACTTTGGTGAGCGCTTCCGCGAGTTCCGCCAGGGAAACCTGGGCGGCTCGGGCGGTTACTCCCGCATCATGTTCGAGGCGCTGGAGAATACCGACTCGCCCTACATCCTCTACATGGACGATGACATCGCCATCGAGCCGGATTCCATCCTCCGTGCGGTCCAAGCGGCGCGCTACGCCGCCAAGCCCTTCATCGTGGGCGGCCAGATGCTCAACCTGCAGGAGCGCTCCCAGCTGCGTACCACCGGCGAGCGCGTCAACCGCGCCGACTTTATGTGGGGTGCGGCCGAGCACGCCGTCTACGACCACGACTTTGCCAAGTACCCGCTGCGCGCCATCGGTGACGCCCAGTCCCACCTCGACCCGAAGAAGTACGACTCCCGCGCGCTGCACCGCCGCGTCGACGTGGAATACAACGGCTGGTGGATGTGCCTCTTCCCGCGCGTCGTCGCGGAGAGCATCGGGCAGCCGCTGCCGCTGTTCATCAAGTGGGATGACACCGAATACTCCCTGCGCGCCGCCGCCCACGGTTTCCCCACGGTGACCTGGCCGGGCGCTGCCATCTGGCACATGGCCTGGGCGGATAAGGACGATGCCATCGACTGGCAGGCCTACTTCCACCTGCGCAACCGCCTCATCGTGGCGGCCCTTTACCACGAGGGCGATGCGCGCGGGATTACCAAGTCCATCTTCAAGTCCACCCTCAAGCACACCATGTGCATGGAGTACTCCACCATGGCCATCCAGCTGGAGGCCATGAAGGACTTCCTGGCCGGCCCGGATCAGCTCTTCGACATCCTGGAGTCCTCGCTGCCGCGCATCGCGGCGATCCGCAAGGAATTCCCGGACGCCGTCATCATCGAGTCGGCGGATCAGCTGCCCGCGCCCACCGGCGCGCCGGGCGTGCCCACCCGCAACATCGGCGGCCGCCTGGGCAAGATCAAGAAGATTCCGTGGCTCATCAAGTCTGCCAAGCACCTGGTTACCAAGGAAGACCCGGCCCATCACGAGGCGCCGCAGCTCAACCTCACCCCGGAGGAGGCCCGCTGGTTCACGCTCTCCCGCGTCGATTCCGCCACCGTCTCCACCGCGGGCGGCACCGGCGTGGCCTTCCGCAAGCGCGACCGAGAGCTGGCCCTCGAGCTGGTGAAATCCACCCGCGAGCTGCTCAAGGAAATCGAGGAGAACTTCGATGACCTGCGCGCCGAGTACCGCGCGGCCCTGCCGGAGCTGACCTCCCGCGAGTCCTGGCGAAAGGTCTTCGATGCCCAATAAGCTGTCTATCGCCGAATCCCACGTCCTCGAGAAGATTCAGGACGTGGCCTTCGAGGCCCCCGGCGTTCTGCCCACCGCGCGGGGCTTAAGCCACTTCGGCGAGCACGCCCTGGGCTGGCTGGCTCTCTCTGGTCTGGGTGCTGCCGTGAATTACCAGAAGCCGGCGCGCCGCCGCCAGTGGGTGGCTGTTGGCGTGGGCGCTTTTACGGCGCACGCGGCCAGCGTTGTGATCAAGCGCATTGTGCGCCGCAAGCGCCCGGATTATGACTACGTCAAGGTGGGCGTGAAAACCCCGTCTAAGCTGTCGTTTCCTTCTTCTCACGCGACGTCCACAACGGCGTTCCTCGTGGGTGCCGCGCACGTCATGGGAACCCCGGCACCGCTCGTCGGTGTGCCGGTCATGATGGCCTCGCGTATGGTGCTCGGGGTACATTACCCATCCGATACGGCGTTCGGCGCCCTGCTGGGGGCCGCCACCGCGGAAGCATGTCACCGCTATGAAAGGAAGACCGCATGAGCGAACGACCAAACCGCGTCGACGACGGTGAGCAGAGAGTCTTCCACTCTGAGCCGCACACCTCCGGCATCGATACCGGCCGCAAGCGCAAGCCCCCGAAGAACCTCGCCGACGGCATGGTCAAGGCCCTGCGCCCCAAGCAGTGGGTCAAGAACGTCCTGGTCTTGGCCGCCCCTGCGGCCGCGGGTGCGGACTCGCTGTTTCATTCGCGCGTGCTACTCGACGTCCTCCTCGCCTTCATCGTCTTCTGCATGGGCGCGTCCTCCATTTACCTCATCAACGATGCCCGCGATGTGGAGGCTGACCGTGCGCACCCAACGAAGCGCTTCCGCCCGATCGCAGCGGGCGTGCTTCCGGTGGGCCTGGCCTATGTCATGGCGGCCGTGCTTATCATCGGCTCGATTGGCCTGTCCTTCCTGGCCACGGCGGGCCTGCAGCTCGCCATCGTCATGGCCATTTACATTGGCCTGCAGCTGGGCTATTGCTTCGGCTGGAAGCACATGCCGGTGATTGACATCGCCCTGGTGTCCTCCGGCTTCATGCTGCGCACCATGGCCGGCGGCGTGGCGGCGGGCATCGAGCTGTCCCAGTGGTTCCTGCTGGTGGCTGCGTTCGGCTCCTTGTTCATGGCCTCGGGTAAGCGCTACTCGGAGATCCTTTTAGCCCAGCGCACGGGCGCCAAGATCCGCAAATCCCTGGAGGGCTACACGCCCACCTACCTGCGCTTCGTCTGGACGCTGGCGGCTACTGCCGTGGTCATGTCCTACTCCCTGTGGGGCTTCCAGCTCTCCAATGAGTCTGATGGCCCGGCCAGCGTGTGGTACCAAATCTCCATGGTGCCGTTCACCATCGCCATCCTGCGCTATGCCGCCGATGTGGACCGCGGCAATGGCGGTGCACCGGACGAGATCGCCTTGGAGGACCGCGTCCTCCAGATTCTGGCCCTGGTGTGGCTGGCATGCATCGCCATGGCGGTCTACATCATGCCGGTAATGGTGGGCTAGCCAGCGGCGATCGGGAACAGGGCAAGGCAAGTGCTAAACTCTCTCCTCATGCGAAAATCCGATACACGTACCGCGGCCGCGCTCAGCGCGCTGGCCTCGGTCATCGTGATCGGAGTTTTCTCGTTTTGGGGTGGATTCGCCCGCCGCTGGATCTCCGACGACGGCCTGATTGTCCTGCGCACTGTGCGCAACCTTGAGGAAGGCAACGGGCCCGTCTTCAACGCGGGGGAGCGCGTCGAGGCGAATACCTCGACGCTGTGGCAATACCTGATCCTCCTCGTGCGGTGGGTAACGAACGCCCCGCTGGAATCCATCGCCGTCAACCTGGGCCTCGTGCTGGCGGTTGCGGCGATGGTGCTAGGGGCGTGGGCCACGGCACGCGCCTTCTTCCGCTCGGGCCAGTTTGCCGCACCGCTGGTGGCTCCCGCGGGTGCGCTGGTCTACCTCGCGCTGCCCCCGGCCCGTGACTTCTTCACCTCCGGGCTCGAATGGGGCCTGTCCATCTTCTACCTCGCGGCCCTGTGGGCGCTGCTGCAGCACTGGGTGCAGTCCCGCGATAGCGCCAGCGCCTACTGGCTAGCGCTGTGGGCCGGGCTGTCCTGGCTCGTGCGCCCGGAGTTCGCGCTCTACGGCGGACTGGCCGGCCTGCTGCTCTTGGCGGCACACCGTAATTGGAAGGCGTGGCTGGGCATCCTCGGCGCGGCCCTTCCCATCCCCGCGGGCTACCAATTCTTCCGCATGGGCTACTACGGCCTGGTGACTCCGCACACGGCGGTGGCCAAGTCGGCGTCGTCAAGCGCGTGGGGCAGCGGCCTGAACTACCTGAAGGATTTCGTGGGGCCTTATGCCCTGTACCTGCCCGTTCTCGTGCTGGCGGGTGCGGCGTTGTGGACCTTCCGCGCCCAGCTGCGCCCGGCAGCGCTGCGCAGCGCCACGACCGTGACCTACCTGATGGTCGGGGCGGCGGCGGTGCACGTGCTGTACGTGCTGCGCGTCGGCGGTGACTTCATGCACGGACGTATGCTGCTGCTGCCGCTCTTCGCCGCCCTTCTCCCCGTTTTCGTGCTGCCGCTCAAGGGTCTTGTGTCTTCGCTCGCGGTGGCCTTCTGCGCGGTGTGGGCATTCATCATCGTGCTGCGCGGGCATCCGACGGATTGGGATGCCTATGAAAAGCCGCTGTCCATCGTGGATGAGCGTGATTTCTGGACCTATGCCACCCACCGCGAGGCGGGCCACCCGCCGCGCTCGGCGCGGGATTACCTGGGGATGAAGTTCATGCGCGGCTACGAAGAAGCCGGCGAGAAACTCGTTGGCGGAGATGCCCTGGCCACCATCTATGTGGAGGATAAAGAAAAGGACCTGCTCAACTGGCTCACCGTTCCGCGCGAGCCGGGAATGAACGAGCCACCGACGGTGTACTTGGTGAACTTGGGCATGACGTCGATGAACGCGCCGCTCAATGTCCGGGTTCTTGACACGATCGGTCTGGCCACGCCGATGGCCGCGCGCATGCCCCGCGAGGAAGGCGGGCGCGTGGGCCACGACAAATCCCTCGAGCTGGAATGGCAAGCAGCACTCACGGGCGCGGACATCGAGTATCTCCCGCCGTGGTATGACAAGGACAAGACCCGCCAGGCGCGCGCCGCGCTGGACAGCCCAGAAGTGCAGGAACTCATCGCTTCCTATAGCGCGCCCCTGACGTGGGAGCGCTTCCGCGCGAATCTAGCTTTCTCGCTGACCTCGGGGCGCACGCTCATGTTGCCGTCTGACCCGAGCGATTATCCTGTCCATTAGCTTGGTGTGAGCTGGGGAGCACCCCCATGGGTAGGCGAAAATTGCCAGGGTGCGTTACGCTAAACAAGATTCTTGTTATTGATCTGTAACTATCGCTGGCGTGTTGGCGATGTAGTAGTGGCAGTAAAAACGTTAAGGAGAAACATGAGTTCACTAAGCTCTGGCCTGCGGACTCGGGTCCTCTCAGTGGTGGCAGCCATCGCTGTGGCTTTGGGCCTGGTAGTGACCGCGGGTACGCAAGAAGCATCCGCCGCCAACCGGGACTGGCTGCGTGGCGACGCCACCGGTGCCTGCGAGTGGGACCGCGTCGGCTACTGGGTACAGCGCTGCGACGTGTGGTCCCAGGCAATGGGCCGCAACATCCCAGTGCAGATCCAGCCGGCTAAGAACGGCGGCAACGCAGGTCTGTACCTGCTCGATGGCCTGCGCGCTACCGATTCCACCAATGCCTGGATCAATGACGTCAACGCCGCGCGCACCTATGTAGACCACAACATCACCCTGGTGATGCCGGTGGGTGGCGCAGCGTCCTTCTACGCGGACTGGAACGGCCCGGCCACCTATGACTTGGTCAAGCCGGTCAACTACCAGTGGGAAACCTTCCTGACCCAGGAACTGCCGGCCTACCTGGAGGGCAACTTCGGAGTGGCCCGCAACAACAACTCAGTTGCCGGCCTGTCCATGGGCGCTACCGCTGCCATCACCCTCGCTGGCAAGCACCCGGAGCAGTTCCGCCAGGCGCTGTCCTACTCCGGCTACCTCACCACGACCTTGCCGGGCGCTCAGACCTTTATGCGCCTGGCGCTGCTCGACGCCGGCGGCTTCAACATCAACGCCATGTACGGTTCCATCATCAACCCGAAGCGCTTCAGCAATGATCCGTTCAACCTGATCCCGGATCTGGCTGCGCACGGAACGGACGTTTATGTCTCCGCCGCGTCCGGCATCCCGGGGCCGGTGGATCAGCAGCGCTACCGTCCGGAGCACATCGCGGCCGGCGTGGCCTTGGAAGGCTTTGCCAACGGCACCACCCGCCTGTGGGAGCTGAAGGCCCGTGCAATGGGCGTTCGCCTGCAGACGAATTACCCGGCACAGGGCCTGCACAACTGGGAGCAGTTCGGATACCAACTCGAACGCTCCAAGCCGCAGGTGCTTAACGTAATGAACGCTTGGTAATCATCTCCTGCGTGGCCGCCGTGCTCTTGAGCACGGCGGCTTTTTCATAGACATGGTGGGCGTGTCCCCCTTCCCAAAGTCTCAAGTTAAACTTAAACTTGAGAACACATTAGACCGCTCACTACGCGTACGGTGGCGAGTTCCGCAGGAGGGGAACCTGCGGAGCCCGCTCGCGGTAGCGCGTGCCCTCATCTCGATTTACCCCTAACAAGGACTCTTCAATGCCGAACACTGCGTCAACTCAGCCCCGCCGGTCCACCAAGGTTTCCGGCCTGCGTTCCCCGTCCGCAGCCCGCAAGGGCCTGACCATCGCTGCACTGCCCACCGCCGTGGCCGTGGGCTTTGCGTTGCTGCCTATTGCAAACGCGCAGTCTTCCGGCTCTTCCAGCGACGGAATTACTGATCTTCTGGGCAGCTCCAACCTCTCCGATTCCTTCGCCCCGTCCAATCCGCCGCAGCGCACTCCGGTGGAGACCGAATACCCGAAGATCGAGGGCTTGCCGGAGGGCGTGTCCGTGTCCCGCGTTGAGTATCTGACCAACCGCCACCTCAAGGTCTACATCAAGTCCGCCGCCATGCCGGACAAGGAACAGGTCGTGCAGATCCAGCTCGCGCGTGACTGGTACTCCAACCCGGACAAGACCTTCCCGGAGGTCTGGGCTCTTGATGGCCTGCGCGCCCGCGACGACGAGTCCGGCTGGACCATCGAGACCAACATCTTGTCCCAGTACGCCGACCGCAACGTCAACCTCATCATGCCGGTGGGCGGCGAGTCCTCCTTCTACTCCGACTGGCAGAAGGAAGACAACGGCAGGCACTACATGTGGGAGACCTTCCTGATGAAGGAACTCATCCCGATCCTGGAGAAGGGCTACCGCTCCAACGGCAAGCGCGCCGTCACCGGCATCTCCATGGGCGGTACCGCCGCTGTCAACCTTGCTGAGCGCAACCCCTGGGCCTTCAAGTACGTTGGCTCCTTCTCGGGTTACCTCGATACCACCACCACCGGCATGCCGGAGGCCATTACCGCCGCGCAGGCCGATGCCGGCGGATTCACCTCTACCAACATGTGGGGTGACCTGTACTCCCAGGATTGGATCGACCACGATCCGAAGCTGGGCATCGAGAACCTCAAGGACATGAAGGTCTATGTCTCCGCCGGTAACGGCAAGGATGACTACGGCCAGATCGGCTCGGTGGCCAAGGGCCAGGCCAACATGGCCGGCGTGGGCCTGGAGGCCATCTCCCGCATGTCCACCCAGACCTTCGTTGATTACGCTAAGCGCGCTGGCGTCGAACCAGTGGTTAAGTTCCGTCCGACCGGCGTTCACAGCTGGGAATACTGGCAGTTTGAGATGACCGAGGCATGGCCCTACATCGCTGATTCCCTTGGCCTGGACAAGAGCGACCGCGGCGCGGACTGCACTCCGGTCGGGGCCATTGCGGAGGCCACCAAGTCCGGCATCATCGGTAACTGCGTGAACAACGAGTATGACGTCGCCGAGCGCGGCAAGGCCCAGGACTTCCAGGCCGGTACCGCCTACTGGTCCCCGGAGACCGGCGCACACGCCGTGATCGGCCGCATCGGCGCTCGCTACTCCGAGCTCGGTGGACCGACCTCCTGGCTGGGCTTCCCGACGACCGGCGAGGAAAAGACCCCCGACGGCCGCGGCCGCTACGTCCACTTCGAGCACGGCTCCATCTACTGGACCCCGGAGACCGGCGCTTGGCCGATCCCGAA
The DNA here is from genome assembly GCF_001811565.1 of Corynebacterium sp. HMSC078A10. Taxonomy (NCBI): domain Bacteria; kingdom Bacillati; phylum Actinomycetota; class Actinomycetes; order Mycobacteriales; family Corynebacteriaceae; genus Corynebacterium; species Corynebacterium sp. HMSC078A10. Next base: position 35,229 of record NZ_KV805208.1, on the reverse strand, counting down.
GGACTTCTTCGATGCATGGGGCAAGAACGGCTTCGAGGGCGGCGACCTCAAGTACCCGGTTGCAGAGGCACGCAAGGTCGGCGACGGCCAGGTCCAGGATTTCGAGGACGGCGTGCTGACCCGCAACCCGGACGGTTCCTTCCACATCGTGCACGGCGCCATCGGCGCGAAGTACAAGGAGCTGAAGGCTGCTGAGTCCGAGCTGGGCTTCCCGGTGGGTGAGGAAAAGGCCGTCAACGGCGGCTTCTTCCAGGAATTCGAGCATGGCAACATCTACTGGTCCATGGACTCCGGCGCGCACTACATCCTCAAGGGCAAGATCTTCGATGAGTGGGGCAAGCACGGCTGGGAGCAGGGCGAGTTTGGCTGGCCGACGGAGGACTACACCTCCATTCCGGCCGGTGGGCTGACCCAGTCCTTCCAGCATGGCGTCATCCGTGAGGTCATGGGCCAGGTCCAGGCGGATAAGAAGTAGGAGAACCGCCATGCGTCTTTTCTCCGCGCGTCCCGCCGCGGCAGCCGGCGCGGCCGTGCTGCTCGCCGCCGGTGCCCTGTTGAGCGGTTGCGGTTCCGCCACCGTCGAGGAGGGCGAGGCCACCGACACCTCCGTGGCGCCGTTGGAGCGTTCCTCCGCGGCGAGCGGCGGGGCGTCGGCAAGCTCGGCGTCAGCTAGTGGGGCGTCGGAAAGCTCTTCGTCGGCGTCGCGCACCGAAGAGGAACAGGACGGGGAGCCGGAAGACCGCGGCGCACACGAGATCTCCGAGATCCCCGCCCCCGCTCCCGCGCAAGGCCCAGACCAGGACTTCCTGGCTGCGGTGGCGAAGGCCGGCGTAAACGTCGACGGCGTGGAAGACCAAGTGGTGGGTGCCGCGCAGGCCTCCTGCCAGGGCGATGCCGTCACCGCACCGGCAGTGGCCGGACAGCTCATTGAGCAGGGCCGCACCGAGCTTAGCCATGAGGAACTAGTCCGGCTCATCACCGAGCAGGGCCGCAAGCTCTGCGCTCAGTAACGTGGCAGGGATTTTCCAGACAATCCCGTGCCTTCTCGAGGTAGAAATTTCTTCATGCGTAAAACACTTACCGTCCTTGCCGTCGTTGTTCTCCTCGCCGTGATTGGCGGGGGAGCGGTCCACTTCCTCAACACCCGCGAGGAAGGAGAGCAAGGAAACCTTGCGGAGCCCGCCCCCTCCCAGGGGGAGGGCGAAGAAAACGCAACCCCCGAGCAGCCGGATTGGTGCCCGCGCGTGGAGTTCATCTCCGCGCCGGGAACGTGGGAATCCGCTGCGGACGATGATCCGATCAACCCGGGGGCGAACCCGAACTCCTTCATGCTGTCGATTACGAATCCGCTGAAGGAGGCCTACGTTCCCGAGGACGTTAAGGTGTGGACGCTGCCGTACACCGCGCAGTTCAAGAACATTAACGCGCAGCACGAGATGAGCTACGACGATTCCCGCAACGAGGGCACCTCGCGCCTGGAGGGCGAGCTGACCTACATGCACGAGACCTGCCCGAACACGAAGTTCATCCTGAGCGGCTTTTCGCAGGGCGCGGTCATCGCGGGTGATGTGGCGGACCGAATCGGCGGCGGCAACGGACCCGTGCCCGCAGAGAGCGTGGCGGGTGTCGCACTCATTGCGGACGGCCGACGCCAGGACGGCGTGGGCATAAACCCGGGCGCGCACGTCGGCGGCGTGGGCGCGGAGATTGCCCTGCAGCCGGTCTCAACGTTGATTCAGGGCATCGTCCCGGGCGCCACGATGCGCGGTGAGCGCGCCAACGGTTTCGGAACGCTAGCGGACCGCACCTTCCAAATCTGCGCGCCGAATGACTCCATCTGTGATGCACCACTGGACGTCAGCAACGGCCTCGAGCGCGCCCGCGATCTTATCGACGCCAACGGCGTCCACGCACTGTACGCCTCTAATCCGGACACCATCGAAGGCACCACGGCCAACCAATGGGTGACGCAGTGGGCCAAGGACACCATCGACGCACAATAGCGCTTGGCGACGTCCCGCCTGCGCGCCATGTAACGGTCGGCGTAGTCCTTCTGATATTTTTAATGTCAAAAGTACGTGAAGCAGGGGTATGTGCCCCGCTCTACCCTACGAAGGAGCTTTCCCACATGGACCTGAAAGCCTTGATCGGCCAGTTCTTCGACGAGAAGGGCAACATCGCCCTGCCGCCCCACCTCACGTTGGCGGGCCTTGCCGAACACGTCTATGCCGCGGAGCAGCAGGCGGGTATCCCGGATCGCCCGGTCATGCGCCAATGGGTCTATAGCGATAACCCGGAGGGAACACCGCGCGATATCACCCGCTCCCAGGTCAATACCCGCATCAAGGCAGTGGCTGCGCGCCTGCAGCAGGTGGGCAAGATGGGGGACCGCGTGGCGATCCTGGCGGGCAACTCGCCCGAGTACATCTTCGGCTTCCTTGGCGCGATGTACGCGGGCATGACCCCGATCCCGCTCTATGATCCGAACGAGCCCGGCCACACCGACCACCTGCGGGCGGTCTTTGGTGACGCTAACCCGTCGATCGTTCTGACCAATAACATCTCGGCCGCGGCGAACCGCGCATACTTCTCGGACCGCCCGGCGGCCGAGCGCCCGCGCATCATCTCCATCGACTCCCTGCCGGATTCCCTGGCGCAGAGCTGGGTGAACCCGCTGGAGACGGAGGAGGGCAAGGCGGCCCTGGCCGCGCTGCAGACCGCGCCGGTGGACCACCCGGCCTTCCTGCAGTACACCTCCGGCTCCACCCGGACACCTGCGGGCGTGCTGCTGACAAACCGCAACATCATGACCAACGTGCTGCAGATCTTCACCGCGGTACAGATCAAGCTGCCAGCGCGCGTGGTGTCCTGGCTGCCGATGCACCACGATATGGGCATCATCCTGGCGGTCTTCGTGACGATTCTGGGCCTCAACCTGGAAATCATGACGCCGCGTGACTTCGTGCAGCAGCCCAAGCGCTGGATTGATCAGCTCAAGCGCCAGCCCATCGATGAGCAGCTGCAAGGTACCTATGCCGTGGTTCCGAACTTCGCCCTCGAGCTCGCCGCGCGCTACGGCGCCCCGGCGGAGGGGGAGAAGCTGGACTTCAGCAACGTCGATGGCATCGTGATCGGTTCGGAGCCGGTGACCGAGTCTGCGGTGAATTCCTTCTGGGAGACTTTCGGCAAGGAAGAGTTTGGCCTGCGCCGCGATGCCCTGCGCCCGTCCTATGGCATGGCGGAGGCCTCGTTGATTGTCACCACGCCGCAGACTCCGGAGCGCCCGGTCATTTCCCACTTCGACCGCGAGCGTCTGGCTCAGGGTGAGGCGGTCATCGTGGAGAAGTCCGCGGATTCCGTGGCCTATGCCTCCTGTGGCCAGAGCGTCGTGGCCCAGCACCTGACCATCGTGGACCCGGAGACCAAGACCGAGCTGCCGGATGGCCGCGTGGGTGAAATCTGGCTGCACGGCGAGAACCGAGCCGCTGGCTACCTGGACCGCGCGGAGGAAACCGCCTCGACCTTCCACAACACGCTGGGGGAGCGCTTGGCGGAGGGCACCCGCGTGCCGAATGCCCCGGAGGACAATAACTGGTTGGCCACCGGTGACCTCGCGGCAATCGTGGATAACCAGCTCTACATCACCGGTCGCCTCAAGGACCTCATCGTGGTCGCAGGCCGCAACCACTACCCGCAGGACATCGAGGGCACCGTGCAGGAGGCCTCGGGCCACGTCCGTGCGGACTCCATCGCGGCCTTCTCCGTGGAGGGCGGCAGCACCGAGGAGCTCGTGCTGCTCATCGAGCGCGCCGATGGCGCCAACCCGGCCGATGACGCCGCCGCGTCCGAAGCCATCCGCTCCGCGGTTTCCGCGAACCACGGCGTGACCCCGGCGGTCATCCAGTGGTTTAACGCAAACGAGATCAAGCGCACCTCCTCGGGCAAGATTGCCCGCCGCGTGGCCAAGAAGAGCTACCTCGCTTCCTAAAGCCCACGCCGCTTAAACCCCCGTTCCCGCGCTACTGCGGGGCGGGGGTTGCTGCTGCCTGTGGGTATGTCGGTTATGAAACCCAAGTTAACAAAGTGAGATAATCATTCGATAACCCCTATGTACGCTTCGACGTGCGCGTTTTTGTGCTGCGCAAAATCGAATGCAGAGTTAGATATTTTTTAGTCCGCGTAAGAAAGCTAGAGATTTATGACCGTTGAAGAGCTACGTGGCTGGTTGCGCACCTGGGTTGCGCAGACCACCGGCCTGTCGGCAGAGGAAATCACGGACACCAAACCGCTGGAGAATTTTGGGCTGTCCTCGCGTGACGCAGTGGTCCTTTCCGGCGAGTTAGAAAACCTCCTCGGCATTAAGCTCGAGCCCACCGTGGCCTACGAGTACCCCACCATCGCGCAGCTGGCTGAGCGCCTGGTCAACGGTGCAGCCGCTGCAGGGGAGAGCGCACCGAAGGAGGCGTCGCCACGCCCGGCCACCATCGCGGGCGGTGACATCGCCGTCATCGGTTACGCTGGCCGCTTCCCGGGCGCTAAAAACGTTGATGAGTTCTGGACCATGCTCGTCGAAGGCCGCGCCGGCACCGGCCCGCTGCCTGTCGGACGCTGGTCGGAATACTCTTCCGATCCCATTACCAGCGAGAAGATTGAGCAGCAGAACACCGACGGTGGCTATATCGAGGACATCGCTTCCTTCGACCCCGAGTTCTTTGGTCTCTCCCCGCTGGAGGCGGCCAACATGGACCCGCAGCAGCGCATCCTCATGGAGGTCTCGTGGGAGGCCCTCGAGGACGCCGGCGTACCCGCCAACCAGCTGCGCGGCACGGCCACCGGTGTCTACATGGGCTCCACCAACAATGACTACGGCATGCTCATTACCGCCGACCCGGCGGAGATGCACCCTTATGCCATGACGGGTACGTCCTCAGCGATCGTGGCTAACCGCCTTTCCTACGCCTTCGATCTGCGCGGCCCTTCCATCAACGTGGACACCGCGTGCTCCGCCTCCCTCGTGGCGGTCAACCAGGCGGTCAAGGACCTGCGCGTGGGTGCGGCTGATACGGCACTCGCCGGCGGCGTGAACATCCTGGCTTCACCCCACGCCTCCATCGCCTTTAGTGAGCTGGGTGTCACCTCTCCCACCAGCGCCATCCACGCCTTTTCCGATGATGCCGATGGCATCGTCCGCGCGGATGCCGCGGGCGTGCTCGTGCTCAAGCGCCTCGAGGACGCCGAGCGCGATGGCGACACCATCCATGCCGTCATCAAGGGCACCGCGGTCAACTCCGACGGCCACTCCAACGGCCTGACCGCCCCCAACCCGGAGGCGCAGGTCGACGTCCTCGAGCGCGCCTATGCCGACGCCGGCATCCGCCCGCAGGACGTGGACTACGTCGAGGCCCACGGCACCGGCACCATCCTCGGTGACCCCATCGAGGCCACCGCGCTCGGCCGCGTGTTGGGCCCGGGCCGCCAGGCCGCGAACCCGACCCTGCTGGGTTCTGCCAAGACCAACATCGGCCACTCCGAGTCCGCCGCCGGCGTGGTGGGCCTCATCAAGGTCATCGAAGGAATGCGCCACGGCGTCATCCCGCCGAATATCAACTACGCGGGCCCCAACCGCTATATCGATTTCGACGCCGAGCACCTCGAAGTGGTCGAGGATCCGCGCGAATGGCCCGAATATTCCGGCCAGAAGGTCGCGGGTGTCTCCGGCTTCGGCTTCGGCGGCACCAATGCCCACGTGGTGTTGACCGACTACCGCGGGCTGACCCACCAGGACGCCCCGCAGGTCGCCATCGGCGAGGGGCAGCCAGTGGCCCTGCCGGTCTCCGGCCTGCTGCCCTCCCGCCGCGCCGCAGCGGCTTCCGACTTGGCGGACTATATCGAGGCAGAGAACCCGAACCTGCTTTCCCTGGCCCGTACCCTTGCGCGCCGCAACCATGGGCGCTCGCGTGCGGTAGTGGTGGCGTCGTCCAGCGAGGAAGCTGTCAAGCGCCTGCGACAGGTCGCCGAGGGAACCGTCTCCGTGGGCATCGCCGCGGCGGATTCTCCCTCCGTCCACGGCCCCGTCTTCATGTACTCCGGCTTTGGCTCCCAGCACCGCAAGATGGCCAAGGACATGATTGAGATCTCGCCGCTGTTCAAGGAGCGCCTGGAGGAGCTCGACGCCATCGTGCAGCGCGAATCCGGCTGGTCCATCCTGGAGCTGGTGCACGACGACGCCCAGACCTACAACACCGAAACCGCGCAGGTGGCCATCACCGCCATCCAGATAGCGCTGACGGATCTGCTCGCCACCTTCGGCGTGCGCCCTGCCGGCGTTATCGGCATGTCCATGGGTGAGATCGGCGCGGCCTATGCTGCGGGCGGCATCACGGCGGCCGACGCCATGCTCATCGCCTGCCACCGCGCACGCCTGATGGGGGAGGGCGAGGCCTCGCTTCCCGACGATCAGCAGGGCGCCATGGCCGTCGTCGAGCTCTCCGCCGAGGAGATTGACGCCCTTCCGGGTTCCATCGAACCTGCCGTGTACACCGGCCCCGGCATGACCACCGTCGGTGGTCCGCGCGAAGAGGTCCTCGCGCTGGTGGAGCGCCTCGAAGGCGAGGGCAAGTTCGCCCGCGCGCTCAACGTCAAGGGCGCGGGCCACACCTCCGCCGTCGACCCGCTCCTCGGTGAGCTCTATGCGGAAATCGCTGGCATCGAGACCCGCCCGCTGCACACGACGCTCTTCTCCTCCGTCGACCGCGGCAAGGTCTACCGCCCCGGTACGGTGCTGCACGATGAGGACTACTGGATCCGCATGACCCGCAAGCCCGTCTACCTGCAGGACGCAGCGGAGGCAGCCTTTGCGGCGGGCCACATGCAGATCGTTGAGATTTCCCCGAACCCGATTGCGCTCATGGGCCTGATGTCCACCGCCTTTGCCGCGGGCAAGGCGGATGCGCAGCTGCTTTACAGCCTGAAGCGCAAGGTGGACCCTACCGAGTCGCTGCTGGATCTGCTGGGCAAGCTCTACGTCGCGGGAACTCCGGTGAACTACACCAAGGTCTTTGGTTCCGGCGCGCTTGTCGCCGCCCCGCATACCCGCTTCCGCCGCCAGCGTTTCTGGACCAACGCTCGTCCCTCGTCGGGCGTGTCCGGCCTGCCGGGCGCGCGCGTGACGCTGCCGGAGGGCGCGGTGGCGTTCTCCACGAACGCTGACCAGGCGCCGAGCGCGCTGGCCATCCTGGAGGCCGCCGCCGAGGCCGTCACCCCGGGCGCGCACATCGCGGCGAGCGAGGAGCACCTGGATCTGCCCGCGAAGGGCGAGGTCACCACCATTGTTCGCCGCACGCTGGGCGGGCTGTCGGTGGCGGTGCACTACGTGGATGGAGCGACCACCAAGCTTGTTGCGGAAGGTTTTGCCTCGACCCTCAACCTTGCAGAACCCACCCCGACGGCCGAGCCGAGCCTGCCGCAGGCCGTGACCGCGCCGCAGTTTGCTGACCCCGACGTGGGCGTCGACGCCGTGCGCTGGGACCCGGAGAAGGAGAGCGTGGAGGAGCGCTTGGCGCTCATCGTGTCGGAGTCCATGGGCTACGACGTCTCCGATCTCCCGCGCGAGCTGCCGCTCATTGATCTGGGCCTGGATTCGCTCATGGGCATGCGCATCAAGAACCGGGTGGAGAATGACTTCCAGATTCCGCCGCTGCAGGTGCAGGCGCTTCGCGACGCCTCCCTCGCCGACGTCATCACCATGGTCGAAGAGGCCGTGTCCGAGCAGCCCGATGCCGCAACCGCAAGCGCCGACGCGACCGCCGACGCACCCTCCGCGCTCACCGAGAGCGACGACACCACCCCAGACGCCTCCGCGGTGAGCGCGAAGGGCGGCGAAGGCGTGGGCGTTGCACCGCGCGATGCCTCCGAGCGCATGGTCTTCGGCACCTGGGCCACCTTCACAGGTACGGCCGCAGCCGGCGTGACCTCCGCGCTACCGCAGGTCAGCGATGAGGTGGCAGAAAAGATTGCCGAACGCCTCACCGAGCGCGCTGGCATCGAGGTCACTGCGCACCAGGTCCACGAGGCCGAAGCGCTGGAGAACCTGGCGGACCTCGTCCGCGAGGGCCTGGAGACTGAGGTCGAGGGCAATATCCGTGTCCTGCGCGAGGCCGATGGCCCCGCCGTCTTCATGTTCCACCCGGCCGGCGGCACCACCGTGGTCTACCAGCCGCTGACCCGCCGCCTGCCTGCCGACGTCGCCGTCTACGGCGTGGAGCGCCTTGAAGGCAGCCTGGAGGAGCGCGCCGCCGCCTACATCGAGGACATCCTGCACTACGCGCGCGGCCGCAAGGTCGTGCTTGGCGGCTGGTCCTTCGGCGGCGCGCTGGCCTATGAGGTGGCCTACCAGCTGCAGGAGCGTCAAGCTCGCGGCGAGGATACTGCTGAGGTTGCCTTTATCGCTCTGCTGGATACCACCCAGCCGGCTAACCCAGCGCCGAAGACACTGGAGGAAACCAAGGCCCGCTGGGGGCGCTACGCCGCCTTCGCCAAGAAGACCTATGGCCTCGACTTCGAGCCGCCCTACGAGATGCTGGAGACCGTGGGCGAGGATGCACTCATGGCCATGCTCGCGGAATTCCTTAGCTCCACCGACGCCTCTGAGCACGGCCTGTCCGCCGGCGTGCTCGAACACCAACGTGCGTCCTTCGTGGATAACCAGATTCTGGGCTCGCTGGATATGGGACGGTGGGCGTCGGTAAGCGTGCCCGTCATCCTCTTCCGCTCCGAGCGCATGCATGACGGCGCCATCGAGCTCGAGCCTGCCTATGCGGAGATTAACCCGGACGGTGGCTGGGGCGTTATCGTGAAGGATCTGGAGATTGTGCAGCTGCCGGGCGACCACCTGGCGGTTCCCGACGAGCCCGCAATCGGTATCGTGGGCAAGCACATGGAGGAATGGATCGAGGAGAAGATTCGGAAGTGACTAGCACCGCTGACAAGCTAGCGGACCTACGCGAGCGCCTCGAGCGTGCCCAGGATCCCGGCAGTGAACGCTCCCGGGCACGCCGCGATGAGGCCGGCCGCTCGACTCCGCGCCAACGCATCGCCGCGCTTCTCGACGAAGGCTCTTTCGTCGAAACCGGCGCCCTGGGCAAGACCCCCGGCGACCCGGATGCGATTTACTCCGACGGCGTGGTCACCGGCCACGGCCGCATCAACGGCCGCCCGGTGTGCATTTATGCGCACGATAAGACTGTGTACGGCGGTTCCGTGGGCGTGACCTTTGGCAAGAAGGTCACGGACATCATGGATTTGGCCATCAAGATTGGCTGCCCGGTTATCGGCATCCAGGATTCCGGCGGCGCGCGTATTCAGGACGCGGTGACGTCGCTGGCCATGTACTCGGAGATTGCCCGCCGCCAGCTGCCGCTGTCCGGCCGCAGCCCGCAGATTTCCATCATGATGGGCAAGTCCGCCGGTGGTGCGGTGTATGCGCCGGTGACCACGGACTTCATCATCGCCGTCGATGGTGAGGCGGAGATGTACGTGACGGGCCCGAACGTGATCAAGGAGGTCACGGGCGAGGAGATTTCTTCCCACGACTTGGGTTCCGCCCGCCAGCAGGAGCTCAACGGCAACGTGTCCGTCGTGGTGCCCTCGGAGGACGAGGCCTTCGACATGGTGCGCGATTTGCTCGACCACCTGCCGCTGACCTGCTTCGACGAGTCCCCGGTCTTCGACGCGCCTACTGATGACGAGGTAGCTGAGGACACCGAGCTGGATTCCTTCATGCCGGATGATACGAACGCCGGCTACGACATGATGGACCTGCTCACGCAGCTTGGCGACGATGACGATCTCATCGAAATCCAGGAAAACTACGCCCCCAACGTCATCACCGCCTTTGGGCGCATCGACGGCAAGGCCGTGGGTTTTGTGGCCAATAACCCGATGCATTCAGCGGGTTGTATCGATGCGGATGCCGCCGATAAGGGCGCGCGCTTTATCCGCATCTGCGATGCCTATAACATTCCGCTGGTCTTCGTGGTCGATACGCCGGGCTACCTGCCGGGCGTGGACCAGGAGAAGGCTGGTCTGATTCACCGCGGCGCGAAGTTCGCGTTTGCCGTGGTGGAGGCCACCGTGCCAAAGGTTTCGCTCATCGTGCGCAAGGCTTATGGCGGTGCATACGCCGTGATGGGTTCGAAGAACCTGACCGGTGATATCAACCTGGCGTGGCCGACAGCCCAGATCGCCGTGATGGGCTCGGCCGCCGCGGTGGTCATGATTGCCGGCAAGCAGCTCGAGGCCGCCGAGACCCCAGAGCAACGCGCGATGACGAAGAAGATGTTCATGGACTTCTACGACGAGACCATGACCGCGCCTTATGTCGCCGCGGAGCGTGGCTACCTCGACGGCATGATTAAGCCCTCCGAGTCGCGCTTGGCTCTGCGCCGCGCGCTGCGCCAGCTTGCCGATAAGCAGGAGAAGGACCTGCCCAAGAAGCACACCATCTCCCCGCTCTAGCGTCGTTTAAGCCTGGCGGCGGGCGAAGAAGGCCTGCGGATCGCGCTGAATTTTGTGTCTCGGCGTAACATGTGAGCCTGTTTTATCCGATAGGCCTAAAGACTAGGAATTCAATCAAAGGAGAAACCCAATGCTCTCTAGCGTTCTTGACCTCAGCGGTGACATCATCAACCTCGTCATTATGCTGCTCAACCAGGCCGGCGTGGACGTTTCCGCCCTGAGCTCGAAGTAAACCAGCGCTTCTAGCCCCTCCTTGCGGAGGGGCTTTTTTAATCCCAGACCGGGCTGGGGAGGGGGACTGGTGGTCCGCCGTCGGGAGGCAGCCACGCCATGCGGCCTTCGATGCGGTCGATACGCCCGCGGTACGTGGGGCGGGCGGGGTCATCGTCGTTGATGGCGTTGTGATACTTGCATAACGGCACGAGGTTGTCGAGGTTCGTCGGCCCGCCATCCTGCCACCGTCTGATGTGGTGCATTTGGCATTCCGCGGCAGGTCTTGTGCAGCCGAGCCAAGCGCACGTCGGATGCTCTGCGCTGAGCAGGATTCGTTGCTTATCGTTGGCGAAGCGGCTGCCGTAATACACATTGACCGGCCCCTCGACCGGGTGGAAGAGGGAGACGAAGCCACGCTCAGAAAACGTGGTGCGGAGGAACTCCGCGCCTGTCATCGTGCCGCCGTCGGTTGCCTGCAGAAGGATGTCATCGCCCTCGCCCCGCACAATCTTGTCCAGCTGTTCGAGGCGCACAATGACGTGAGCATGCAATGCCGGCTTCGGCGCGCCGCTTCCGGAAAAGACCTCGTGGACTGCCTTGAGCAGGTCCTCCGACGTGGCTTTGAGAGTGCCTACTAGATTGGCAATCGCGCGCGGGCGATCCGTGATGATGAGCTTGTGCATGCCGCCCGCACTGCGTCGCACGCGGACGCCAGGAGTGGGCTCGGGTGTGAGCTCCGCGAGCCTGCGCTTCGCCACACCCGCAATCTCGCCTTCTGGGGTCGCACACAATTCCACGCGCAAGTCCCATGCCTGGCGCGAGTTCTTGACGCGCGCCACATGCCGCTCAATCTGCAGCAGCGTATCCAGCGCATGGTTAGTCTCCCGGGCGCGGCGCTGCTTGGCGCTGAAAGCAGTTTGGCCAAAATAAACGCGGTGAAGTCCCTCGAGCTGCCGCGCCACGCGCGGCGTCGCGCCCAGCGCCAGCATGTCCTCGTGCGTGTGCCCCGCGCACAAGGAGACGACGTGCATGCCGCGAGCGAGTACCCCGAGTAAGTCCCCCAACTTCATGCCTCACACACTAAACCGCCCCTAACTATCCCGCAACCGGAACGCCAAACTCCCAGCTCAAACGTCTATTTGCAAGGGCGTAAAGGGGTGAAAGGAGGTCGACGGGTAACCGACTATGTCACAGATTCTAGGCGCGGGAGCGGGAAGCAAAGGCCGCGATGGCTCGCCAGCCAAAGAAGAACAGCGCCGACATTACGGTGGCCACGATGAGGAAGGACCAGTGCGGCAGGCGGCCGTTGACCAGCATCCACAGGGCCATACCGCCAATGATGGCGCTCAGCCACACGACGACGCCCTCCTTCCACAGGCCGCTCAGCTTCGTCGCCATGATGATGATCCAGCCCACGAGCGCGCCCACGGTCCACGGCCAGAAGGCATCAACCCAGGAGCTAAAGCTCAGGCCACCATGCGCCAGGCGGGCGCAGATGGCGAAGAGGGCGAGAGCGAGGACGTCGATAAGCGGGGCAACGCGCATTTAGGATTCCTTCCGGTTCAACGCCGCGTAAGAAAAGCCATCGCGGGCGTAGTGGGCGAAGTAGATGACCCATCCAATGATAGTGATGAGCGCAAAGGAAATAAGCCGGTAGATGATGGCCGCGGAGGTGGCGTGCACCACGGTCAGGCCTGTCGCCACCAGAGGGGTGATGAGCGCGGCCTCCACCGTGCCCACGCCACCCGGGGTGACCTGCGCGGAGCCAGCCAGCTTCGCGGCCAGGAAGGCCAGGGCCACACCGGCCAGGGTGGTGTCATCAGCACCCGCGCGCAGCCACGGAATCTCCCCGGTCACCGCCCACACGGATGCCCACAGCGCAGCCATATCCCCCAGGCGGTGAACTAGCGACGCCCCGGCAACCACAGCAAAGGGGCCACGCGAAAGGTGGACCTCGCCGAGGTTGCGGACCTCCTGAATCGCGCGGTCCCGTTTCGGGCCGGGCCGTAGCTTGCGCAGCCAGCCCTCGAGGGTCACCGGGTGCGAGGTCAGCCAGAAGACGCCGCCGAGGGCGGCGAGCATGAGGACAACCGTGGTGATGAGCGACCCCAGAGCCATATCCGCGTTGAGGAAAAACACCCCGCCCAAGCCAATGAGTGCGAGGAACATCGAGCTAATGATCGAGGACAAAAACAGGAAGTAACTGCACAGCGCCACCGACGCACCCCAGCGGCGCTGCACCTGGAAGGTGAGCAAAGCCGAAAAGGCAGGGCCCGCCGGCAAGGTCGTGGACCAGGCATTGGAGGCCAGCGTGATGGCGTAGGTTTCGCGCAGCGGCACCTTGACGCCGCCCGCTCCGATGAGCCGCTTCATCACTTCCGCCATGCCCGCGATGGACAGCAGCGCGAAGAACACCACCAGCACCACGGGGAAAGGTTCAGTGTGGCGCAGGCGTTGTAGCCCCTCGGAGATGAAGTCCAGCTGGTCGCGGAAGAACCACGCCAGCGCGGCCAGAATCAGCAGGGAGACTATCCAGGTCAGCCAGTTCTTCTTCATCGATCATCCGTGGACTTAAGGCGCTTGACCAGCTCGGAGAAGGGGATGAGCTCGGTGTCGGTGTCGGCGCTGCGGTCCCCGCGTACAGGAGCATCGCTTGGCGACGCCTCCTCAACCTGTTCTGCTGAAGTCACAGGGGAGTGGGGCGCGTCGTCCTGCGCAGCCGGTGCGGCCTCTTCGTAGTTCAGCGCTGGGGCGGTGGGCGCCGGTGCGGCAGCGGATGCGGTGGCCAGGGCCGGCTCGGCAGCCGGGGCGTTGTCGCCGCCGAGGCGATGGGTAAGGCGGGTGAGGAAGCGCGGAGCCCACCAGTTGTCCTCGCGCAGGAGGTGCATGACGGCGGGGACGAGGAGCATGCGGACGATGGTGGCGTCGATAAGCAGTGCAAAAATCATGCCGAAGGCGATGTACTTCATCATCACGATGTCGGAGAAGCCGAAGGCCCCCGCCACCACGATCATGATGAGCGCGGCCGCCGTGATGATGCCGCCTGTGTGCGCGGTGCCCGCAGCGATGGCCTCGTCCGTGGACGCACCCCGGCGGCGGGCCTCCACCATGCGCGAGACCAGGAAGACCTCATAGTCCGTGGACAGGCCAAAGACGATGGCGATGATGAGCACCAGAATCGGGCTCATCAGCGGACCGGCGGTGTAGTTGAGTAGGCCGGAACCGAGGCCATCGACGAACATGAGCGTCAAAATGCCCAGCGTCGCACCCAGCGAGAGCAGCGTCATGATGATGGCCTTGAGCGGCAGGATGAACGAGCCGAAGACCAGCGCCATGAGGATGAAGGTGGCCAGAACCACGTAGAGGGCCATCCAGGGCAGTGTGTCGAAGAGCGCGTCGAGGGACTCGACCTCCATCGCCGGGGTGCCGCCGACATAAAGCTCCACGCCGTCGGGTGCCTCAATGTTCTCGAGCTCGTGGACGATGCGCGCGTAGTCCTCGCGGTCCTGGATGCCGGCGCCGAGGACGGTCGTGCCGTCGACGGTCGCGGTCTTCGGGCCCATCGGTTCGGTGAGGCCTTGGATGGAGCGGGCTTGCATGACGACGTCGACAAGCTGCTCGTTGGTCGCGTTCTTCACCACGAGCTTGACCGGCTCGGTGCGGAAAGAGGGAAATTGCTCGTTGAACTGGTCCTGCGCCACGCGCGCGTCCTGGTTGGGCGGCAGGTAGGTCTCGTTGATGCCGCCGAATTTCACGCCCAGCACCGGCATGGCCAGCGCGATGAGCAGGGCGCAGATGGCGGTGGTCATTAGACCCGCGCGGCCCATGGCCCAGCGCGGCATCCGGTACCACCACGTGTCCTCGATGCGGCGCCCGCGGCGCGAGGTCTTTCGCACAGTCCACTTGTCGATGTTGGGGCCCAGCATGCCAAACAACGACGGCAGCACCATCACCGACAGGAGTGCGGCGAGGCCGACGGCGGAGATGGAACCATAGGCCACCGACTTAAGGAAGGCCTGCGGGAAGAGGAAGAGCCCGGAGAGGGACACGGCCACCATCGCGGCGGAAAAGACCACGGTCTGGCCGGCGGTGGCGGTGGTGATCGCCACGGCCTCCTTGGTATCGCGGCCCTTGTCCAGCTCCTCGCGGAAGCGCGAAACCATGAACAGGCCATAGTCGATGGCCAAGCCCAAGCCCAGCAGCGTGACGACGGCCTGCGCAAACACGTTGACCTGCTGGAAGCCAGCCAGGATGGACAGGATACCCAGGGAGCCCAGGATGGACAGGCCGCCCACGACGAGCGGCATGAAGGCCGCGACGACGGAGCCGAAGACAATCAGCAGCAGCAGTCCGACGAGCGGCAGCGCGGCCTTCTCCGCGCGGGAGATGTCCTTGGCCATGCCCTCATCCAGCGCGTCGGCCACGGCCGTGGCGCCCGCGACCTGCACGGGGACGTCGGCAGCGTGCAGCGAATCCTCGATGGTGCGGAAGTCCTTGAGAGTCTGCTCGCCGTCGCCCTTCAGCCCGATGGCGGCGAAGGCCGTGGAGTGATCCTGCGTGATGAGGTTCGGGTTGCGCTTATCAAAGTAGCTGGTGACGGAGTCGATCTGCTCCGGGTGCTGCGCCTTGAGCTCATCCAGGAAGGCCTTGGCCTCGGCGGCGTGGGCATCGGGGTCATCGAAAAGCAGGATGACGTCGCCGGAATTGTCCCGGCCGAAAGTCTCGAGCTCGATCTGTGTCGCGCTTGTCGACGCCGCCGAAGGATCCTCCCAGCCCTCCTGGCTCATCCGGTCACCCAGGCGGGTGCCGAAGCCGAAGAAGAGGCCGAGGATGAGACCCACGATGATGAGCGGGATGACCTTGCGGTGGGCATAGGAGAAGCGGCCCCAAGAATAAAACATGCGGCTCCTACTTGTGCTCGGGCGCGCGGTCCGGCAGCAGCGCGGACAGCGGGCGGAAAGGCTGCAGCCAGGCGCCGCCTGGAGGCAGGTTGTCCAGGTTCACGCGCGGCAGCGGTTCGCGGAAGACACCCTCGATGTCTTCGAGGTCGACGAACTCGATATCGGGATGGGTCAGCGCCCAGGAGGTGTGCTCGTGGAATCCAAGCACGCAGGTGGGCAGGCCGGAAGCGGAGAGCTGCTCAAGCAGGTGCTGGAAGTTCTGGCCGTCGGCAGAAGCCACGATGACACCGGAGAGGTTCTCGCGGTTGGCCTTGATGTATTCGACCATGTCGGGGTCGACATCATCGTCCTCGTGGAGCTTTGGCTTGGCAAACACGGCGAAGCCGACGTTGCGGATAGCCTCGACCCAGGGGCGGATGACGTCGGCGCCGCCGGGGCTGACGTTGGTGAAAACGGCGGCCTCAGGGGTGGCGTCGTTATCGAAGGCCAGGTCCACCAGCCAGCGGCCGATGGCGTCGAAACGCGGGCGGTAGGCGGCGGTGGGGCGCCCCCCGAGGATGGCGCCGAGCCCCATGTCCATGTTGGGTGCGTCCCACACCAGAAGGTAGGTTCCGGCCATTACTTCTTCTCCCACAGGTACTCGGTGATGACGTGTTCCTTATCCAGGCCTTTGCCCTCAAACTTGGTGATGACCTGGCGGTCGGTGAGGATGGGGCACTCCGGCCAGGGCCAGCCCTTGTAGTCGAGGGAAGGCTCGACCTCGACGAGCTCATTAATCCATTCGGCGTAGCCGGCGTGGTCGGTGGCCACGTGGAGCACGCCGCCGGGTTTCAGGCGGGAAGCAAAGAGGTTGAGCGTGCCGGATTGGATGATGCGGCGCTTGTGGTGGCGGGCCTTGGGCCACGGATCCGGGAAGAAGATGCGGATACCGTCGAGGGACTCGGGCGCGAACATGCGCATGAGAACCTCGATGCCATCGCCGCGGACCATGCGGATGTTCTCAATGTCGTTGCGGATGATGGAGCCCAGCAGCTTGGCCAGGCCCGGCTTGTAGAGCTCGACGGCGATGATATTGGTGTCCTGCTCGAGTGGCGCCATGGCTGCGGTTGAGGTACCGGTGCCGGAGCCGATCTCGACGATGGTCTTCGCCCCCTCGCGGCCGAACCAGGCGGGGATGTCGAGGGGTTCGTCGGCAAGCAGGCGCCCCAACCTAGGCCAGTGCTCCTCGAAGAGGGCGTTCTGGTTGTCGGTGAGGGTGCCGCGACGGAAGGTCACGTTGCCGAGGCGTGGGTAGTCCAAATCATTGTTGAACTCGGCGTTGAAATCCGTCTGGAGGCCGCGGCCGTGAGGCATCTGCGCGGCGGGATTCTGGGAAGAGTCTGCGCTATTCATCAGTTGACATTGTTCCCTTAAGCAGGGGTGAGGGGCAACGTGCCGCGCCGTGGAGGGTGGAGGGGCGCCTCGGTGGAGGCCACACAGGACGCCGTGGGGGTAGCGGGACGGGCGTACGGGATGGGTGATCCACAGAAACGAAACCCCCGTATGGGGGCGATTGGGGGCGGTGGGTGCCATATTTCACACTCCGCTGTCCTCGACATAGTCGGTATGAACTGGGTGGATATAACCGGGGTGGCGGGCATTACACATTCTGTTATCACCAGTGTCCGTACTCTGGTTGGTGAAACGTCGTTGGGGGAACCTTCGGCGAAATAAAGCACCCTGGCCACACCGACCACAGGAGAATGTGAGATGACCGCAACTATTAAGGGCCTTGTAGGTGAACTGCCCACGAAGAACGAGAAGCTTATTTCGTGGATCAGTGAGAGTGTCGAGCTCTTCCAGCCGGAAGAGGTCGTCTTCGTAGACGGCTCCCAGGAGGAGGCTGACCGCCTCGCCGCCGAGCTAGTGGAAAAGGGCACCCTAATTAAGCTCAACGAGGAGAAGCGCCCGAACTCCTACCTGGCTCGCTCGAATCCTTCGGATGTTGCCCGCGTGGAGTCCCGCACCTTCATCTGCACTGAGACTGCTGAGGACGCTGGCCCGACCAATAACTGGGCCCCGCCGGCAGCCATGAAGGAAGAGATGACCGAGGCCTTCCGCGGCTCCATGAAGGGCCGCACCATGTACGTCGTGCCGTTCTGCATGGGCCCGATTAGTGATCCGGACCCCAAGCTCGGCGTGCAGCTCACCGACTCGGCTTATGTTGTGCTCTCCATGCGCATTATGACCCGCATGGGCCAGCAGGCCCTAGACAAGATCGGGGACAACGGTGACTTTGTCCACGCTCTGCACTCCGTGGGTGCCCCGCTGGAGCCGGGCCAGGAGGACGTCGCTTGGCCGTGCAACGACAAGAAGTACATCACGCAGTTCCCGGAGACCAAGGAGATTTGGTCCTACGGTTCTGGCTACGGCGGAAACGCCATCCTGGCTAAGAAGTGCTACGCGCTGCGCATCGCTTCCGTCATGGCGAAGGAAGAGGGCTGGATGGCAGAGCACATGCTCATCCTGAAGCTCACGAACCCGGAGGGCAAGAAGTACCACATCGCGGCCGCCTTCCCGTCCGCCTGCGGTAAGACCAACCTGGCCATGATTACCCCGACGATTCCGGGCTGGTCGGCAGAGGTCGTGGGCGATGACATCGCCTGGATGAAGCTGCGCGAGGACGGCCTGTACGCCGTCAACCCGGAGAACGGCTTCTTCGGCGTGGCACCGGGCACCAACTACGATTCCAACCCGATTGCCATGAAGACGATGGAGCCGGGCAACACCCTGTTCACCAACGTTGCGCTGACCGACGACGGCGATGTCTGGTGGGAGGAAATGGGCGAGGCCCCGGAGCACCTCATCGACTGGCATGGCAACGACTGGACCCCGGCTTCGACCACCAAGGCGGCGCACCCGAACTCCCGCTACTGCGTGCCGATTACGCAGTGCCCGACCGCTGCGCCGGAATTCGATGACTGGAAGGGCGTCAAGATTGACGCCATCCTCTTCGGCGGCCGCCGCGCCGATACCGTCCCGCTGGTGACCCAGGCCTTCGACTGGAACCACGGCACCATGATTGGCGCCCTGCTCTCCTCCGGCCAGACCGCTGCCGCCGAGGGAAAGGTCGGCGCCCTGCGCCACGACCCGATGGCCATGCTGCCGTTCATGGGCTACAACGCCGGTGACTACTTGCAGCACTGGGTAGATATGGGTGAAAAGGGCGGCGACCGTATGCCGGCCATCTTCCTGGTGAACTGGTTCCGCCGCGGTGAGGACCGTCGCTTCCTGTGGCCGGGCTTTGGCGAGAACTCCCGCGTTCTCAAGTGGATTGTGGACCGCATCGAGGGCAACGTCGACGCCGTCGAGACCGTCGTGGGCCACACCGCCCGCCCGGAGGATATCGACCTCACCGGTATCGACTTCGACATCGAGGACGTCCGCGAGGCGCTTGCCGTGAACCCGGCCGATTGGGCTGGTGACATGGAAGACAACAAGGAGTACCTGACCTTCCTGGGCTCCCGCGTTCCGTCTGAGGTGTGGGACCAGTTCACCGCGCTCAAGGAGCGCGTTGAGTCTGCCTCCTAATCTTCGCGGTTAAACGGATGCTCCCCTGCGGGGGAGTATTCGTCGTTTTGAGGGGTTAAGCGCGCAGGACGAGGACCAGGTTGGAGGTGAGGAACTCGCGCAGCACCGGCACCTTGAGCACCCACCAGGCCCAGGCAGGGTGGTAGCGCGGAAAGGCCGCGAGGAACTCTGCGCCCTGTGGGCTAGGCGGAGCCACGCTGCGCGCCCAGTCCAAGCCCTCGCGGGCGGAGAGCGCAAAGAGCGAGGTGCCGAAGACATTCTTCGGCGGGTGACCGTGGCGGCGGGTATAGCGGTCGCGGGCGAACTCGCCGCCCACGTAGTGCTCCCACAGGCCGGTCTCGTGCCCGCCGAAGGGTCCCAGCCACACCGTGTAGCTCAAGATCACCAGCCCGCCGGGCTTGGTTACGCGCAGCATCTCCTCACCCATGTCCCACGGGTTGGGGATGTGCTCGGCCACGTTGGAGGAATACGTGATGTCGAAGATGTCATCCGCGAAGGGCAAACTAGTGCCGTCGCCGCGCACGGCCTGGGCCACCTCGATGCCGGCGGCGGCCATCTCGCCCACGTCCGGCTCCAGCCCGACATAGCTGGCCCCGCGCTGGGCAAAGGCCGAAGCGAAATAGCCGGGCCCGCCCCCGACGTCGAGCACGCGCGCGCCGGTGAGGGAGAGGGAATGGTCGCGGGAGAGGGCGTCGACAAGCGCGGCGGTGTCCTCAGCCAAGCCGCCATAAAAGACCGCGGGCGCTGTCTGCTCGAAGCGGAAGGAGCGCAGCAGCCGCCAGGAGCGGCGCAGTGTGGCCAAGGCACGGGTGCGTTTCATAACCCACTAGGCTAGTTCCTCGACATGAAAATCCTTCTTTTGTGCTGGCGCGATTCCACCCACCCGCAAGGTGGTGGCTCCGAGCGCTACCTTGAGCGCGTCGGGGAATACCTCGCTGCCCAGGGCCACGAGGTGGTCTTCCGCACCGCGCGCCACATGAACGCCGCCAAGCGCGAGCGTCGAAACGGCGTGCTCTATTCGCGCGCCGGGGCCAAGTTCAGCGTATATCCACGCGCGCTGTTGTGGATGCAGTTTGGCGCGCGCGACGTTGACGTTGTGGTGGATACCCACAACGGCATTCCCTTCTTCGCGCGCCTGGCCACCCGCGCGCCCGTGGTGATCCTGACGCATCACTGCCACCGCGAGCAGTGGCCGGTGGCCGGGCCCGTGCTGGCGCGGCTGGGGTGGTTCCTGGAATCCTGCGTGGTGCCAAGGATCTACCGTGAGAACACGTGGGTGACGGTCTCGGAGGCTTCGAAGCGCGACCTGGAGAAGCTGGGGATTCACGGCGCGCACATCATTGAGAACGGCGTGGACCCCCTGCCGTCACACGTGCCCACCTTGGAGCGCGAGGCCGATATCCACCTGGTGACGCTGTCGCGCCTCGTGCCGCACAAGCAAATTGAGCATGCCATGGACACCGTGGCGCGGATTCCGGGCGCGCTTCTCGACGTCATCGGTTCCGGCTGGTGGGAATCCCACCTGCGCGAGTATGCGCGTGCCCACGGGGTGGAAGACCGCGTGCGCTTCCGTGGTCAGGTGACGGAGGACTATAAACATGCGTTGCTCGCGCGCGCTGATGTCCACCTCATGCCGTCTCGAAAAGAAGGCTGGGGTTTGGCAGTCATGGAGGCGGCCCAACATGGGGTGCCCACGGTAGGTTATGCGTTTGGCCTGCAAGACAGTGTTATCGACGGCAAGACCGGTGTGCTGGTGCGGTGCGAGGAGGAGTTCGCGCCGGCGGTGCGCATGCTTGTCGACGACCCCTCCCTCCGCCACCGTTTAGGCAACGCGGCACGCGAGTTGGCGGCTACTTTTTCGTGGGAGAAAACCGGTGCGCGCTTCGAAGAGTTGCTAGAAGCGGAAGTGCGCACCAGGTGGCGCTAAGCCCCCACGGGGCGGGTGCCGGTTGCGCGTTGGTGGTGGCAACGATGCCTCCCGCTTCGACGACCGCGCCCACGCCGAGCTCCTCCAACCGGGCGAGGTCGCGCGTGTTCCAGGCTTCGGTGGCCGCCAGGTAGCGCGGCGCAGGCTGATCCACGTTTATGCCGTCGACGGTGAGCTCGCCGGAGTCGAGCTTGTTGGCGGCCTTGGAATAGGGGTCGAGGGCAATGCCGCCGTCAAGCGGCACCATGGCTGAGCGGTCGGCGAAGAAGGTCAGGCGGCCGTCAAGGTCTTCGACGAGCTGGCGGTCGATGCCCGTTTCGCGTGGGAGTAACACGGCGAGCTCCCGCGGTGCATCGGGAGCCTGGAGCAGGCAGGCGCACAGCGCGAGTGCGGCAGGAAGTTGGCGCAGGGATGCGATACCCGCCACGGCCAGCGGCAGGGCGAGCAAGGTGAGCTTGGAGGAATCGCGCAGTAGGCCCGCACCGGGGACGTGCTCCACGGCGAAGGCGGTGAGACCTGGGGCGAGTGCGCCGAGGATGGCCAGGCCCATGCCGAGAACCGCCAGGGCCGCGAGCGGGCGCAGCTCGCGCCGGGGAAGGCGGGCAGCGCCCAGGACAGCGAGGGCGGCGACGGCAAGTCCCGCCAGGGCGAAGCCCTGCTCGCGAGAGGCCGGCACCGCCGCGGCATTCCAGATGCCGCCGAAGCCGAGCAGCGAGCCGACCGCACCCACGTAGGCCTCCGCGCGCGGGGCAAAGGCCGCGGCTTGGGCGGCGGGGTCGCCGTGGGTGGTAGGCGAACCGGCCACGAGGCTTGGAACTAGCCACGGCAACCACAGCAAAACTGAGCCGCCCGCGAAGAGCCACCGCCTTTCGCGCTCACAGACAACCGCGATGAGTCCCCCGAAGAGCCCGCCGGTGGGCGTCAAGGACGCGGCCCACAGCGCCAGCCACGCCACGCGCGGGTGGTAGCTTAAACAACCCCACGCGATCACGGGCGCTAACCAGGCGGCGACTGCCAGCGACCACTGGCCCTGCAGGAGGCGCTCGATGACGAAAGGATTGGCCACCGCGCACGCCATCGCAGCGGCCGCCGCCCACGGGCTGGACTCGCGCGCCCACCGGCCCGCCACCCACGCCGAGGCACTCGCAGCAGCAAGGATGAAGACCCTGGCCAGCCACGCCCCGCCGAATAAGGCAAGCACCCCGTCCTGCGGTGCATTGCGGGCGGGAAGGTCACCGGCGCCGAAGGCGGCAGCGCTCAGGGCTGGGCGGTCAAGCAGCACCATGTCGCGCCACAGGAACTCGCCGGGCAGCACGAAGGGCCAACACACCGCGAGCACGAGCGCCACGCCCCAGGCGCAGAGGGCGGCGCGCACCGCAAGGGATGCTCGGGACGTAATCACGGGCGCCTACGCGCTCTGCGCTGCATGGCGGCGCATGAACATCGCGGCCGCCACCGCCAACAACGCCACGCCGATGGCCTTGCCCAGCCAGCCGACGAGGCTCAAGATTTTGACTGTGTCGATGACCCGGCGAACAGAGTCGAGGCGTTCGGTGCGGGTGGAATCGGACCAGGAGAGGGGGACGTCGAGAAGCGCACGCTCGTGTGTGTCATCGGCATCGACCATGGCCTGGGCCTGGCGCGCGTCCGTGGCCCAGAAGATGCGCGGGTGCTCCTCCTCGTTGACGATGGTGCCGGTCGTGGGCTCCACCCACACCGTGCGGCTCACGGCGTAGAAAGGCTCGAGGATGACGTGTGATTTCGGCTTGAGGTTGTAGCGCTCCAAGGACTCCGCGGAGTAAAAATCGCCCGCGGGGCCGGAGCGGTGGGCTTCGAAGGCGAAGACCTCCCCGAGCGAGACCGGCGCGACATCCTGGTGGAAGACGTAGGTGGGGATGCTGTCGAGCTTCTCATCGCGCAGGAAATCGATGGGCTCCGTGTCCTGGGTGAGCGGATCGAAGAAGGGATAGGAGCGCTGCTCCGCGCCGGAGGGGAAGAAGTAGCTGATGCCGTCGCGCTCCACCCGGTCTTCCACCTGCACGTCGAAGGCGGGAAGCTCGATGTGTTGCGTCGTGTTCGGCCCCGCCACCGGGTAGGTAGATTCGCGGTTGAGCTGGGATTCCTCGGTGATGTGCGCGATGGTCTCGCCGTTGAAGGTGAGGTCCACGGTGGACTGCGCGCGGGCCACGGAATCCTTCTTCGCGGGGGCGGTGGTGGTGTGGCGGGTGAACGTGGCTCCGTCGTGCTCCGCGTGGATCTCTAGGTTGAGGTCCCTGGGCAGCGGGCGGGATTGGTTGTTGTACAGCGGCGGAAGGATGGACCCGAGTATGACGAACACCGCGGCGGCAATCGTCACCTGCGCTAGGCGGGAGCGAAGGAACACGTCAGCTCCGATCGGTCGAGGGATTCACTGCAGAAATAGTATCGTAGTGGGCCATGCGCTTTCTCCCTGAGCTCGAAGGCGTGCGTGCGCTGGCAGCATTGGCAGTCGTGGTCACGCACGTGTCCTTTCAGACGGCCACTGGCTGGGCCTGGGCTGAGCGCCTGGATTACGGGGTGGCGGTCTTCTTCGTGCTCAGCGGTTTCTTGTTGTGGCGCCGGCGGCACGTGCACACGGCGGGGCAGTACGCGCTCTCCCGCGTGGCGCGCTTGGCGCCGCTGTATCTGGTGTGTGTGGTGGTCGTGCTCGCCTTGCTTCCCGACGCTTCCCCCTTAACCCTCCCGCAAGTCATCACCAACCTGACCGGTACGCAGCTCTATATTGCCGATGGCCTGGTTCCCGGGCTCACGCAATTGTGGTCGCTGTGTGTGGAGTTCGCCTTCTATGCGGTGTTGCCGCTGTTGGCGTGGTTGTTGGATAAGCTCTCGGCGCGCCCGCGGGTTGCGCTTATTGCTGGAGCTGGCGTGCTGAGTTTGTTCTGGGGTTTTCTGCCGTTTGTGGCCGGATATGAATCCGGCGATGTCAATACGCAGATTTGGCCGCCCGCGTATTTCTCGTGGTTTGCGGTGGGAATGTTGGCCGCGGAGGCCGAGGCCGCGCAGGTGCGCCTGCGTGCTGGGCGGATTGTGCGTCCCGCCTGTTGGGCGGTGGCGGCGGGCTGCGTGTGGCTGGCCAGCCGCGAGTGGTTCGGCCCGCAGGGCTTGGTGCATCCAGAACCGGGTGAGTTTGCGCGGCGCATTGCGGCGGGGGCGGTGTGCGGGGCGTGCATCGTGGTGCCGGTGGCGCTGGCCCCGCGGGAAAGCTGGCTTTCTTCCGAGGTGATGCGAGCGCTGGGCCGCTGGTCTTATGGTGTTTTCATGTGGCACGTAGCGGTGCTGGCCATTGCCTTCCCGCTGTTGGGCGTGTCTGCTTTCTCCGGCTCTGCCGGGGATTTCGCGGTGGTGTTGGTCTTCACGGTGGTCGTTAGCTGTGTGCTTTCTGCTGCGACCTACGCGCTTGTCGAGGTCCCCGGCCGCGACCTCATCCGCTCCTTCGCCCGCGGCCGCATCGCCGTCCCGCGTTCTCTGCCGCGCCTCGCCGCCGATTCTGCGAGCGCTTCCGGTTCCGGATCCCTTGCCAACGCCGCCGGTTTTACTGATTCCGCCGGTTCGGCGGGGCCGTAGACGGCACTTCACACATGGCATTTTCCAGAAGGCATTAGTCAAACGGTTTACTTGACCCCAAACAAACCTTTTACATCGCCGCAGATGGTTTCCCTGCCCCCAAAGACACCTTTTGACTAGTACCTTTTGAGGGAAACCATCTGGGGCGGGGCCGGGTACTTAGGACGTGCGGCGGGATGGGAGGCAGGCACACGTGATAGCCGCGACGCAGAGCAGCTGCACCAGAAGCGAGTCGCCGGCGTAGCCGTCCGTGGGCCAGGGGGCGCGGGCGAGCATCGCGCCCGCGGCCAGGGTCAGCGCGCCCGCCAAGTAGTCGGAGCGCAACGTGGTCCAGCGGGTGATGGCCCACGCCGCGGCAGCGGCGGCAACACCGGGCAGGCCCGCGACGAGCGCCATCGTTGCCGCGATGAGCAGGGCTAGAAGGACACGCGCCGAGGTAGACGAGTGGGTAGCAGGGCTGGACGAGGCGGTGTTGTGTGCCGTGTAAGCAGCGGAGGCGGCGGGGGAAGCGGAGTGAGGGCGGGGGCCGCGGGCCATGACGAGCAGGCACAACGCGGTGGTCAGCGCGGCGAGCGCGCCGCCGAGGCCCAGGCCGACGCGATAGGCGCGGTCGGCAGCAAAAGACATGTGGAAGGTGCCGCCGGCACCGGCGGGAATGAGGAAGGCCTGCGTGTCGGCATCGATGGAGCGCGGCTCGAGGGGCAGTGGCCCCGCGCTGGAGGCCGGCGTCGAGTCCGGCGCTGAATCTTGTGCTGAACCTGGCGTCGAGACCGCGGCTGTGCTGGGGGAGCGCAGCTCGCCGCGCAGGCCCTCGTTGAAGGCACGGCCGGTGATGAGGAGGCGGTCGTGGTCGGCGGGCTCGATGGTCTCACCGGCAGCGAGTGGGGTATAGCTGTGGTCAGCGCCCGATGGTGTAGCGCCGGCTGCAGCTGAAGGACGGTCAGAGGAAGCGGGAAGGGGCGCGGGCAGGGAAGACGCGGTATCGGTCAGCGCCGCCCAGTCGCCGGTGGTGCGCAGGAGGTGCTGCCCGGCGGAGAGGTTGAGGGTGGAGTTGGGGGCGTGGGGGGAGCCGTCGATAAGCACGGGCTTGGTGCCGGCAACCCGCACGGTCATGGCGCGTGGAGCGGTGAAGGAGCGGATGAGGATGCGTTCGTTGTCCTGCTGGAAGAGGAACTGCTCGGCATCGGGCGAGGTATCGGGCACGGTGACGATGCGCCGCGGGGTGGGCTGGTCCACGATGGAGGCTTCCGCAATCCCGGTGCGGCGCTGCGGCTCGATACGGATGGTGGAGGCTTTCGCGCCGGGCACGCGAATATTGCGGGCGCGGTAGGCCTCCATGGTGACCGTGACCTTGGAGTCGCCATTGTGGATGGTCACCTCAGTCGTGCCCGTGGTCATCAGACGCAGCGTCGGCGAGGTCCACGTTGAATCGGAGTGCAGCTCTAACCAGCCGGAATCGCCGGGCGCTGGCCACCATGCGGTGGAGTTCTCGTCGTCGACGGCCGCTGTAAGAGAGCGCGCTGGGTTCGCCCCGCCGAAGGCCGAGGCATCCGCGGCAGACGACGACGCGGTGACCCGGCCATCGTGCTCCACCACCTGGGTCAGCGGGCCGGCGGAGGGGTAATCGCGCAGCCGGTTGCGCACGGTGGAGGGGTCATCGGGGGCCAGCGGCGCGGAGACTGGGCCGGTGAGCGTGCCGTAGTTGCGGTCGCGCAGCGCAGGCGTATCGGTGACGATATCCGCGTTGGAGGAGACGAGCTCGTGAGGACCGGAGAGGAGCGCGAGCGACTCGCCGCCGCCCGCCACGCGCGGCGGATTCGCAGGCGTCAGGTTCATGGAGAGGTCGGGGTCGAAGACCACGACGTCGACCTCCCCGAAGGTGTGGACCACGCCCGGGATGTGCTCCGAAGAACCAGACATGAGGTCGTGGCGCACCGCGACTGCCCCGATACCGAGGCGCTGCAACACCACGGGTGCGGTGGCAGGGTCGCGCTCGATTTGCGCCATCGCACCGTCCAGGCCCCGGATAGCCTCGGGCGGGATGAGGGGAACGGCGTCGCGGACGGCCCAGGGGACGTCGAGAAGCGGCTGCGCCGGCTCATCGCGCGTCCAGCCCCAGTCCTGCCGGGCAAAGGACGCCGGTGGGTAGATGAGCACGCGCGTATCCAGGCTGTTCATGAAGGAAGCGGCTTCCTGCCAATAGCCGGGCACCTCCTCGTACGCGCCCTTCGGCAGCAGCCTGCCCGCCCACGCCGGGGCGGTCGCACCCATCACCACGAGGCACACCAGAAGGCCTGCTGCTTCACGACGCCCCGGGGACAACGTCCGCGGCAACTTCACCCGGGCGGCAATCGCGGCCACACCGAGTACCAGCGGGATGCGCACCAGCGGGTCGAACTTATGCACGTTGCGCAGCGCGGCCAGCGGGCCATCAAGCGCGTCGAGGTACCACGCAGCATGCGTGCCGAGCACGGCCACGCCTACCAGCAGCATGAAGGCCCACTCGCGCGGTAGCCGGGCCAGACCCATGAGACCCAAGGCGGCAACGCACACGGTGACGAGCACGAAGACCGGCTCGGTGGCCAGCTCGTTGCCGGCGACGCGTTCGGTATCCACAAAGGGCGCCCAGCTGGTGGTGCCGCGCAGAATTTCCGCTAGGTTGAGCCAGCGCGTGGTCACCCCGGCGGACTCGATGAATTCCGTAAAGGGCGGGGCATAGCGGCCCAGGATGAGCAGTGGGGTAATCCACCACGCAGACACCGCAGCGCATCCGGCCAACCACACCAGGCCGGTCTTGCCCGCGCGCCGCCACAGCAGAACCAAGCCCGCTGGCAGGCAGGCCGCCAGCGTGGCCGTGGCGTTGACCGCGCCCATGCAAGCCACCGCCACTACTGAGGGCGCGGCGTCCCGCCAGCCCAACCGGCCCGGCCGCAGGAAAGGAAGCAGCACCCAGGGCGCGAGCATGACCGGCCAAGTCTCTGAGGAAATCGCGCCCAGCGTGGTCAGCGTGCGCGGAGAGAGCGCGTAGAGCACTCCGCCTGCCAGCGCGGCAAAGCTAGGGGCAGCGGGAAGCACCGTGCGGACCAAGCGGAAGAAGCCCAGAAAGCCCACCGCCAGGACCAGGAACCACCAGGCACGTTGCGCTATCCAATCCGGAAGTGGGTCCGCCAGCAGGAAAAACAAGCCCTGGGGGAAGAGGTAGCCATAGGCCTGGTTTTGCAGCTGGCCCAGCGTGAAAGTATCGGTATAAGCATGCAGGGCGGCGCCTAAGAAACGTGCCGGGTTGGCCACCAGATCGTGCTTGGTATCAGCAGCGGTCAGCCCCCACGGCTGCAGAAGTACCACGAGGGCTAAAAAGAAAAGCCCCCCGATGCGTGCGCGCACGCTTACTCGCGGGAGCCGTACTCCGGCCCGCCCATCACGGCGTCGGAGGCCTTGACGGAATTATCGTTCGGCACGGCATCGGCCTGCGAGAATTGGGCAATGCCCAGGATGGTCACGACTCCCAGCGCCACGCCGACGACCGCGCTGCCCAGGGCCGGGCCCAGGGTGCGCTTGTTGAGGGAATCGCTGTCGAATGCCATGGCGCCAGATTCTAGCAGCTAAAAGCTGCCTTTAGGAGTCGCTTTCTTCCGCGTCGTCCTCATCGTCGTTCTCCGGCGGCACGATGAAGACTGGGAGACCGGCGTTGCGCACGATGTACTCCGCCGTGGAATTCGTCCACAAGGAGCGGAAGCCGGTGAGCGCGCGGGTGCCGGTGACGATAACGTCGATGTCGAGTTCGTGGGCGGCGTCAACAATCGCGCTCTGAATCGTCGTCACTGATTCCACCAGGTGGGCATGGCCGCGCAGGCCGAGGGACTCGGCCTTGGCAATTCCGTGGTGGCAGATGGCGAGGGCCTCTTCATAGGCCGGGTCATCCTCCACGCTGTCCGGTGAGACCGTGGATTGGTGCAGCCCGGTGCGGCTGACCGCGCGGGCGGCCTGGCGTGCGGACGGCTCCCAGGCGGTGAGGATTTCGACGTCGGTGGGGCGCAGGAGCCGCGCGGCGTACTCGAGGGCGCGGTCGGCGCGGTCGGAGCCGTCATAGGCAATGAGCATGGTCTCTCCGTTATTCATGTGACCATCCTAACAACCGCTTGTTTCCCGCGCGGGTGCTTCAGGCACACTGGTGGGCATGAGAAAAGCAATGCCCGCCCTCCTGTTGAGTGCTACCTGTGCGCTGAGCGCGTGTAGTGAGGAGCCTGTGCTTTCCGACGCCCCGCCCAGCGAAACCCGCGCCGCGGCCTCGAGCGCCGCGTCGGGGGACGCGGCAGAACACGATGCCGCGCTTGAGGGCGTCCGCGCTCGCGCTGCCGTCAAGCTCATGCCGCCGGCGCTGAACTACGAGGATGCCCGCGCGAAACTCGAAGCCGGCGTGGGCGGGCTCTTTATCCCCAGCTGGGCCGACCCTGAGCTGCTCAGCGATGGCCCGCGGGGAGTGAACGCTTTGCGCGAGGAGATGGGCCGCGACTTCGAAGTCTCCATCGATTTCGAAGGCGGGCGCGTACAGCGCTTCTCCGAAATTTTGGGCGACTACCCCTCTCCGCGGGCCATGGCGGAGGGCCACAGCCCGGAGGAGGTCGAGGCCCTAGCCACGGAGATTGGGCAGAGCCTACGCGCCCACGGCGTGACGGTGGACTTCGCCCCGGTGCTCGACGTGGATGGGGGAGACCTGGAAGTCGTCGGTGACCGCTCCTTCTCCACCGACCCACAGGCCGCCGGCGAATATGGCGCGGCCTTTGCCCGCGGGTTGCAGGCCGCCGGCGTGAAGGCCGTGTTCAAGCACTTCCCGGGCCACGGGCGTGCCTCCGGGGACACACACCTGGGTGAGGCCGTTACCCCGCCGCTGGAAGAACTGTACGGACACGAGTTCGTGCCTTTCCACACGGCAATCCCGCAAGCCCCGGAAGCGGCCCTCATGATGGGCCACCTCGTGGTGCCTGGGTTAGGGGACGAGCCCGCCTCCCTCAACCCGCGGGCCTACCAGCTGGCCCGCGAGGAACTCGGCTTCGAGGGCACGATTTACACCGATGACCTGGGCGGAATGGCCTCCATCTCGGAGAACTTCAGCGTGCCGGAGGCCGTGGCCGCAGCCCTCACCGCCGGGGCCGATATGCCGCTGTGGTCCACCGACGAGGACATCAACGCGGTCATCGACGCGGCCGCCGACGTGGTGGCCCAGCAAGAGGGCGACTAGTAAAAACCAGCTGGCAGACGTTAATCTCGTACACGTGAAAAAGGCAATCGGACACAGCCAACAGCGACGCAAGGGGCTCCAGGTGACCCTTGGCGTGCTCGTCGGCCTGATACTCATCGCCGGCATCGCCTATGCGTGGGACGTCATGGCTAACCAGCACAAGGTCCCGCGCGCGACGTCGGTCGGCGGCGTGGACATCTCCCGCATGGAGCGCACCGCCGCGGTGGAGAAGCTGGAGCAGGAACTCGGGGACGTCGCGGCCCAGCCCGTGGATATCCGCGCCGGGGAGAAAAGCTCGCAGCTTATCCCCCAAGACTCCGGCCTAAGCCTGAATTATCAGAAAGCCGTCGACGGCATTCCCGACGCTTCCCTGAACCCCCTCTCGCGCCTGTACAGCTTCATCAAGCCCACCCAGGAAATCCCTGTTGCCGTGGACATCGATGAGAACCAGCTCTCCGGTCAGCTCGAGCGCGTGGGTAACGATCTGAAGATCGAGCCGAAGGACGGAAACCTGGAGCTTATCGACGGCTCCCTCAAAGAGACCAAACCCAAGCTCGGCCAGGCGGTGGAAGAGGGAGAGCTGCACGAGGGCGTCGTCAAGCACTGGCTCGACCCCGAGGGCGTCGACGTCGAGCCGATGGTGGTGGAGCCGCAGATTAATGATGAGGCGATTGAGGCCATGCGCACCGGGGATGCCGCCCGCGCGCTGGATAACCCGCTCACGCTGAAGGGCGAGAACAACACCACCGGCACCCTGCGCAAGCCGGAGATTTCCCAGTTCGTCTCCATCGCCGCCGAAGACGGCGAGTTGCGCCTCAAGGTGGATAAAGACCGCGCCCGTGAGCTTTTCCAAGAGCGCATGCAAGGCTCCGAGGTGCCCGGCACCAACGCCAAAATTTCCTTCAGCGGCAACGACAAGCAGATCACGCCCTCGGTGGATGGCTCCATCATCGACTGGGAGAAGACCCTCGAGGGCTTCGAGGACCGTGTGAGCAGCGAGGACGACCGCGAATGGGATGCCGATTACAAGCCGGACCCCGCAGACTTCACCACGGAAATGGCAGAGAAGGCCACCTTCGATGAGACCGTGTCCGAGTTTTCTACCGGCGGTTTCTCCGGGGCCTCCGGCACCAATATCCGCCTGGTGGCCCAGGAGGTCAACGGTGCCGTGGTCAACCCGGGTGAGACCTTCTCCCTCAACGGCTACACCGGCCCGCGCGGTACCGCGCAGGGCTATGTGGAATCCGGCATCATCATCGACGGCCACGCGGGCAAGGCCGTGGGCGGCGGCATCTCTCAGTTCGCCACCACCTTGTACAACGCGGCCTACTTCGCCGGCATGGAGGACGTGGCACACACCCCGCACTCCTATTACATTTCGCGCTACCCGGCTGGCCGCGAGGCCACCGTGTACGAAGGCGCAATTGACCTGCAGTTTAAGAACACCTCCAACCACCCGGTGCGCATCGAAACCAGCTTTGGTGACGAGATCACCGTGCGCTTCAAGGGCGTGAAGACGGTTGAGGTCGAGTCCATCAACAACGGCCGCTGGGCCAAGACCGAGCCGCAGCGCAAGTCGGTGAGCGAGGACTGCTCGCCGTCGTCTGGCACGCCGGGCTTCACCACCTCGGATACCCGCGTGATCAAGGACCTCTCCGGCAAGGAAATCTCCCGGGAGACCACCACCACGGTCTATGACCCGCAGCCCATCGTTACCTGCGGTTAAGCCATGACCCGGCCGATGCACACCGCGGTGAAGGACCCCGCGGACGTCGATCAGCTGGCCCAGCACCCAGTGAAGTTTGGTCGCGTCGCCGGCCTTTTCGCAGCCCACCGCGGCACGCTGCTTGTGGTGGTAGCGCTCATCATCGCGACGTCTGGGCTGACGGTGGTGCAGCCTTTCTTGGTGCGCCGCACCGTGGACGAGGCCATTCCCAACCACGACACCGCACTGCTGTTGTGGCTGGTGGGCGGCATGCTGGCCATCACCGTGGTCTCTCAGGCCATCGGCGTTATCCAGTCCTTTTTATCCGCGCGGGTGGGGCACACCATCATGCACGAGCTGCGCACGCAGGTCTTTGCCAACCTGCAGCGCCAATCGCTGCAGTTCTTTACCAATAACCGGGGCGGCGAGATCCAATCCCGCCTGACCAATGACATCGCGGCGATGCGCGGCATGGTGACCACCACCGCGACCTCCGTGGCTAGCAACCTCACCATGACGGTGGCCACGTTGGTAGCGATGGTGGCGCTTTCGCCCACCCTCTCGCTGTTGTCCTTGCTGGTGCTGCCTCCCGCCGTGTGGCTCACGCGCCGCGCCGCCGTTCTGCGCCGCAGCCTTATGGAGAAAAACAGCCAAGCCCAGGCGGAACTCCAACAGACCATTTCGGAGAACCTGTCCGTCTCCGGCATGCGCCTGGCCACCACGTTGGGCGCGCAGGAGCGGGTCTATTCGAGCTTCTCGGCCACCTCGCGTTCCCTCATCCGCTTGGAGCTCGAATCCCAGCTGGCCGGGCGCTGGCGCATGGCGCTGACCCAAATCATCTTCGGCGTGATGCCAGCCCTGATTTATCTCGTGGCCGGCCTGCGCCCGGGCATAACCATCGGCACCCTCATCGCGTTTAGCACCCTGCAGACCCAAATCTTCCGCCCGATTACCGGCCTGCTCAACGTGGGCGCGCAGTGGGTAGCGTCGATGGCGCTGTTCAGCCGCATCTTCGAGTACCTGGACTTGGAGCCCGAACTCACGGAGACCACCCAGCCCGCCCAGCTTGCCGACGCCTCCCTCACCCTCCACAACGTCTCCTACCGCTACCCCGGCACCGACACCGACGCGCTTTCCGACGTCTCCCTTTCCATCCCCGCCCATACCACCACCGCCCTGGTGGGGCATACCGGTTCCGGCAAGTCCACCGTCGCTGCACTTATGGCGCGCTTGGCTGACCCGACCACCGGCTCCGTGCGCCTGGGCGGAGTCGACCTGCGTGACATTCCGCCGGAGCAGCGCGCGGAGGTTATTGGCGTGGTCTCCCAAGAGACCTACTTGATCCACTGCACGGTGCGGGAGAACCTCCTCTTCGCGCAGCCGGAGGCGAGTGAAGAACAGATGTGGGCGGCCCTGCACTCCGCCCGCGTGGACGAGGTCATCGCCGCGCTTCCCGAGGGACTCGATACTCTCGTAGGCTCGCGCGGCTACCGTTTCTCCGGCGGTGAGCAGCAGCGCCTCTCGCTTGCCCGCACGCTGCTGCGCCGACCGCAGGTGCTCATCCTGGATGAGGCCACCTCGGCCCTGGACAACGAAACGGAGCGCGCTATCCAGGAAGCAGTGCTTGGTGCGGACGCCACCCGCCTGGTCATCGCGCACCGCCTGTCCACCATCCGCGATGCCGACCAGATCGTCGTCCTCGACGCCGGCCGCGTGGCCGAGCGCGGCACCCACGCTGAGCTGCTGGCCCGCGACGGCGCTTATGCGGCGCTCCTTCGTGCCGCGAAAACTACTGGTGATCGTTCTTAGAGAGCCCCGCCAAGAAACCTAGGGATGTTAGCTTTCTATCTGGAGTTTGTTAAAGACCGAGAAAATATATGGCTTCGGGATTGTCCTGAGGTACCTTCTTGCCGCGCCCCAGTGGTTGCCCATGAAGATTCACGTCTACCTGGCGATATTGACAGTGTTAATGGTTGTGCTGGTGGTTGCATGGCGCTCTTGGTAAGCGTTTCGCAGTGAGATAGTTGCCACCAATGTGCCTGGGCAAGGCTGCTAGAGCCCCCGTAAGGGGGCGGTGAGGTCGATATCACTCAAAGTGGAATGGCAGCTACCAATACCGCAGTTTAACTGCGAATATAATTATTATCTGCGCGGGGGGGGGTGTTCCTATATAGGTTGTCAACCTAGCGGGTGGAGAAATTGGGGGCGGATTCTCTCTGCGGGGTTGTTTGGTCGTGTTGTTTTCGGGAATGGCTGCTAGCCGACTGGGATTTTACCCGGTCGGCTATCTTTACTCTTAGTGTCTAGGCTGCTAGGTCTTCCTGTGATGGTGCGGGATCGTGGTAGTGCTCGTGGTTGCGCATCATGGCGTAGAGGACGTTGAGCCGTCTGCGGGCTAGTGCTACTACTGCGGCGTTATGTCTCTTGCCTTCACGGCGCTTTCGTTCATAGAATTGCCGGGAACGCTCATGGAATCTGATCGATGCAAAAGATGATTGCCATAGGGCGTTCTTTAATTTTTTATTGCCAGCTCGGTTCAGTGAGTTCGACATGATCGAGGTCCCGGACTGATTCGTTCGGGGCGATAAACCAGCGTAAGAGGCTAGGTGCCCGACTGACGGGAAGTCGGTCATGTCGCCCGCGGTCATGAGAATTTGTGCTGCCGTCTTTGGTCCGATTCCTGGCATGGATAGCAGGATTTGAGTGTGGGGGATGTCGTTGATGAGCTCGATGACTTCTTGCTCGATTTGTGTGCGGTGCTCGAGCTTTAAGAGTGCGTCCTTCGCCGACATTGCTACGCCCATTTCGGCATAGTGTGCACCAGCAATGGCGACTGTTTGCTCAGAGATGGCAGCGAAAATGGCATCGAGGACAGGTTCAGGATTGCGTGCCTTATAGCGTCGAGCGAAGGCAGTTGCCTTGGCCTTTCCGAGGCGTTTTATCTTGGTCGGTCCGCCGTAGCGTGCAAGTAGGTGCAGAACCCACTTGCGGTGGATTATCTGACCGCGAAGGGCCTGTTCGAATTGCGGGTAGCAGCCTACTAGTGCACTTCGAATCTGATTGATGAGCCTGGTGTAGGAGCGCGCTAAGTCTTCGT
Organism: Corynebacterium sp. HMSC078A10; assembly: GCF_001811565.1. Classification (NCBI taxonomy): domain Bacteria; kingdom Bacillati; phylum Actinomycetota; class Actinomycetes; order Mycobacteriales; family Corynebacteriaceae; genus Corynebacterium; species Corynebacterium sp. HMSC078A10. The sequence continues at coordinate 459 of NZ_KV805208.1, read as the reverse complement.
CGATACCGTTGAGGACCTTCAACTGGAGGAAGGCTTCTTCGACGCGGTCGACGCTGCGGAGGGATTCCGGAAGGTTCTTTGCAGCGTGGGCGATGATATAGGCGTCCCGGATATCAGTTTTGGCATTGCCAGCGTGGATGCGCGAGAGTTGGCGCATGGCCAAACCGGGAAGGTAGCGCACGTCGATCCCGAGATCTTGAGCAACCGCGACAGTTAGTCGACCAATGTTATTTGGCTGGTCCACGACGACAAGGACCTTGTGGTCGTGTGCGCTGAACGTTGAAAACAGTGCGCGCAGGGATTTTTCGTTTTGGTTGATGCGCTTAGATAGCACCTGGGTGCCGTCGATATCTAAGACGCAAGCGTGGTGAAAGTATTTACCAACGTCCATGCCGATGACATAGTCGTAGGTCATAGCAAACCTCCAAGCGAATTGAATGAGTATGGGACTTATTTCAT
>NZ_KV805207.1:0-58034 GCF_001811565.1 Corynebacterium sp. HMSC078A10 | reverse complement strand
CACACCGCTACCATTTCAGTCTTCTGAACAATATGGCGGTACGCAGGGCAAGGCTACGCGCACGCAGTTATCCAATGATGGTGGAATCGACGGGATTATTGACCAGGATGCGCTGGGGCTGTCTCGCATTTACGTGCAGGCTAAGCGGTATGCGTTGGATAAGAGCATCGGCCGACCGGCTATTCAGGGATTCGTGGGTGCGCTGCAGGGTGCGCAGGCGGATCGAGGGGTGTTCCTGACTACAGCGACTTTTTCAGATAAGGCGCAGGAGTATGCGGATGCGGTGTCGTCACGCGTCGTCTTAATCGACGGTGACAGGTTGGCGGAACTGATGATCCGCTACGGCGTGGGCGTGCAGGTCAAGCGGACTGTGGCACTGGTTGAGGTGGACGAGGATTACTTCGAGTAGGTAGAGGCGGATTCTTGCGTTTGCGGGAGCGAGTACAGCCTTTCGCTGCGTTTAAAAAAGGACAGGCGCCCAGCTCAACGAAATGGAGCTGGGCGCCTGTCATTGGTCACGTCGGGGAAACTATTTCCGCCCTTTCGCCTTAAAAAAGTTAATGGCGATGACCTAAGAAGCCAATCTCTAGAAAGGGAGCTTGAACCCTAGTTGCGGCAGGAAGGCCACAACACCAATGCCTGCGGCGGCAAGGATTGCCAAGACGATGGCGATGATTCCGCCAGTGGAGGAACCGCTGTCATTGGTCTTATTGGGCTTCGGCGCTGGAGTGGTTGTGGTCGGTTTTGCGGGCGCGGTGGATGAAGGCGCTGTGGTGGACTTAGTCGCGCTGGTCGTGGTCGGCTTGGGCTTGGTTGTAGTTGGCTTTGCCGTGGTCGGCTTTGCGGGTGCAGTAGAAGTAGCCGCCGGGGTGGTCTTAGCCGGACGGGTTGTGGTTGGTTCCGTCGTAGAAGGAGGCACAACGGAAGTGGTCGGTGTCGTGGTTGTTCTAGTGGACGGAACTGGTTCAGAGGTCGGCGGCGTAGTAGAGGCCTCAGCTTCGGATTGTTCCTTCGCGAGGTAGGCGTTTTCGCAAGCACCAGCAAGGGTGACAGTGGAGCTGAAGGGCAAGGTAAAGCCCATGACTTCGAGGCCTGCTACGGCTTCGAATTCATCCTCGAGAGGTTGCAGACGAAGCTCCCCCGGCTTCATGAGATTGGTCAGCTTTTGAGAAGTAGTGGGGAAACCAGCATGTAGACCTGCGGAGTACGAGGGCACCTGCGTCCGAAGATCCATGGCAGAATCCTCGACTTCACCGTTCTGTGAGTTCACTACGGGGAGATCGCCGTAGGGATACTCAGCGAGTTCGCTGGGAGTCCAATTGCGCGCCACTTCCCAATTGAAGGGATATCCGTTGGCCGCCCAATCCTTGTACTTGGCCTCAGTGTCAGAATTGGTGAATACGAGGTAGGAAGCGTCCAAGCGGTCGTAGCCCTGAGCTGCAAGCTCAGCCTCAGTGGGGAGCGCAAAGAAGCTGATGTCAGACCAGAAAGTGAGCATTTTGTGGGTCTGAGGGGCGGAGTCTAGGCGGGCAAAGCTGTCCGCATACTGCGGGAAGTCCTGGCGCATGCGGTTCTGCAGTTTGGTTTGTTCCTCGAGTTTCGCAGCGAAGTACTTCTTAGAGATTTCCTTTTCCGCGGAGTCGAGGGAGACCACACAAATCTCTTTGCCATTGCGAGTGTCCAGCTGAGCATCGAGAGCAGTAGCGGAAGGGACAGAAACCAAGGAGAGCGAAACGGCGATGGAGACTCCAAGACCGAGCCGAGAGTATGTCATGAGAGAGTTCAACTTTCAGAGAAGAGAAATAGTGACCTTGTAGTTATAGCCCAAGATTGTGTCTGAAGTCTTGGTTATTAGTAATCAAAATTATTTTTATGGATCTGCTTGTTTGTTGGCCTGCTGCCTTGAAGAAACGATGCATGCCGCAGCATGAAAATGAGTAGGCATTCATCGGGCACGAGGAGCTGCGTTCGCTCTTTCGAATTTTTCGAATTGCCCTATGATGAACTTATGGATGAGGCACGGAATCACCGCCCCCACACGACGCTTCCGCCGCAGGACCTGAAAGCCATGCTTGACGTGAGCAGGTTCTTAGAGCAGCAGTCGGGACCTACTGCGCTAGTGGGGCCCGACGGGCAGGCGGTAGATCTGCCCGAGGAGGCATTGAGCGTATTACTTGACGCAGTTCACGCGATGCAGCAAGGAAAGGCCGTGACTGTTGCGCCCGTAGACCAGTTGCTCACAACGCAGCAAGCGGCAGATTTCCTGGGCATTAGTAGGCCGACTCTGGTGAAGAAGCTTGAGGATGGATCGATTGCGTTTGAGCGCACTACCGGTGGAAGGCATAGGAGAGTTCGGCTCGTTGACCTATTGCGGTACCGAGATGGGCTGCGGAGTGAACGCCGCAAAGCACTGCGAGAGCTGGCGTCTGAGGCCCAGCGTGCTGGTGCCTATGACGTAGATACTCTAGATAAAACTGACGGCGCTGTGGACATTACGCAGATCTTTAAAAACGTCCGCAAGGAAGCGGCGCAGAAGGCTCGGCGTGGATAGTCTGTCGGCGCATCTGGATGGGGTCATGCAACGAGCCATCCACATAAGCCATCACAAGCGGTCGTCACGGTCCAGTAGCGAAATAATGTCGGTTCCAGGACGCAGATTGTCTGTGTGCCTTGGCTGCGGGGCTGTGGCGGCTGGCTGTGAATAAGGCTCTGGAGCGTGGCTCAAAATTCCGGCAGCCACTAATTGCTTCACGGGGCTATCTGGGGATGAGATGGGGACAATTCGAACGATGGCTTGATTGCGGTCAGTGATGACCACGTTGTGACCCGTAGCGGCCACTGCACGCACTATGTGCTCAGAACGCTGGGTGAGTTCGCGCAAAGAAATACTGGTCATCGTTTTAGCTGCCTTGTCTGAACATCCGGTGGACGGGAGTTTTGTCCTTCTTTATTGGTTTATTGGTGTCCTTGTTTTTGAGTGGTGGACCTTGGAACAGCCAACTGTAGAACTGCAGGACAACGGTGATTCTAGTGGCGTATTTAGGCAAGGACAAGGGGCGAATGCAGTGATTAACCAGGGAGGACGGCGATAGGTCAGGGAAGAGAGAGGCTGAAGAGATTGACCCGGGAAAGGAGTAATTCTGGTAGCTAGGTATAGGGCGGTGACTTAGAATTACTGGAATCAAGCTGTATTCGATATGACACCACGTCCCTGGTGATGTGAAAACTTGTCCCTGGAGAACTCTATGGTGACCACTACTCCCCCGACTGCTGGGCGCAACGGTGTGCCAGGTGGGCCTGCACGCAGCAACTTCAGCTTTGTACGTTACGTCTGGCCCACTGCGTATGAGGAATGCCTGAAGGTAGAGCGGTTCGTCGATGCGGACCCCGTGATTTCCTGCTTTTACGCGCGCAAGGTGTTGGAGCGGGTGGTCAGCCACATCTGGGTGCTCCGAAATTTGGGTGACACTCAGTACCGCAGCTTGGCGGAGATGACCCGAGACCGCGCCTTCACTGACTGCGTGGATAACCAGACCATGTTGCGCAAGATGACTCTCTTGCGCAAGAGCGGCAACGACGCCGCACACGCCGACGACATGGAAGGCAAGCAAGCGCCGACCTCCCCGCAGAGGGCGCGGAAGGCGGCGGCGCACCTCTATGACCTCATGGCCTGGGCGGTGCGGTACCACTCGGCCAACCCTCAGGCCGCACCGGGTCCGCAGGCGGCTTTTGATACTAACCTGCTGGGCCAAGCCACAGCTGACTCTTCAGGCATTCACGTTGCTGGGCGCTCCCAAGCGCAGACCGCCGCGTACCTCAAAAAGCTGGAACAGAAAGATGAGGAGCTAAAGAAGAACCGGCTGCTGCTCAACGAAGCCCAGGAAGCAGCACGTCAAGCGGAGGAGAAGCGCCTTCGTGAGGCTGCCCAGTTCGAGCTCAAGCGGCGGAGCACGGAGATTAAGGCGAAGGCGGAGATCGCCGATGCCCAGGAGCAAGCCGAAGCGGAGCGCGAAGCTGCACGGCAGGTGAAAGACGAACTTGCTGCCAAGATTGAGGCCCTCCAGGAGCAGTTGGCTGAGCAACAAGCAGCCGCTGCAGAGCGCGCCGGGGTGGCAGCACCGTCGGCTGCGCCTTTGGCGATCAGCGAGGCCGAGACCCGCCGACAGCTCATTGACCCGATGCTCGAAGCGGCAGGGTTTAGTGATGATTCAATCACTCGAGAGCTCGAGCTGCGCGGCATGCCCAACACCTCCGGTGTTGGATTCGCAGATTATGTCTTGTGGGATGATGACCGCACACCGCTGGCCGTTATCGAAGCGAAGAAATCGATGGAGTCTATGAGCGTGGGCGCCCAACAGGTGAAGCTGTACGCGGATTGCATCGAGCGCGAATACGGCACACGGCCGGTCATGCTGTGTACCAACGGCTATCACATTGACCTGATCGATGATGCCGCTAACCTTCCTGGCTCCGGTGTGGGCTATCCCGCCCGAGAGGTTGAAGGTTTCCCCACTGCGCAGCAATTTCGCCGCATGATCGGGCGGCGCACCATGCGTGCCCTATTGAGTGAGACGGCGGTTGATACGGAGATTGCTGGCGGCGGCGCCCGCACGTATCAGCTCGAGGCCATCCGCGCGGTGACGGAGACGTTGGAGAGGCGGAGGCGTCGCCAAGCATTGCTGGTCATGGCGACGGGAACTGGTAAGACGCGTGTGGCCGTGGCCACCGTCAAGCTGTTGCGCCAGGCCGGCTGGGTGGGCAAGGTGCTGTTCCTGGCGGACCGCACTGCCTTGGTCAACCAAGCGCACAAGGCTTTTGTGAGCATGTATGCGGAGTCCACGCCCGTGAACCTCATCAAGAATCCTGAGCAGGTGGGTGATGTGTACGTCACTACCTACAACACCATGATGAACCTGATTGGTGATGACGGAGACACACCGGCCAAGTTTGGGCCGTTCGACTTTGACCTCATCATCGTGGATGAGGCCCACCGCTCCGTTTACAACCGCTTCAAGCGCATCTTGGAGTACTTCGATGCCTACGTGGTGGGGCTGACGGCGACGCCGAAGAGCGAAATCGACCATGACACATATGCGCTCTTTGAGATGGAAGATAAAACCCCGTCCTTCGAGTACGGCCTCGATGAAGCCGTGGCAGATGGAAACCTCGTTCCCTTCAAGACGGCTCGTCAGGACTCACTCTTCCTGCGTCGTGGTATGTCCTATGACGAGCTCTCCCCCGAGGAACAGCTGGCGTGGGACACGTCCGATTGGGGTACCGACGAGGACGGTGGGCGCCTAGATCCGCCCGGGCAGATTTCCTCGGCGGAGATCAACCGCTACCTGTTCAACAAGGACACCATACGCAAGGTGTTGAAAACCGTGGTGGAGAACGGGATTCGCGTGGGCGGCGACCAATTGGGAAAGACCATCATCTTCGCCCGGACCCAACGCCACGCGGAACTTATCAAGGAAGTCTTTGACGCGACGTTCCCGGAGTATTCGCGCACTGGTGCCTCCGTGATCACCACGCACACAAAGTATGCGCAGTCGGCCTTAGACGAGTTTGCAAATCCGGACGGGGACGTCAACATCGCGATTTCCGTGGACATGCTGGACACTGGCGTCGACGTACCCGAGGTGGTTAACCTCGTCTTCTTCAAACCCATCTACTCCCCCACCAAGTTCTGGCAGATGGTGGGCCGAGGGACGCGATTGCGCCCGGACCTCTTCGGGCCGGGGATGGACAAGACGCACTTCCTCATCTTCGACTTCTGCGGCAACGTGGATGAGTTCTACAAGGGTGAAGCCCGTGATTCGGCCACGGGACGCCCGCGATCGCTGTCGGAAAAGCTTTTTGATGCCCGCGTGGGATTGCTCGCGCAGCTGGACAAGCACTCCGATGCCCCAGAACTGCGCGCCGAGCTTGCCGACTCCCTCCACGCCTCAACGGCGTCTGTGCCGCTAGGCCACATCATGGTCCGGCCCGGCGACAAAGAAACCCTGATGCGCTACCGCGAGCGCTCCGCCTGGGACGACGTGAATGAGGAAAAGGCTGAGCAGCTGCGCCGCCATCTCGCACACCTGCCGCTGAACACAATGAAGGAACCAGAGACAGCTAAGCGCTTTGATCTGGTGATTCTGAAGCTCCAAGTGGGGTTGCTCGACCACAGCCCCGAGTTTGCGGCAATGCGCCAACGCGTGGAGGGTATGGCGAATGATCTCATGGCCGTGAGCTCCACCATCCCCATGGTGGCCGAGCGGCGGTCCTTCCTCGAGCGCGCGCTGGATCCGGAGTGGTGGAAGAACGTTACGGTCGAGGACCTCGAGACCATCCGCATCGGCATGCGTTCGCTCATCCAGTTCGTGCCCAAGGGAAAGCGCAACGCCGTGACCCTCGACATCCAAGATGAGATGGGTGAACTCACGATCGATGATGAGATGCCTGGGCGGCTGCCCGGAACAGGCTCTTACCCCTCTCAGGCCGAACAACAGCTGCGTGATGTGCTGCAGGAACACGACAACGATCTCGCGATGATCAAGTTGCGTAGTGCACGTGCGCTTAACGCAGAGGATGTTGCCGCGTTGGAAGCCATGGTGGCTCAGGCTGGCGGGGGAAGCGTGGGCTTCGAGGAAAGCATTGACAAGCTGCGGGAACGCATGGGTGGAGACAGTATTCCTGCCTTCATTCGCCGCTTGGTAGGTCTTGATGAAGCTGCAGTCCAGGAGCAATTTGCGGACCTTCTCAGCAACACTTCGTTCAGCGCCGCCCAAATCCGCTTCATCAAGATGCTGGTGGACGTGCTGGTTCACAACGGTGGCGTGGCCTACGAGGAAATTTTCCAGCCGCCCTTTGATGAAGAGGGCTCTGTCGTCGATATCTTCTACAACAAGACCGATGTCATCGTGGATTTGCGCAAGCGCCTTGAACGGATTGAAGCAACGGCACAGGCTAACTAAGTGCCGCCGCTCTGCGGGAAAGGACGCGGTCTAGCTGGGTCTAACTGGGGTGATGTCCGTACGGTGACTACACTGTCTAACCATGACTAACCCGAGCGATAACACCACCCACCGCTACACGCCGGAGCTCGCCGCGCAGATTGAAAAGGCCTGGCAGCAGTACTGGAAGGACAACGGCACGTTCAACGCGCCGAACCCAGTCGGTCCGCTCGCGGAGGAGGGTAAGGAACTTCCCGCGGAGAAGCTGAACATCCAGGACATGTTCCCCTACCCTTCGGGCGCAGGCCTTCACGTGGGCCACCCGCTGGGCTATATCGCTACGGATACCTATGCGCGTTATCAACGCATGCTGGGCAAGAACGTCCTGCACACGTTGGGTTATGACGCCTTCGGCCTGCCGGCGGAGCAGTACGCCATCCAGACGGGTACGCACCCGCGCACCACGACGGAGGCGAATATCAAGAACATGCGCCGCCAGCTGGGCATTCTGGGCTTAGGCCACGATCCGCGCCGCTCCGTGGAGTCCACCGACCCCTCCTTCTTCAAGTGGACGCAGTGGATCTTCCTGCAGATTTATAACTCCTGGTTTGATGAAGAGCAGCAGAAGGCGCGCCCGATCTCTGAGCTCATCAAGGAGCTTGAGGTGGGCAAGCGCACCACCAAGGACGGCCGCTACTACGCGGATCTCACCAAGGAAGAGCAGCGCCACGCGCTCGACGAATTCCGTCTTGTTTACCTGTCCAACTCCACCGTGAACTGGTGCCCGGGCCTGGGCACGGTGCTGGCTAATGAGGAGGTCACCGCGGAGGGCAAGTCCGAGCGCGGAAACTTCCCGGTCTTCCGCAAAAACCTGCGTCAGTGGATGATGCGCATTACCGCCTACTCCGACCGCCTGCTCGATGACCTGGAGCTTCTGGATTGGCCGGAGAAGGTCAAGTCCATGCAGCGTAACTGGATTGGCCGCTCCCGTGGTGCAGAGGTCAGCTTCCACGCCGAGGGTTACAACATCGACGTCTTCACCACCCGCCCGGATACTCTCTTCGGTGCGGAGTACGTGGTGCTGGCCCCGGAGCACGAGCTTGTCGACGCCCTCCTCTCCCCCATCCCTTATGACGATGATGTGGATGAGCGCTGGACCTTCGGTCATGATGATCCGAAGGAGGCCGTGGAGGCCTACCGCGCGTCCATCGCCGCGAAGTCCGACCTGGAGCGCCAGGAGAACAAGGAAAAGACCGGTGTCTTCCTGGGTACCTATGCCACCAACCCGGTCAACGGCAAGCAGGTGCCGATCTTCATCGCAGACTACGTCCTGACCGGCTACGGCACCGGCGCCATCATGGCGGTCCCGGCGCACGATACGCGTGACTATGAGTTCGCCACGGTCTTTGGGCTGCCGATTACTGAAGTGGTTGCTGGCGGCGACATCACCAAGGAGGCGTACACGGAGTCCGGCAAGGCCGTAAACTCCGCCAACGATTCCCTGGACATCAACGGTATGTCCAAGGATGAGGCCATCGCCGCCATCATTCCGTGGCTGGAGGAACAAGGAGTAGGCCGCGAGAAGATCCAGTACAAGCTGCGTGACTGGCTGTTTGCCCGCCAGCGCTACTGGGGCGAGCCCTTCCCCATCGTCTACGACGAGGCCGGCCAGGCCTACCCGCTGCCGGAGTCGATGTTGCCCATCGAGCTGCCTGAGGTGGAAGATTACAAGCCGGTGGCCTTCGATCCGGATGATGCCGATTCCTCCCCGCAGCCGCCGCTGGCCAAGGCCCGCGAGTGGGTTGAGGTGGAGCTGGACCTGGGTCTTGGGGATGGCCCCAAGACGTACTACCGCGACACCAACGTCATGCCGCAGTGGGCAGGTTCGTCCTGGTACCAGCTGCGCTACATCGATCCGACGAACGATGAAGTCTTCTGCGATCTGGAGAATGAGCGCTACTGGACGGGCCCGCGTACAGAAGAGCACGGCGCCAACGATCCGGGCGGCGTTGACCTCTACGTCGGTGGCGTTGAGCACGCTGTGCTGCACCTGCTCTACTCGCGCTTCTGGCACAAGGTGCTCTTTGACCTGGGCTTTGTAAGCTCCAAGGAGCCCTACCGCCGCCTGTACAACCAGGGCTACATCCAGGCCTACGCGTACACGGATTCCCGCGGTGTCTACGTCCCGGCCGCCGAGGTAGTAGAACGCGATGGCGCGTTCTACTACGGGGATGAGAAGGTCAACCAGGAGTACGGCAAGATGGGCAAGTCCCTGAAGAATGCCGTGGCCCCGGATGACATCTGCAACGACTATGGTGCCGATACCCTGCGCGTGTACGAGATGTCCATGGGCCCGCTGGATACCTCCCGCCCGTGGGCGACCAAGGACGTGGTGGGCGCGCAGCGCTTCCTGCAGCGCCTGTGGCGCTTGGCTATCGATGAGAACTCCGGCGAGCTGTCCACGACGGACGCCGCGCTTTCCGACGATGACCTGAAGCAGCTCAACCGCACCATCGCCGGCGTGCGTGACGACTATGAGAACCTGCGCCTCAACACCGTCGTGGCCAAGCTCATCGAGTACGTCAACTACCTGACCAAGACCTACCCGAAGGGAGCGCCGCGCGCGGCCGTTGAGCCGGTAGCGCAGCTGGTCTCCCCTGTTGCCCCGCACATTGCGGAGGAGCTGTGGAAGCGCTTCGGTCACGAGGAGACCATTACTTACGAGTCCTTCCCGGAGTTCGATGAGAAGTACCTCGTCGACGATGAGATTGAGGTTCCGGTACAGATCAACGGCAAGGTCAAGGCCCGCGTCATGGTGCCCGCCGATGCCGACCAAGCCACCGTCGTGGGCGTGGCAAAGAGCGATGAGCGCATCGCCGAGCTGACCGCCGGCAAGAACGTGGTCAAGGAGATTTACGTCCCGGGCCGCATGGTCAACCTGGTGGTGAAGTAAAACCAACGTGGCTCCGTTAGATGGCGGCCGCAACTGCCCTAGTTGACGAAACCAGCGCCCTTCCAGCGAAGGATCGTGGGGAAAATTGTCAGTTAGGGCAGTTTTGCGCCTAGGCGTGTACCTTCGTCACTCCCCTCGCAGCGCGCAACGTCTGCGTGCCTCCATTGACATGCAGGAGGCAACTGACAAAAGGCGTCTTACAAAAGGCATCAGTCAAATGGCGTTTTCGCGACCAAAAACGCCATTTACTCAGTGCAGATGGCGTTTTTAGACCCAAAGATGCCTTTTACCAGATGCCTTTTGCAGGACGCCTTCCTGACCTAGGCGGATTTAGTGCGCAACAATCCCACCTCACCGCCGAACAACACCAGGGAGCAGTGTTATGAGTGTCGTCTACATGGTCGCGGCTTGGAGCTAATCCAGCTCTTGGTTCAGCTCCTCGCGCACCTTGGTGATGATCGCGCCGAGGAAGCCCTCGCAGCCATCGGTAATCATGGGAAACGTGGAATCATCCTCAAGGACGCCCAGCGTGAACAGCAGGTCGCGGGTGATGGCGTGCGTGTAGTCGTATTCCGGGTTGAACTCCCACTCGCCGCGGAATAAATGGACTAGTTCGAAGGACAGTTGAGGAATGCCCTCCGGTTCGGCGTAGGCATAGGGGATGTTGTTCAGGACGACCTGCGTTGCCCAGAGCGGATCGCTCATGGCCTTGCGGCCATATTTGGTGAGCTTGATATCCGTCGTCGTGGTCTTGATCCAATCCAAGTCCGTCAAGAAACCCCGCAAGTTCAGCAACGGCTGGTGGTAGTCCTCGCGCTTGACCTCATCAAAATCATTGGGGCTATTCAGTCCCTCCTTGAGGCGCGCGACGGCCGCCTGCTTGAGGTAGCCGGCCCCGGTGAGACGCGGAAATTCCTCGATGACCTCGAGGTATTCGCGTATGCGCTGGCCTACGTGGGCGGCGGTGGCGTCGTCAAGCGCCGGCAGCTCATAGTCGGGGCGCAGCTCCGGGTAGGCCTCGTGGATGTCCGCGCGCCATTGCTCCAGCAGCTCCGGGGAGGGCACGGGGATGTCTTCGAAGGGGGTGGAGCGGAAGGGATCGAGCGGGAGATCCCCAGGCAGCGCGGGCTTGGTGCCGCCCTCGAGGTTGGCGGCCTCCGTGCCCATGGTGGCCAGGCGCTGCGCCACTGCTGGCGGGAAGAACGTGGTGAGGCGTTGGTGGATTTGGTCCAGTGTGTAGTTGGGGAAGAGCGCGAAGATGCGCTCCATACTATCCGTGGGCACGGCCATGTAGGCCATGGTGGCCTGGACGTCGAGGACCACCTTGAACATCGCCTCGGCACTTCCGAGCTCACTCATGAGATCGGGACCCTCACCGGCGATAAGCGCGGGAAGGCCCATGACGACGCGCGAGCTATCGGCCACGCTGATGCTGATATTCCATGCGCCGTCCGAGGGGTGGTAGTGCGCTACCTCCCGGAAAGTCTCGAAAAAGTCCTGGTCAATGATGCTGAGGACGTCGATTGGCGTATCGTCCCCACCGACGAGGATTCCCGGATGAGAGGGCTCGAGGCCGAGTGCGGCGTGGACGATGATCATCATCTCGCCCACGGTGAGTTCCGCGGGGGCGGCGACGAAGCGGGACGTGGTGAAGAAGGGATTCTCCACGTCGATGCGGACGTTCCTAGCGAGGTTCATAGTGACCGACAGTATTAGAAAACCGTGCTAGCCGCGCGCCAACGCTTCGCCCACGCGCTTGCCCGAGTGGATGCATCCGCCGAGGAAGGTGCCTTCCAGCGCATTCTTGCCGTGCATGCCGCCACCGCCGAAACCGGAGGCCTCACCGCAGGCGTAAAGGCCGGGGAGTACCGTGCCGTCGGGGTTGAGGCACTGGCCATCGAGGTTGGTCTCCAGGCCACCCAGCGTCTTTCGGGTCAGGAATTTCAAACGCACCGCGATGAGCGGGCCCTTGGATTCATCGAGGATGCGGTGCGGGGGAGCCACGCGGATGAGCTTGTCACCCAAGAAGCCGCGGGCCACGCGCAGGTAGTTGACTTGGGTGTCCTTGCTGAAGGGATTATCAAGCTGAGAATCGCGGTCTTCCAGGACTTTTCGAAGTTGGGCCACATCAATGGTGGGGGAGCCCTCCGGAGAGATGTCGTTCATTCCGGCGACGAGATCCTCCAGGTTGTCTTTTACGACCCAGTCGATACCGTTGTCCATGAAGGCCTTGACGGCCACGTGCGTGCCGGGGCCCAGCTTGCCGGCGAGCTTCTTGAATTCCTTATCCGTCAGATCCGGGTTCTGCTCCGAGCCGGAGAAGATGAATTCCTTGTCCACGATGGCCTTGTTGAGCACGAACCAGGAATAGCCGTGGCCGGTCTGGCCAATGTGGGCGAGTGCGGCCAGGTTATCGGTGCCGGGGAAGAGGGTGGTGGGCAGGCGGTTGCCTTCGGCGTCGATCCACAGCGCCGAGGGCCCAGGGATGATGCGGATGCCGTGGCCGGGCCAAATGGAGTTCCAGTTGGTCATGCCCTCGGTGTAGGCCCACATGCGGTCGGTGTTGACCACGGAGGCGCCGGCCTGCTGGGCGATGTCGATGCCGCGGCCGTCGACATGCGCGGGAACACCCGTGACCAGCTCCTTCGGGCATTCGCCCCAGCGCTCAGTGGGCCACATCTTGCGTACCTTCTCCAGATTGCCGCCGATGCCGCCGGTGGCAATCACCACGGCGGAGCCGCGCAGTTCAAAGTGCTTGACGACGTCCCTCGGGCTGGCCTCGCCACGTACCTGATTGGTGGGGGAGAGGACGCTGCCGCGCACGCCCACCACACGCGGACGACCCGCCTCGTCGTTCTCGACGACGAGCTCATCCACGCGGTGGCGGAAATGGAACTCTACCTGGCCTTTTTCTTCTGCATTAAGGAGCGGCTCACGGAAGACGCGCACGACCTCTGGGCCCGTGCCCCAGGTGAGGTGGAAGCGCGGCACGGAGTTGCCGTGGCCGGAGGCATCCCCGGAGCCGCGCTCTGCCCATCCGATGGTGGGCAGGACGTTGAGGCCTAGGCCTTTGAGATAGGAGCGCTTTTCATTGGCGGCGAAGCGCACGTATTCGCGTCCCCATTTCTCACCCCAATAGTCGTGACGGTCCTCCTCGGTCACTGGGTCATAATCGGCTGAGTTGGTCCAGTCCCGCCACGCCAACTCTTCGGAGTCCTTGACCCGCATCATGGATTGTTCGGGAGAATTGACATAGAACAGCCCGCCGAGTGACCAAAAAGCCTGCCCGCCGAGGTTATTGCGGTTTTCTTGTTCAAGGAAGATGACGTGCTTGCCACCTTTGAGGGCCTCGTAGCCGGCGACCATGCCGGCGAGGCCGGTGCCCACGATGATGACGGAGGTTTCGTTCATGGAAAGAAACTTTACGCGATGAAAGAACAGTTAGGGGGAGTATTCAGGAAGATGTACAGAAACAATGGAGTTTCGGCATTTGTTAGTTGGGGGTAAATGGGGGCGTAAAGAGGACGTAAAGATTCGAGGCTGAAGGTGTAAAGATGCCGCAAAGAAAAGGTAAGTACAGCGGGGTGTGCTCCTAACGTCACTAGATGTCAGATGCCGATTAGGAGGCACTGATGCTCGGTGACAACCTTCACTGAGCACGGACTAGTGCAGAACATTGCACGCGCACAAGGGGGTCTCTCCCACATGTTGGACATTCTGGTCATAGTGATCGTGGTCCTTGCGTTCAGCGGTCCTTCCTCCATCAACGAGTTTATGGACGGAGACGCGTAGAACATGAACACCATCACAGCAGTCATCGGGCTCATCATTGTTGTCGCGCTCGTGGCTTATCTCATCATTTCCCTTATTGACCCGGAGCGTTTCGCATGATCGCTAGCATTGCGGCGGTGGCGCCGCAGTATCTTGCCCTCCTTGCACTTCTAGCAGCGGCCTACGTGCCGCTGGGCAATTGGATGGCCCGCACATATACCTCTGAAAAAGACTGGGCCGTGGAGCGCCTTGTGTACAGAATTTTGCGTATTGACCCTAACCGGGGCCATAACGCTAAGAACTACGCTCGCGCTCTGCTGGGCTTCAGCCTGGCTTCAGTCCTCGTCCTTTACGCAGTGCAGCGGCTCCAAGCGGTGTTGCCAAGTTTTGGAAACCCCCGCGAGGAAGCCGTGGAGCCGTGGATGGCCTTCAACACCGCGGCTTCCTTTACCTCCAACACCAACTGGCAGTCCTATTCCGGTGAAGACACTCTGACGAACGCTTCGCAGATGCTGGGCCTGACCGTGCAAAACTTCGCCTCAGCCGCAGTGGGCATGTGTGTTGCTGTCGCCTTGATCCGCGGCATCGGTCACTTGGGGTACAGCCGCGATACGTTGGCAACCGAGAATGGTCAGCACCTCATCGGCAACTTCTGGGTGGACCTCACCCGCGGCCTCGTCCGCATCCTGCTTCCCCTGTCGCTATTCATCTCCACCGTGCTCGTCCTCGGCGGAACCATGCAAACCTTTGGCTCGAACCTGGTTACGGAGTCCGGTGTAGATATTTCCCGTGCTCCCGTGGCCAGCCAGGAAGCCATTAAGCTCCTGGGTACCAACGGCGGTGGCATCTTCGGTGCCAACTCTGCGCACCCGTTTGAGAACCCGACCGGCTTTACCAACTTGGTGGAGATCTTCTCCCTGCTTGTCATCTCTTTCTGCATGATTCGCACGTATGGTGTGATGCTCAAGTCGCAGAAGCACGCGTGGACGCTGCTCAGCGTGGCTGGTGGTTTGTGGACCGTGATGGTTGTTCTGGTGACTTGGGCACAGCACACCCTTGTCGGCGGCGCGTCTCAGTTGGCAGGCACCAACATGGAAGGTATCGAACAGCGGCTAGGCATTGATGCCTCAGCACTGTTCGCCGTGTCTACCACGGGTACCTCGACGGGTGCGGTGGATTCGATGCACGATAGCTATTCGCCACTGGGCGGTGGTCTGCTCATCCTCAACATGCTGCTGGGTGAAATCGCGCCGGGTGGTGTGGGTACTGGCCTCTATGGCCTGTTGGTTGTGGCCATCCTCGCGGTGTTCATCGGTGGCCTCCTAGTGGGCCGCACACCGGAATTTATGGGCAACAAGATTGGCCGCAAGGAAATTTCAGCGGTTAGCTTGTACATCCTCACCATGCCGGTTCTGGTCCTCGTGGGCGTCGGCGCTTCCGTGGCGCAGCGCAAACTCGTGGAAGCTTCAGCGACCAACTTCGGTGCGCCGGGCACGGCTGATAATGCCCACAGCCTGTCGGAAGTTCTCTACGCCTTTACCTCGGCGGCGAATAACAACGGTTCTGCTTTTGCCGGACTGACGGTGACTGAGCCCTGGTGGCAGATCACTTTGGGCTTGGCCATGCTGTTGGGCCGCTTCCTGCCCATCGTCTTCGCCCTTTACCTAGCCGGAAGCCTGGCAGGACAGAAGCGCCAGGCCACCACCGCAGGCAGCTTACCCACCTCCGGCATTACCTTCTCGCTGTTGACTATCGGAGTAATCCTGCTGGTTGCAGCGCTCACTTTCTTCCCTGTCCTCACCCTGGGTCCCATTTCGGAGGCACTATCATGACAACCCAAACCATCACCGCTGAGCCGGATAAGACTCCTCACCGCAACGCTCCGGAGAAGAGCAGTGGCCTCGCGGCTGCGGCGCTGAAAACGCTGCCGAGCAAAATGTCCCCGCTCGCCCAAGCACGCAACCCCGTGATGTTCGTGGTGTGGGTAGGCGCGGCACTGACCACTGTGTGGTCCATCCTCAACCCCAGCTTTTACGGATGGGTCGTGACGGTATGGTTGTGGTTCACCATTGCCTTTGCCGCCTTTGCCGAGGCATATGCCGAAGGCCGTGGCAAGGCCCAAGCAGACAGTCTGCGCTCTGTGCGCGATGATGCAACTGCCAATCTCATTACTGACTCTGGCATTGAAGTGGTCCCCGCGTCCGAGCTGACCAAGGGTGCCATCGTGCGTGTAGAAGCAGGGGAGACCATCCCGGGTGACGGTGACGTCATCGAAGGTGCTGCCACCGTGGATGAATCGGCTATTACTGGTGAGTCGGCTCCTGTGGTCCGCGAAGCTGGCGGTGACCGCTGTGCCGTGACCGGCGGCACCGTGGTGCTCTCTGATTCCATCAAGGTCAAAATCACCTCCGAACCGGGCTCCACCTTCGTTGACACCATGATCGCCTTGGTGGAGGGCGCGGAACGCCGCAAGACTCCGAACGAGATTGCGCTGAGCATCCTGCTCTCCACGCTGACCATCCTCTTCCTCGTCGCCGTCACTGCGCTTGCCCCGATGGGTCTATTCACCGGCGCGGAGCTTTCGCCACTATCCCTTATCGCTCTGTTGGTCTGCCTAATCCCTACCACCATTGCCGCCCTACTTTCGGCAGTTGGTATCGCCGGTATGAACCGCCTCGTTCGTCACAACGTTCTGGCCACCTCCGGCCGTGCGGTGGAGGCGGCTGGTGACGTCGCCACGCTCCTCATGGACAAGACGGGCACCATCACTTACGGAAACCGCCAGGCCACCGGCCTGATTGTGGCTTCGGGCGTTGATGAGCGCGAGGCTGCAGCGATTGCTCGCATTTCCTCCCTAGCGGATGAAACCCCAGAAGGCCGTTCCATTGTGGCCTGGCTGACTGAAAACTACTCTCTGTCCAGCGAAGGAGATGCAGAAGCGCGGAGTGCGGAGGTCGTTCCATTCAGCGCGTCGACGAGGATGTCCGGCCTTGACCTGGCTCACCGCAAGCTGCGCAAGGGCGCTGGCGATGCCGTACGCAAGTGGGTTACTGAAGCAGGTGGCACCTGGCCGCAAGAGATCGAGGATTCCGTAACCCGAATTGCACAAGACGGTGGCACCCCGCTGCCCGTCGCTGTGGAAGAATCCGATGGCAGCCGCACGGTTATTGCGGTGGTGCAACTGAGTGACGTCGTCAAACCTGGCATGGCCGAGCGCTTCGCTGAACTGCGTCAGATGGGTATCAAGACCATCATGGTGACCGGTGACAACCCGCTGACCGCAGCTGCCATTGCCAAGGAAGCCGGCGTCGATGATTACATCGCCGAAGCTACTCCGGAGGACAAGCTCGCCCGCATCCGTGAGGAGCAAGCACAAGGCCGCATGGTGGCCATGACCGGTGACGGTACTAACGACGCCCCAGCGCTGGCCCAGGCGGACGTGGGCGTGGCCATGAACACTGGTACCTCCGCGGCGAAGGAAGCTGCCAACATGGTGGACTTGGATTCTGACCCGACAAAGCTCATCGATGTCGTTCGAATTGGCAAGCAGCTGCTTATCACCCGCGGCGCGTTGACTACCTTCTCCTTGGCCAATGACCTGGCGAAGTACTTTGCCATCCTGCCGGCGCTCTTCTCCACGCAGTTGCCGCACTTGGAGCGCCTCAACGTCATGCACCTGCATTCCCCTGAGTCCGCCATTGTTTCCGCAGTTGTCTTCAACGCGCTCATCATCGTCGCGCTCATCCCCTTGGCGCTCAAGGGTGTGTCCTACAAGCCGGCCTCTGCGTCCTCACTGTTGCGTCGAAACCTCGGCATCTGGGGTCTCGGCGGTGTTATTACCCCCTTCATCGGCATCTGGGTTATCGACCATGTCGTCTCCCTCCTTCCAGGCCTATAAAGAAAACCTGCAAAGAAAAAGGAAGCAATAATGCGTGTTTATCTGCGTAATCTCATCGCCGGATTCGTCGCCGTGCTCTTATGCGTCGTCGCGCTGGGCATGATCTATCCGGCCGCGGTGTGGGGAATATCTCGCATCACCCCGAAATCTGCCGATGGAAACCTTATCTACCAGGGTGAATGCCTGGTCGGTTCCACTCAGATTCAGGATGGCTTGGAAGATGGCCCCTACTTCTTCGCCCGCGCGGAAGGTATGAGTAACTACGGCACATCAAGTACGGAGCTAGAGAAGGCCATCCGGGAACGCCGAGAGGAGATTGCTCAGCGCGAAGGCGTATCAGTGGAGCACGTGCCTGCCGATGCCGTTACCGGCTCCGGTTCCGGCGTGGATTCCGGCATCAGTCCTGAGTACGCGGAGCTGCAGGCTCCGCGTGTGGCCCGGGAACAGGGTATGCCTATCGAAGACGTGAAGAAGCTGATTGCAGACAATACTGAGCATGCCAGCCTGGGTTTCTTGGGCGAGGACACGGTAAATGTGACCACACTCAACATTGCATTGCCCACGCCAACCCCTTGCTCATAAAGATCAGCTCATAAGATGAAGCAATGTTGACCGAACCGACGACACCCCCGACGCGGGTCAAACGCGGCACCCTGAAGATTCTGTTGGGCGCCGCTCCCGGCGCGGGCAAAACCTGCGCCATGCTCAGCGAAGCGCACACGCTGGTCGACCAAGGCCGCGACGTTGTCGTTGGGGTAGTGGAAGACCACGGGCGCGCGTACACCAAGGCCCTGTGCGAGGGGCTGGAGATTGTTCCGAGGCGCACTGTCGAGGGCATTTCCGCGGGTGAAATGGACACCGCGGCGGTTATCCAGCGGCACCCGGAGATCGTTCTCGTCGATGAGTTCGCGCACTCTAATCCGCGCGGCGAGGTTCACGAGAAGCGGTGGGAAGACATTGAGCAGATCCTGGACGCCGGAATTGATGTCATGTCGACTCTCAATATCCAGCATCTGGAGAGTCTCAATGACGTTATCAAGCAGATCACGGGCATCGCGCCGCAGGAAACGGTGCCGGACGAGGTAGTACGTGCTGCCGATGAGATCGAGCTTGTTGACGTTTCCCCACAGCTGTTGCGCACCCGTCTGAGCGACGGCCACGTGTACCGCGAGGCGCGCATTGAGCCTGCACTCAACAACTACTTCCGCGTGGGAAATCTCACCGCGCTGCGCGAGTTGGCACTGCTGTGGCTAGCGGATCAGGTTGATGAGGCACTCATCACTTATCGCTCGGATCAGAAAATCACCGAAACGTGGGAAGCGCGTGAGCGGGTGGTTGTGGCCATCCAAAACGTTGCCCATGCTGAGACTCTTATCCGCCGCGGACGGCGCATCGCGACAAAATCCTCGGCGGAATTGCACGTGGTCCACGTTGTTTTCGGTGATTCCTTCACCTCTCGTTCCTCCTCGGTGGGGGGATCAGCGCAACAGCTCGCCCGGCTGCAGTCCTTAGCCCAGGATGTGGGCGCACGACTGCACCAGGTTACCGGGGACAGCGTCCCAGAAGCCCTGCTTAATTTTGCCCGGAGTGTCAACGCCACCCAGCTCGTAGTGGGGGTCTCGCCGCGGCGTCGTTTCGGCGTGCACTGGCACGGTACGGTAGCGGAAACGGTGCTGCGTGAATCCGGCTCAATTGACTGTCACATAGTCAACCTTCCCCCGGAAAAACCACTTCCGCTCACACGGATGCTGCATCCTTTCCGCCCTTTCCCGCAGCGCGCCATCGCGTGGCTTAGCTCAGCGTTGGCTTTCGTGGGGCTCACTGCGCTGTTGGTGCAAGCTGACGGCCAGGATTTGGGAACAGGTACTTGTTCCGCGTTCTACTTTGCGCTCATCCTGCTTGTCAGTTTGCTGGGAGGCCTGTGGCCGGCCGTAGTGGTGGCGGTGGCTTCCGGCCTAGCGGTCAACTGGTTCTTCACCGAGCCGATCCATACCTTCGATATTGCTGATCCCGCTAACGCCGTGATCGCCGTAGTCATGGTGGCTATTGCGCTGGCCGTCGGCATGCTCGTGCGCCGCGCCAAGATTGAGCGTGCGAACTCGGCTATTGCTGCGCGTGATGCTGAGCTACTCACGGTGTTTTCCCGCGCCGCCTTGAATCGCCGCGCGGATTCTTCTCCGAAGGATGCCGTGATGCGCAAGGTGGGGGAGGCTTTTAATTGTCGTAGAGCAGAGCTGCTGGATGAAAACGGTGACGTTCTTGCCACCTGGCGCGCAGCTACCCCCGAACGCACTTCGAAACACCTTCATATTCCCGAAAAAGTGCGCCATGAACAGGAAGTGGACACCGTTGTTGCGAGCGCAGATGGCACGGTTCAGCTGCGTCTCGAGGGCCCGACATTGTCTGCTCGTGACCGAGGTCTGGTCACCGTGGTAGCGGGCTATCTCGCAGGCATTGTTCGCCGCGAAAAGCTCTCTGCTGAGGCCGCGCGCGCAGATGCGATAGCCGCTGCTGACGAGTTGCGCCGAGCGCTGCTGTCTAGTGTGAGCCACGACCTGCGTACCCCGCTGGCCACGGCCAAGTTGGCGGTGTCCTCGTTGCGCAACGCTGACATTGAATTCACTCCCGAAGACCAGGACATGCTTTTGGCAGAAACTGCGGCGAGCATCGAGGAACTTACCGGATTGGTAACCAATTTGCTGGATTACTCCCGGCTCACAGCCGGCGCCATAACCGCCCGCCGAGACATCGTCGACGTAGCCGAAGTGGCTAATCGCGCCATTGCTTCCTGTGCCTTCGGGCATTCCCGAGAGCAAATTGGGCGCATTCACCTTGACCCTAGCGTGCGTGGAGTTACGTGCTGCGCGGATACGGCGCTCATGGAGCGCGTCTTGGCCAATCTCTTCGATAACTCCTTGCGCTATGCACCAACCGGCGACGTTACCTTGAGCGCCCAGACCACCACCGAACAGGTAGAACTGATCGTTGTCGATGAAGGCCCGGGCATCCCACCGGAGAAGCAGAAGGAACTGTTCCAAGCGTTTCAGCGTTTGGGTGATACCAGCAACGACAACGGTGTAGGCCTTGGCCTTTCTGTTGTCCAAGGCTTTGTAGAGGCCATGAGCGGTAGCATCGAGGTGGCTGCCACCCCGGGCGCAACCTTTATTTTGCGGTTTCCCGTCGCGGGAGGAGAACAAAAATGACGACGAAAAAGACCAGCATCGCCATTGTGGACGATGACCCCCGCCTACTTAATACGTTGAGTATTAACTTCAAGGCTCGTGGCTACGAGGTTCACCAGGCGCGTACAGGCGCAGAGGGACTACAGGTGGTGTCGCAGCAGCAGCCAGACGTTGTGATTTTGGACATGGGGCTGCCGGATATGGATGGCACCGTCGTGTTGGAAGGAATCCGCGGGTGGTCTGCGGTACCGGTCATCATCCTGACGGCGCGCTCCGATCCACTGTTTAGCGCCGCAGCTCTCGACCGTGGCGCGGACGACTACGTGACCAAGCCCTTCTCTATGGAGGAGCTTCTAGCCCGTGTGCGAGTGGCGTTGCGGCATGGTAGCCCACAGAGTCCGGTGAGGCGCACTGAGATCGCTGTGGTTCGCGCCGGGGATATCGTGATTGACGTTCCGCACCATTCCATCACCAAAGGTGGCGAGCCGCTGCATCTGACACCCACCGAGTGGGGCGTGCTCACCACGCTACTTCGCGCCCACGGTGGCTTGGTGCGCAAGGAGGACCTGCTCTCTGAGATCTGGGGTCCCGGCTTTGAGGGGCAGGGTCACTACCTCCGCATTTACACCTCCCAGTTGAGGCGCAAGTTGGAGGATGACCCCGCCCACCCACGGTACCTGCTCACAGAATCTGGGTTGGGTTATCGTTTCGTCATCCCAGAGACGGGATAGGAGAGCGACCTAACTTAAAGGTGGCGAAAAATGAGACACAATTCTCAAAAAAGGGTACCTATTGGTCGGCAGGTAGTATAAACTCCTCGCTAATACTCGTCCGCATGTGGATGCTGAAGGTTCCACTTTCAGGCTCATGCGGACGGGATGTGCTCTACAAGAAGGTGCTCTCATGTCCTCAACAACCACGACAAAAACTACGTCAACGCGCGATACGTTTAACACCCGCTTCGTCTTCCTTATGGCTGCTATTGGCTCCGCTGTGGGCCTGGGTAATATTTGGCGCTTCCCCTACGTTGCTTATGACAACGGTGGTGGCGCCTTCCTCATCCCGTACATGGTGGCGCTGCTGACCGCGGGTATTCCGATTCTCTGGTTTGACCTGGCCATTGGTCACCGCTTCCGTGGTTCAGCACCGCTGGCCTTCCGCCGCATTGGTAAAAGCTGGGAAGGCGTTGGCTGGTTCAAGGTCGGCGTGAACTTCTTCATTGCGATCTACTACGCCGCCATCATTGCCTGGGCGGCGTTGTACACCGTGAAGTCGGTAAAGCAGGCGTGGGGTGACGATCCTGCCACCTACTTCATGAGTGATTTCCTCCAAGCAGACCCAGAGACCACTTATTCCGGCGACGTGGTTCCCTCCATCCTCATCGTCATGATCCTCGTGTGGATCATCTGCATTGCGACGTTGGCCACGAGCATTAACGAGGGAATTGGCAAACTGACGTCGATCTTCTTGCCGGTTCTGGCGGTTATGTTCATCATCCTCGTGGTGCGCGCATTCTTCTTGGAAGGCGCCACGGTTGGCCTGAATGCCTTCTTTACTCCGGACTGGTCCGTACTGAGCAACCCCTCAGTGTGGATTGCGGCCTACGGCCAGATTTTCTTCTCGCTGTCCATCGGCTTCGGCATCATGATCACCTACGCGTCTTACCTCAAGCCGCGTACCAACCTTACGAACACCGGCCTGGTTACCGCCTTTGCGAACTCCTCCTTCGAGGTCCTCGCTGGAATTGGTGTCTTTGCCACCTTGGGCTACATGGCGGCGCAGCAGGGCGTGGCCGTGGATGAGGTGGCCTCCTCCGGTATCGGCTTGGCGTTCATCGCCTTCCCGACCATCATCAACCTTATGCCGTGGGGCGGATTCTTCGGTGTCCTCTTCTTTGGCTCACTGTTCTTGGCCGGTGTGACCTCGTTGATTTCCATCATGGAGGTCGTGGTTTCCGCAGTGGCCGATAAGTTCGATGTGTCCCGCCGGGTATCCGCGATTTTCGTCGGCAGCGTCATGGCGGTTCTGTCCTGCTTCCTCTTCTCCACGTCTTCCGGGCTGGTCACGCTGGACATCATGGATAAGTTCACCAATAACCTGGGTATCGTCTTTGGCTCTATCTGCGCGCTGATTGTGGTGGGCTGGATTACCGGCCGTCGCCGTGAAATCCAGCAGCACCTCAACGCCGTGTCCCAGTTCAAGGTTGGTGGCTTCTGGCAGATTCTCACCTTCGTGGCTACGCCGCTGCTTCTGGTGTACTTCCTTGTCAACGAGATTCTCACCATCGCGCGTGAAGGTTATGAGGGCTATGCCTCTATCCAGATTGGGCTCTTTGGTTGGGCAGCCCTCGGCCTCATCCTGTTGGGAAGTCTGCTTATGCCGCTCGTAGCTTTCCGCGGCAACAAGTACCTCGACGGGATAGAGACCTCGGATTACGGCGTCCCAGTCGGCGGGCGCCCCGCAGGTACTCCAAACCCGCTGGCTGCTGGCACTGTGTCAGAAGTGAGCACCGAGAGCGCAGCCGCGCCCGGACACAATGCCGTGCCCGTTTCAGGCCAGAAATAACAACTAGTAGGAAAGGAGAATGACCATGACTACCAGCGCAATCCTGCTCTTTATCCTCTTCGTCGTCGTCATCTGGGGTGGACTAGTGGTGTCCTCCATCTGGCTAGCCCGCACTGACGATGACACTACGGGCGAGCTGGGCTCCGCCCCCGGTACGGATGACGAAGCCCTGTCACATCGCGTTCATCAGCGCAGTTAAATTTCCACCACTGTGCGTCCGTGGCGGGTGCCGGCACGCAGTTCCTTGGCGGCCGCGGTGACGGCGTCGAGCGGCACGGTTTCCGTAATGGAGTGCAGCAGGTCGAGGTCCAGGTGATCGTCGAGAAGCTGCCAAGCAGCCTCACGCACCGCGCGCGGAGCATCGACGGAGTTGCCACCCGCCAGCACGATGCCACGCAGGATGAACGGCAGCACCGAAGCCGGCAAGTCTGGGCCGGCCGCCATGCCGGTGGCTGCGACAACACCACCCCAGCGCACCTGCGCCAGAACGTTAGCCAAAACAGTGGAGCCAGCGGTGTCGATGGCGCCGTCGTAAAGCGCCTTTTGCAGCGGACGCCCAGTTTCCGAGAGCGCAGCGCGGTCCAAAATGTGATCCGCACCCAGCCGAGTGAGGTACTCCGATTGGGAGTCCACGCGGCCAGTCACAGCGGTGACCTCGTAGCCGGCAGACTTGAGCAACTGCACGGCGATGGAGCCCACGCCGCCTGTCGCGCCGGTGACGAGGATGTGACCTTCCGTCGTGCCGTGCGTGCGCAGCTGGTTCACGCAGATAGCCGCGGTGTAGCCGGCGGTGCCGATGGCAGCAGCATCGTGGGCGCTGAAGCGCTCCGGAACGGGAATGGTGGCCTCACCGTTGACGCGCTGCTGGGTGGTGTAGCCGCCGTGACGGAACTCGCCCAGGCCGTCGCCGAAGGCTGCGACGAGCTGGCCCGGTTTCAAACGCTCATCCGTGGTTTCTTCCACGGTGCCGACGACGTCAATGCCGGGCACGAGTGGGTCGATGCGCATGACGCCCTTATCGCCCTCCAAAGCCATGGCGTCTTTGTAGTTAAGGGAGGAAAACTGAACATTGACCAGCGTGTCCCCTTCTGCCAGAACCTGCTCGTCCTGGAAAGTCTGGGAAACGCCGGACTCGGTGCGGGTGACAATGAGTGTGCTCATGCGCACTATCCTACCGACACTGTGAAGCAGCCTCTTGGCAGCAAATGCACTAGGAACTTGTCAGCTTTTCCTCTTACAGTGGCCACCATGAGCACCACAGAGCTACGCCACACTCGAAACCGGCTTGCGCCCGTGCCGGATCCGTACCGGCATGTGCTTCGCGACGCCCTCCTAGTCACCCTCCTCGCCCTTGTCACCGTGGGGCTAGCCACGCTGGGCAAGCCCTTCATGGAGATCCCGGGAGTCGTGGATGGCTCTGCGCATGCGGTACGCAAGGTGAACCTGCACCTCTTTGGCGGTTTTGAGACGGCCTCGGTGTGGTATGGAGCGTGGAGCGATCTCTTTGGCAACATCCTTCTTTTTATGCCCTTCGGTGCGGCCGTGTACGTGGTGGGGCGCTCTCTGCGCCGGATTCGCTGGGGTCTCGGTGGAGCACTACTGGCAGGTCTCATGGTGAGCCTGGGGATTGAAACTGCCCAGTACGTCTTCTGCCTAGGCTTTAGCGATATTGATGATGTCCTTTACAACACCGTGGGCAGTGTTCTGGGGGCACTTCTTATGGCGCGGCTGAGCCGTGAGGCACGAATGAAGATCCTGCAACGCCTTGGCTTTCTCCTAGCACTGGCATCAGTGGCGCTTATCGGAGCCATGCTGCTGAACTAGGCGTTTGCTAACTTATGCGTTCGGCGATGGTGGTCGCTACCTGTCGCGCATAAGGAGAAACACCGGTAATCGTGGCCGAACCAGGACCAGTCCACGAGCCGTAGCCCACGGGAAAGAAACCTTCCACCGTGGGCTTTCCGTTACGGAGCAGCCCGGTAAAAGGGCGCAGGGCGGGCCTAAAACCGGTAGCCCAGATGAGATCACTAAAGCCCTGCTCGGTGAGTTCATCGAGGGAATCGAACATCGGGGCAGCGCCTAACAGCCCGCTATCCCGGGCCTTGAGCACCGGCGGGACCATGACGATGTCACCCAGTTCCGACTCCGATCCGGGATCGGGCTCCCCCTTTGCCAAGGCGAGCATGCGCTGCCGGTTGCGGCTAAAGAGCACGCGGCCGTCCACGTCATCCGGCATCCACCGCGGCGGATGCGTGGTAAACCACGTGGTGTCCACGCCTTCCAGGGCAAGCTCGGCGGCGATTTGGGCACCTGAGTTGCCTGCGCCCACGACGGCGACACGCCCCGCATCGTGCTGTGCGTCGGGGAGAAACGGCGCGGGGCCGGGGTAATTCGCCGTGTGCCATTGGCGGCCCGCAAACGCGCCGGGGTAGAAGGGGATAAAGGGCGCGGACCACGTACCCGTGGCCGCCACAACGGTGCGGGCTAGGAACTCCCCGCGGTTCGTGGTGAGGCGGAAGAACGGAGCGTCGTACAGTACATCGGTGACATTTACCCCATGCCGAACGGGCAGGTCATAGCGCTCCTCGTAGCGCGTGAGGTAGTCGACCACATGGGTTGCCGGCGGAAACCCGGGGTAGTGCGGCATGGGCCAGCCGGGAAGAGTGGAGGACTCAGCATCGCTAAACAGCGTCAGCGAGTCCCACACGTGCTGCCAGGCACCGCCGGGGGAGGGGTTGGCGTCGAGGATGAGAAAGTCGAGCTTCTTTTTGCGCAAGTAGTAGCCGGTGGCGAGGCCGGATTGGCCACCACCGACGACGATGCAGTCATAGGTATGCATTGGCTTAAATGAGTTTGCGCTCGCGGGCAGCGGACACCGCAGCGGTACGGGTCTCCACTCCGAGCTTCTGGTAGACGTGGATCAGGTGGGTCTTGACCGTGGCCTCAGAGATGAACAGCTCCTGCGCAATCTGCTTATTGGACTGTCCCGTGGACAAGGCCTGAAGGATCTCCAATTCACGGGCAGAGAGTGCCGTCTCCGGCTGGGCTAGGCGCTCCGCCAGGAGGTTGGTGACCTCGGGGGCTAACGTGCGCTTTCCCGCAGCGGTGTCGAGGACCGCGTTATGCAGGGCTTCCTCAGGAGCGTCCTTGAGGAGGTAGCCCATTGCGCCAGCTTCGACCGCGGCGAGGATATCCGCCTGGGTGTCATAGGTGGTGAGGATCAACACCGGTGGGCCGTTGAGCTCACGCACGCGCCGGGTGGCGGCGATACCATCGACATCCGGCATCTGGATGTCGCAGACGACTACGTCGATCGGGGGGACGTCGTCAAGCAGCAGCTTCTCTACTGCCGAACCGTCAGAGCCTTCCAGAACCACATCAATGTCGTGGAACGTGTTGAGAATGGCGCGCAGCCCGGCGCGGACCACGGGGTGATCATCGATGAGCATCACGTTAACCATTGCGGCTGCTTCCTGTTGGGAGTCGCACCGCGAGCGCGGTGCCGGCCGGTGAGGATTCTACCTGGACGGAGCCACCGACGCTGCGAACACGCTGCTCCAAGCCGGTCAGGCCGAAGCCTTGTGGGCCGTCGATGCCGCGGCCATCGTCGACCACGTCCAAGGTGATTTCATCTGTGAAAGCGCCCAGCGTAACTACTGCACGGTTGGCGTCGGCATGCTTCATCACGTTGGTCAGGCCCTCGCGCGCGGAACGCAGAATGACGTGGTGGAGCTCGGTAGGCACCTCGCCGCGGCCGGTGAGTTTGAGGCTCAACTGCGTGCGCAGACCCAGACCGTGTGCCTGGGCCTGGAGCTCATCTACCAGTGCACGTAGACCTTCATCGATGGAGGAGGTTGGGGCGGCGAGTTCTTTGACGAAGCGACGAGCTTCGGCGAGGTTGTCCTTGGCCACCTTCTCAATGAGTTCGAGCTGCGCGGTGGTCTCCTCTGGGTCCGTGCTGTTTTTGGCAGCGCGGCTGAGCAGCACGATGGAGGATAGGCCCTGGGCCACGGTGTCATGAATCTCCCGGGAGAGCCGCTCGCGCTCCTCCAGACGGCCGGCTTGGTGCTCGGTGGCGGCGAGTTCCTCCTGTGTTTCACGCAGTTGCTTGGCGACGGCCGCGTGGTGCACCGCCTCCGCCTGAATCTTGCGGGCCGCGTGATAGACGGCCACGGCGAAACAGGTGCCGATGAAGGGACCGATGGCGGCAGCCGCTGTCCATGCCTGGGGATGTAGCCAGGCGGGGATAAAGGCGGCGATGGCCCACAGCACAACGCTGGCGAGGATGCCAGGCCAGAAGGGAAGAGCATGGACAAAGACGAAGACCAGGGGGAATTCCATCCACATGAAGTCTTGGGCATGCACCATGAGGCCGATCCACAGCAGGCAGAGCGCAGCGAGCCACAGCGTGGTGGGTACGGGCTTGGCGGGCTTGCGGGCAGCGTAGAGCACGAAGCCGGCGTAGACCACGGCGAGGGCAATCGAGAGCCCGAGGACTCGGGCATCGAGCCGGTTATCGGCCCAGGCGCGGAGTACGCCGAAGACCAGCAGGAATCCGAACATGACGTGGAGGCCAACGGTCCACAGGCTGTTTCGCATCATCACGCCGATCCAGCCTATCGCCTCAGCGGTTGAGGCCGAATCAACCAACTGGTTGAGTGAAGGTTCAACTAGGTACCCGATTACTTTCTCTTCGCGCGTGAGCAGTATGAATACTATGTTCCTTGCATTGAGAGAGATAGTCACCGCCCGTGGTCGTTTCTTCCTGATCGGCGGCGTCGTGGCTCTAATTACGTTGTTGCTCGTTATGCTGTCCGGCCTGACCCAAGGCCTGTCCAAGCAAAATACGTCCGCCCTGGAGGCGCTCGGTGAAAACACCCCGAACGTGACGTTTTCTACCGAGGACCCGTCCTTTACGGAATCAGAAATCTTCGCTGAAGACGTCACCGCTGGTGCTATCCCGCTGGGCGCTACCCAGACCAAGCTTGACGGACAGGGCGGCGTAGCTGTCTTCGGTCTGCCGGCTGGTACTGAGATCCCCGGTACGGACACCCTCATCCCGGATCGCGGCATGGTTCTGAGCGAATCTATCGACGAGGAGATGAACGCGCCTTCCCAGGCCACGCTCGGTGGCGTGGATCTGGACGTGCGCGGCGCGGTGCCGGATGAGTACTACTCCCACTCCCCGGTCGTATGGGTAGACACCGCCACCTGGCAGAAGGTCTCCCACGCCCGCGAGGACATGGTGGGTGTTGCCCTGTTGAGCGCGGAACCGACTGATAGCTCCGTCTCGATGGCTAAGGCCCTGTCTGGCCTGCCGGCTTATAGCTCGGAGCGCGGTTCCCTGCTCACCATGCAGGCATTCCTCTACGGCATTTCCGCCCTGGTGACCATTGCTTTCCTCAGCATCTGGACCATCCAGCGCACCCGTGACCTGTCCATCCTCCGCGCTCTTGGTGCCAGCGTGACGTACTTGCTCAAGGACGCTATTGCCCAGGCGGCCATCATCCTCGCCGCCGGTGTGGGCGCCGGCGCGCTCGTCGGCTGGCTGCTGGGCCTCGCCGCACAGGGCACCGTGCCCTTCGAGGTTTCTGTAATGACGGTCATCGTTCCCGCACTCGGCATCTGGCTGCTCGGCATCGCCGGTGCCTTCCTCGCCACCCGCCGCGTATCCAAGATCAATCCGCTCGACGCCCTAGGAGGCAACGCCTAATGACTACCACTGCTACTCCTGCTCTGTCCCTTCGCGACATCGTGGTGACCTACCCCGACGGCGAGTCCCGTGTTACCGCTCTGGATGGTGTGAGCCTAGACGTGAAGCCTGGCGAGCTCACCGCTGTCATTGGTGAGTCCGGCTCCGGCAAATCGACCTTGCTATCCGTAGCCGCCGGCCTCATCGAGCCTGATTCCGGAACCGTCGAGATGCACGGCACCCGCGGCCTCATCTTCCAGCAGGCCAACCTCATTGCATCTCTGACCGCGCGTGAGCAACTACTCATCATCGACCACTTGGAAGGCCGAAAGCCACGCCAGGATCGTGCCGATGAGCTCTTAAGCTTCGTGGGCCTTGAGGACTTTGGTAACCGCCGTATGAACCAGCTGTCTGGTGGTCAGCGCCAGCGCGTCAACATTGCCCGCGCTCTTATGGGCCAGCCGTCCGTGTTGCTGGCGGACGAGCCGACCTCTGCCTTGGACTCCAAGCTTTCGCGTGAGATTGCCAAGCTTCTGCGCGGTGTTACCGAAGACTTCGACACCGCAACCCTGTTCATTACCCACGACCGTAGCCTGCTTGATTACGCTGTCCGTGTCCTCGAAGTCAAGGATGGCAAGGTTTCCGCTTACTCGGAGGTCGCGGCCTAGCCCTCGCTATTAATTCAAGGAACTAATTTTCCTCCTCGGTGCCCGAACCAGGCGAGTACGGAGTACATTAGTACTTCGATATGCTTCGACCTCGCCGCCTACGGGTAACCCCTACCGACTATGAGCGCATGCAACAATGGACCCCGCTGCATGCGCTCATGTTGACGATTACCATCGCTGCCTGCGGTGTCTTTATCGTCGGCGCTCGCCGCGTTAAAGGCACAAGCCGTGAAAAGTTCGTCCGCCAGATGGTCGGCTGGGTCCTTTTGGTCCTCGGCACCGCATGGACAGTTATTTCCCTGGACCCTTCCCAGTTCGATATCCGGGAGTCCCTCCCGCTGCACCTTTGTGACGTGCTGCGTCCCATCTTGGCGCTCGGCCTTATTACCGGCAACGAGCATGCGCTGACCCTGACGTATTTCTGGGGCATCATCCTTAACCCGCAGGCCATCATCACCCCGGATGTCATCTACTACTTTGCCCCGCGCTGGCTGCGTTTTAGCACCTACTGGTTCTTCCACATCGTGGCCCTCGCCGTGCCGTTGGGTCTGACCTTTGGCTTAGGCTATCGGCCGACGTGGAAAGGCTACCGCTTTGCCGTGAAGGTCACGCCCATCTGGATGGCCATCGCCATGGCGGTCAACGCCAAGACAGACGGCAACTACGGCTTCCTCAACCACGCGCCGGGCAGTCCCTCCATCATCAACCTGCTGGGTCCCTGGCCTGGCTACATCGCGGCAGAGACTCTTGCCGTCGCGGCAGCATGGGCCGGAATGACGTGGCCGTGGGAAAACACCTCGCTGCGTCGCGGAACCGTGCCGGTGGGCACTCGGGGACTGCTGCGCAAGTCCGTCGGTACTGCGTCCGGGATCCTGCGCCGGGCCACTGTACGTTTTCGTAAATAGTGGCCCGCAAATCGCGAAATTCTAGGGCTTCGTTGCGAAAACGTACCAAGACGGCGGCGGCCAGGTACGGATCGATCAAATAAGGCCCCAGATCTTCGGATTTTTGGGGTGCTATTTGATCGAAACGTACTTAGTAGCGGAGCTAGCGCTCCGCGTTGAGGAGCCGGGCAATGGCCTGTGGGATGGCTGCGGCGATCTGGGAGGACGAGCAGGGCGCGAAGCCGTCGGGGGTTTCGGCCGCGATGGCCGCCGCGTGCGCGTGGATGGCCCCGGCGTGGAGAACTTCGGCGATGACCTCAGTGGGGGATGCGGCGGGCGCGGTGGCGGAAAGCTGAGCCATGACCGCACCGAGGATGCCGGAGAGCACGTCGCCGGAGCCGGGAGTCGCGGCATAGGAATGGCCGGAATTGAAGGAGTACTGCGGCTGGCCGGGTGCGGTGACGCGGGTGAGGCGGCCTTTGAGCAGGATGATGCTGTTCAGTTCCTCGGCTAGCTCGCGGAGGGCGCGGCTCCAGCCGGTAGCCGCATCGGGCGAAGAGCCGAAGGTGGCCTCGTAGAGGCGGGTGAATTCGCCTTCGTGTGGGGTGAGGATGGTCAGCGGATGATCGGTGACTGTCCGGCGCAAGGAGGTGTTGCGCGCCAGAAGCGTGAGGGCGTCGGCATCGATGACGGTGGGCAGACCTTGTGCCAGTACCTTTCGCAGTTCGGAGGCCGCCGCCGAATCGGTGCCGCGGCCGGGACCCACGACCCACGCCTGGGCGCGCCCAGCGGAGACGACATCGGGGTGGCAGACCAGCTCGGGGAGAAGCGCGGTAATGGTGTTATCGCCGATGAAGCGCACCATCGACGGCGTGGCCCGCACCGCCGCGGTGGCGCACAGAATGCCCGCGCCCGGGTAAGCCTCACTGCCGGCAGCGAGGGCGACGACGCCACCGGAATACTTATCGGAACGCGCGGCGGGAGTGGGATCGGTCATGGGGCCGGTGCAACCGACGGGCCAGGGACGAGTGAGGCGCCCGCCAGGAAGATCGAGTTCGCCCGGGAGCCACTCCCAGGGCGTCGGAACGGTGGGTTCATGGGCGATGAATGCGGCAGGATTATCCAGCTCAGCGAGGGCCTCAGCGAAGGAAGGTGCGCCGGGTAAGAAGAGGTCGGAGACCACCACCTGTCCACATTCAGCGGCCAACGCGTGGCCCAGTCGCGGTGAGCCAAACGTGACGGTGACATTGGCCTCGACAGCATCCGCGGCGACAACGCCGGTATCGGCATCAACACCTGTGGGCATATCGACGGCGACAACGGGCACGCTGGTAGCAGTGGCCTCGCGGTAGAGCGACAGCGCGGCGCCGGTCAGGCCACGGGCGGAACCGAGGCCCGCGATAGCGTCGATAAGCAGTGCGGTGCCTGTCGGCAGCGCGGACATAGGAGGAAGGACCGTGGCACCCGCGGCGAGGAAGGCCTCCAGTGCTGCCTCGTGGTGCTTCTCGGGGACTAGGGCATGGACGGTGATACCACGCTCGGCCAAGAGCGCGCCGGCAAAGAGTCCATCGCCGCCATTGCCGCCCGGCCCAGCGAGAATGACAACCGCGCCGGGGTGAGCAGCCAGCATCGAGGTGGCAGCTTCCGCCACCGCTGCGGCGGCAAGTTTCATGAGCTGATCCGGCTCCGATTGCTGGGCTAGAAGCTGCT
Source organism: Corynebacterium sp. HMSC078A10 (assembly GCF_001811565.1). Taxonomy (NCBI): domain Bacteria; kingdom Bacillati; phylum Actinomycetota; class Actinomycetes; order Mycobacteriales; family Corynebacteriaceae; genus Corynebacterium; species Corynebacterium sp. HMSC078A10. The sequence continues at coordinate 25,773 of NZ_KV805207.1, read as the reverse complement.
CTTCAGCAGCACGAACAGTGGCAACGGTATAAGCAGGGCGCATACCCTACGAGTCTAGCCCTGGCAGGTAGGGCACCAGAAGAGGTTGCGGCCCTGTATGACCTTCTCCTGTATCTCCGTGCCGCACACATGGCAGGGCTGCCCGGCGCGGCGGTAGACGTAGACCTCGCCACCGTGGTCGTCCTTGCGCGGCTCGCGGCCCATGGCCTCCGGGGTATGGGCTGGGCGGACGGTGTCGATGCGGCCGTGTTCCACGCCGTAATCCATGAGACCTACCAAGTCAGACCAGATTGCATCGAACTCGGCGCGGTCGAGCTGACTGCCGGGGATGAAGGGGGAGAGTGCTTGGCGGAAGAGCGCCTCGGCGCGGTAGATGTTGCCAACTCCGGCGAAGAGGCCTTGGTCCATGAGCATCGCGCCGATACTGCGGCGTGAGGCATGTACCCGGGCCCACAGGGCATCGGGGTCAGCATCCTCACGCAGCGGATCCTGGCCCACCTTCGCCACCTTGGCCTGGTACTCCTCCTCCGTAATGAGTGTGCAGAACTGCGGGCCGCGCAGGTTCGCGGCCATCGTTCCGTTATCGATGCGCAGCCGGATTTGCCCCCACACATCAGCGGAAGGCTCAAAGCGCAGGGACCCAATGAGCCCCAAATGGATGTAAATCACGTGGCGCGGGCTGTCCGCATCGAAGTGGAGGAAGAGGTGCTTGCCAAAGGCTTCGGCGAGGGAGAGGGGTGAGGCGTCGACAAGCGCGGCCTCCGCAGCAAACCTGCCCTGGGGGCTGCTCACAGCCAGCGGCGCGCCGCGAAAGTCCGCATTGAGTGTCCGAGCAAGGCGGTGAATAACGTGTCCCTCAGGCATGTCAGGAAGTCTACGCGGGGGCAGTGCTGCTGTAGACTTTCCGGGTACTACCCGTTGAACGGAAGGGCCTAAATACTATGGGGCGCGCAATCGGTTTTGACCGTGAAAAATACATTGAGCTGCAGTCGGAGCACATCAACGCTCGACGCAAAGAAATCGGTGGGAAGCTTTACCTGGAAATGGGTGGCAAGCTTTTCGATGACATGCATGCCTCCCGCGTGCTGCCCGGTTTCACCCCGGATAACAAGATTGCGATGCTTGAGCGCATCAAAGATGACGTAGAAATCCTCGTCTGCATCAACGCAAAGGACATCGAGCGCCAGAAGATGCGCGGTGACCTGGGGATCCTCTACGAAGACGATGTGCTGCGGCTTGTCGACGTCTTCCGGGGCCGCGGCTTCCTTGTCAATAACATCGTCATGACGCAGCTCGAGGACGGCAACAGCCAGGCGGAGGCCTTCATCGAGCGCCTCGAGCGCCTGGGGCTGACGGTGGCGCGCCACCGCGTCATCCCGGGCTACCCCGCCAACATCGACCTCATCGTCTCCGAGGAGGGGTTGGGCAAGAACGACTACGTGGAGACCACCCGTGACCTCGTGGTGGTCACCGCGCCGGGGCCGGGCTCCGGTAAGTTGGCTACCGCACTATCGCAGGTCTACCACGAGAACGTGCGCGGCGTGCAGGCGGGCTACGCCAAGTTTGAGACCTTCCCCATCTGGAACCTGCCGCTCGACCACCCGGTGAACCTGGCATACGAGGCAGCCACGGTGGACCTTAACGACGCCAACGTCATCGACCACTTCCACCTCTCCGCGCACGGCGAGTCCACGGTGAACTACAACCGCGACGTCGAGGCCTTCCCGCTGCTGAAGTCCCTGCTGGAGCGCCTGACCGGCACCGTTCCCTACCAGTCCCCGACGGACATGGGCGTGAACATGGTGGGCTTCTGCATCACCGACGACGAGGTCTGCCGCGAGGCCTCCCGGCAGGAAATCATCCGTCGCTACTTCAAGACTTTGGTGGAGGAGGCCCGCAACGGCCTCGACTCTACGCAGTCCGAGCGTGCCGCCGTGGTCATGGCGAAGGCCGGCATCAAGTCCACCGACCGCCCGGTGGTGCTCCCGGCGCGTCAGAAGGCGGAGGAGACCGACGGCCCGGCGTCCGCGCTGCAGCTTCACGACGGCACCATCATCACCGGCCGCACCTCTCCACTCCTGGGCTGCTCGGCGGCCACCTTGCTCAATGCGCTCAAGCACCTGGCGGGTATCGACGATGACCTGCACCTGCTCTCGCCGGAATCCATCGAGCCGATCCAGACGCTGAAGACCAAGCATCTGGGTTCGCAGAACCCGCGCCTGCACACCGACGAGGTGCTCATCGCACTCTCTGTCTCCGCGGCCAAGGACGAGAACGCCCGCCGCGCGCTCGACGCACTGAAGGAACTCGAGGGCTGCGATGTCCACACCACCACCATCTTGGGTTCCGTGGATGAGGGCATCTTCCGCAACCTAGGTGTCCTGGTGACCTCCGATCCGGTCTTTGCCTGCAAGAGCGCGCTGTACCAGAAGCGCTGAGACTCCACCGAAAAATTGGGGATCTTGCCATTAGCAGGCCTAGACTTGCGGGCGTGACTATTGGCAAGATTCTCCTCTACTACTGCTTTACTCCCATTGAGGACCCCACCGCGATCATGCTGTGGCAGCGTAACCTCTGCGAGAAGCTCGGGCTGAAGGGCCGCATCCTCATTTCGGAGCACGGCATCAACGGCACCGTGGGCGGGGACATGGAGGCCTGCAAGCGCTACGTGCGCGAAACCCGCGAGTACCCGGGCTTCAAGAAGATGGAGTTCAAGTGGTCCGAAGGCGGTGCGGAGGATTTCCCGCGCCTCTCGGTTAAGGTGCGCGATGAGATCGTGGCCTTCGGCGCGCCGGGTGAGCTCAAGGTGGATGAGAATGGCGTCATCGGCGGCGGCGTTCACCTCAAACCCGAAGAGGTCAACAAGCTAGTAGAAGAGCGCGGCGAGGAGGTCGTCTTCTTCGACGGACGCAATGCCATGGAGGCGGAAATCGGCAAGTTTAAGAATGCCGTGGTGCCGGACGTGCGCACGACGCATGACTTCATCGCCGAAATCGAGTCCGGAAAATATGACTGGATGAAGGACAAGCCCGTGGTCTCCTACTGCACGGGCGGCATCCGTTGCGAAATCCTCTCAGCGCTGATGAAGAACAGAGGCTTCAACGAGGTCTATCAAATCGACGGCGGCATTGTGCGCTACGGCGAAAAGTACGGCAACGATGGCCTGTGGGAAGGCTCGATGTACGTCTTTGATAAGCGCATGCACCACGAGTTTGGCCAGGGCCTAGAGGATCCGGGCTTCATTCAGCTGGGCCACTGCGTGCATTGCGGGGCGGGAACCAACACGTTCCATAACTGCATTAATGAGGACACGTGCCGTAAGCAGGTGCTCATCTGCGATGACTGCATCCAGCATGTGGAAACACAGCACTGCGGCCGGCCGGATTGCGCCGAGGTGGCAGCCGCCCAGGCGCAGGGCTAGTTTTCGATAACCGGGGCGAGCAGGATCTGGATATCGTTGATACACCAGATCATGAAGTTGCCGGCCATGACCCAGAAGATGGCCATCCAACCGCGCCAGCGCACATAGGCCTTGAGCTTGCGCACCATGATGACGGCGCAGCCGATCATGCCGATGAAGGGGATGATCAGCGTCGTCGTGGCGAACACGGTGCGCTGGGTCCTCGTGCAGAGCCAGGCGGCATACTCGGCGCGGAGGCAGTTGGTCGTGGTTCCGGCGACTTTAAAGATGCCCGCGAGGAGAAGCGCATAGAGCGCTGAGCCGATAAGGATGGCAATCATAAACCACAGAGCTTGGCGCGAGGAGCGGCGGTTGGCTTCGGCGACGGCGAGGGGGTCGGGTTCGTCGGCAAGCTCGTCAAATGTGCGGGGCTCGGGGCGAGGCAGGTTCGTATAGTCCGCGTCGGACGTGAGATCGTTTTCGGGGTGCTCAGCTGCCATGGTCTGCCAGTCTAACGCGCTTCGGCGGTGTAGGTGCTGGGGCAGACCAGCACGGGCACGCCCAAGTGCGGGAGCAGCTCGGTGGCGGTGCTGCCGATGAAGACGCGCTCGATGGGGCCCATGGGGTCGGAGCCTAAGCAGAGGAGGTCGCCCTTCTTCCACTTCAGCGAGTCCACCGCGCCGGACCAGCCATGGCCGCTGCCGATGGCCGTCGTGACCGAAAGCTCGGGGTAGGCATCCGCGATGAAATCGTGGGCCCGGTCCAACAACGAAAGCGAATGCTCGCGCCAATTGGGGGCATCGGAAGGAAAGGTGGGGGAGTATTCGAGGGGGACGTCGACAAGCCCCTTGGCTGAAAACGCCAGGATTCGCAGGGGGATACCGCCGCGCTGCGCAATGCAGGCCGCGTGCATGAGAGCGGGATCATCGGCGCTGCCAAGATCGGTGAAAGCAAAATTAATGCGGGTAATGCCGTGCTTGGACAGCTTGATGCCGCGTGGAGTCAAGCCCACCGGAAGCGGCGCATAATGCAAAAGCGCATCGGCGGTAGAGCCCGAGAAGAAACGGCCCTTGGGTGCGGATTGGTTTGCGCCGAGGAGGATGACGCTTGCGTTGAATTCCTTGGCCGCCTCCTCCAAGAGCTGCGGGCGCGAGGGCCCTGCGATGAGAACGGAGACGTTCTTATCGAGTTGGGACTTGTCTACCCCTGCTGCGTTCAATGCCTGTTTGACGGCCCGCTCGCAGGCGGCGCGCTCTTTCTTGAACCACTTTTTGTAGGAACCGGTGAGCTTGCTGAGCGACGTCACGGTGAGTGGTTGCGAAATAGTAGATACCACGCGGATCTGAACGGGCGTGGAACGCGCGATCCACGCGGCAAACTCGATAGCTTCCGTGCCGGTGGAGCTGGGGCTCCACGAAACAAGGACGCGGAGCGGAGGGACCGTGGCGTCTGGGGAGCACTGTCCTTCCGCGGGGTGTGAAGAATTCTTAGCCATTCATCAAAAGGTTCGGGGTCGTTTTATTCATTATCGGCCCTTCACGCCTTAAAATAAAAATCCGCTCTACCGGCGCTTTTTGGTCTATTTTCCTTCCATGATTGGCCGGTAGACATCGGCCAGCTTGGAGATCAGGTTAACCAGGGAGTTGGCATCCTTGATGTCGTCCGGATCGAGCCAACGCAGGATCTCTGCCAAAGCCGCCGCACGCTGGCGAGAGACGATGGTCAGCTCGGATTCACCGAGCTGGGTAAGGGCGACGAGGACACCGCGGCGGTCCTTCTCGTCGCGGTGGCGTTCCACGAAACCTTGGCGTTCCAATTGGTACAGCGCATTGGAGGCGGTAGGCATCCGGATGAGCTCTGCCTGGGCGATGGTGCTCACGCGCGAAGGGCCGCGCATGCGCAGCTGGTTCATGATGGAGACCTGCGACGTGGTGAGGGATGTGCCCTCTGTCGTGCGCTGGAAAATGAGCATGAGTTTGTTGAGCGCGGGCTGGATCTGGCGGGCGACTTCCAGGGCATCCTCGTAAGGGATGGGGGATTCGATAGTTTCTTCACTCATGGAAAATAAGTGTAGCTAGTAATTTCGCGGAGCGGTAGTTAGCCGATTAAAAAATTTGGTTTCTCACTGCGAAGCACTATGAAAGGGCCTAGGTTGTTGACGCCGCCGGCACTACACTGTCCGGCGTGAATTCTCCGTCAAAGGCAGAGTCTGCAAAGACAAGGTCCGCAGTGGCCTACCGCAACGAAGTCTCTTATGAATGGGAGCGTGCACAGCATCTGCGCGAGCTTCGCGCGGGAAAGGTGACGCGGGAAGAGCTATGTGATGCCGACTTTCTCCTTCGCGCGGCGGCGGAACACCATGGCGTCGACATGCGCAAGCCGTGCCCAGTGTGCGGTTCAGAAATGCGGCTGACCCGTTGGGTTTATGGAGATGCTTTAAAACGCCGGGCGGGAAGTGCGCGGAGCGCTGCGGAAATTGCGGACATGGCCGCAGAAGGGCTGGAATTTACCGTGCATTTTGTGGAAGTGTGTCCGGCGTGCCGCTGGAATCATCTGCTTCGAGCTGCCACGGTCTATGCTCTAGGGTAGTTTTGGCTTCCCAGTTCACGCCGGTAAGCTGCATGTATTTACAGTTTCTGTACAGGATTGATGAGGACACGGATCAGTGACCGAAAAGGAAACCTCCGGGCGAAAGTCAGGTAATCGCAGGAAGAGCACCTCACAGAGCGCTCAGCGTTCGTCCGGCCGCAAGCGCCGCTGGCCGTGGATCGTGCTGGCTGTTTTGTTTGTACTAGTGGGCATTCCCGCCCTGCTCTTCGGCTACGCGTATACGCAATACGACGTCCCCGGCCCCAAGGAGCTGCAGCCGAGCCAGATCTCCACCATCGTCGCCGGCGATGGTGAAACTCAGTTGGCCAAGCTCGTTCCGCCGGAAGGTAACCGCCGTCAGGTGACGTTGGATGAGATCCCGGATTACGTAGAGGACTCGGTCCTCGCCGCCGAGGACCGTGAGTTTTGGACCAACTCGGGCTTTTCCTTCACTGGTCTGGGCCGCGCCGTCTTGGGCAAGCTCACGGGTGATAGCACCGCCGGTGGTGGTTCCACCATCACCCAGCAATACGTGAAGAACACCCTGGTGGGTGACGAATACTCCTACGTCCGCAAGATCCGTGAGCTCATCTACTCGGTGAAGATGACCAATGAGTGGGCCAAAGAGGACATCCTGAACGCCTACCTCAACACCGTGTACTTCGGCCGCAATGCCTACGGCATCGAGGCTGCCTCCAATGCCTACTTCAATAAGGACGCCAAGGACCTCACCGTGGAGGAAGGTGCCATGCTCGCCGGCCTCATCCAGTCTCCATCGGTCTTGGATCCGTGGGTGGATGAGGAACGCTCGCAGAACCGCTGGAACTACGTCATGGACGGCCTGGTTGAGATGGGCGATCTGGATGCGGCTGAGCGTTCCCAGATGGCTTTCCCGGAGACCCGTGATCCAAGCGAATACTCCGCCTACACCGAGGCGCCCGGCGCTTACGGCCACATCAAGAACCAGGTCATCGATGAGCTGTCCCGTGTGGGCATCACTGAGGATCAGCTGGCCACTGGTGGCCTGAAGGTGACGACAACCATTGATATGACCGTCCAGAATGCGTCGACGGATGCTGCTCATGCAGAGCTGGGAGTGCTGCAGGAAGATGCACGTGCAGCGGCGGTCACCATTGACCCGGCCACGGGTGCTGTGCGCGGCTACTACGGCGGTGACGATTCCAACGGCTGGGATTATGCCAATTCCCCGCTGCAGACAGGTTCAACCTTCAAGATTATGACCCTGGCCGCAGCGCTCCAGCAGGGCATCGATCTCAATACTTATTACTCCTCGGCGCCCTACCAGCTGCCTGGATCGCAGCTCGTGACCAACGACGTGGGTGCCGGCTGCGGTAGCTGCTCCATCGCTGAGGCAATGAAGAATTCTTATAACACGTCCTTCCTGCGCCTCCAGGATGACTTGGAAAACAAGACGCAGGACACCGCGGATATGGCGCATGCGTTGGGCGTGCCGCGCAGTCTTCCGGGGATTGAAAAGACCCTCACTGAAAATGGTGGAACGCCGTACGAGGGCATCGTGCTGGGCCAGTACCAGTCGCGTCCGCTCGATATAGCGACGGCAATGGCCACCTTGACCAACCAAGGCATATGGCATCAGCCGCACTTCGTGGAAAAGGTAGAAAACGCTGCCGGCGAAGTCCTCTACGAGAACCCGACCGACGGCGGTGAACGCCGTGTCTCCGCCAACGTGGCCAACAACGTGATCTCCGCGATGCAGCCAATTGCCGCATGGTCCAATGGTGCGCTAGCTGGCGGACGCCCGTCTGCCTCCAAGACTGGTACGACGCAGCTGGGCGATACGGGCCAGAACAAGGATGCGTGGATGGTCGGTTCCACGCCGCAGCTGGCTACAGCAGTGTGGGTAGGCACGGCCGACAACACCTCCGCAATCTTTAATCAGTGGGGCGGCATCATGTACGGCTCCAACTCGCCGACGAAGATCTGGAAGTCCATCTTGGACACCTCTCTGGCTAATGCTGAGCAGCAGACCTTCCCGCAGGCCTATCCGATCAACTACGGCGTCGGCAGCTGGGGTTCGGGCTATGTCTATGACCCGAGCCAGACCACGACGTGGGACCAGACCCCGGCAAGCCCGGAGGGCGAAGCCGCTGAGGGCGAGGGCGAGGCAAAACCAGAGGAAGGCCAACACCATGAGGAGGGGCATGGTGATGCCCCGGCGCAGCCGGCCCAGCCTGAGCAACCGGCTCAGCCCGCCGACCCTGAGGTCCCCTCGCTGGATGAGATTCTCAATGGAGATGGCCTCGACCAACTACTTGGCCAATAGGAGACTGATCCCTGGTGAGCCAACACATGACTTCTCAGCTAGTCCCTCTCTCTTCTGAGTCGATGGCCCGCGGCGCCGTCGACGCCCTGGGCGGGTCGACGGGGCGTTTTGCTCGCTCGGCCCACTCCGGGTGGTGGACTCCACTGCGAGTGATCATCACGCTGGCGTGGACATTCCTGGCGTTTGGGTTCTTGAGTAAGGCAACCTGTGCCGGTAGTCGCAAGGGCGAGGATGGCCTCATTAGCCTGAATTGGGACGGTAACCGTCAGTACACGTCCTTCTGCTACAACGACATCATCCCGCTCTACGGGGGCCGTGGACTAGACCAGCCGGGCTTCCCCTACGCCTATTCCTGGGTTGAAGGGGATATCACGCGCTACATGGAGTACCCCGTGTTGGCTGGCATGTTCCAGGGCGCCGTCGCTTGGCTGGCGCGCACCACCTACCCGGCCGTCGAGTGGATTGGGATTGCCGATGTCAGTTGGTACTTCGGGCTGACCGCGCTCATCATGTCCCTCGTGTGGGTAGGCACCGTGGTTATGGTCTTCCAGCTCACGGGCAACCGGGCGTGGGACACCGTCCTCATGGCAGCTAGCCCCCTCGTGGTCATGCATGCCTTTACCAATTGGGACATCCCGTCGGTGGCGTTCATGGTCGGCGCCCTGCTTGCGGTGACCAAGCGTAAGAACTGGCTCGCCGGCATCCTCATCGGGCTCGGCACGGCCTTTAAGCTGTGGCCCCTGTTTATTCTGGGTGCCTTTCTGGTGCTGGCCATCCGCAACAAGCGCTGGTCGCCGTTCATCAAGATGTTCGTGGCAACTATTGCGACGTGGCTCGTGGTGAACCTTCCCGTGGCGGTGGCCTACCCCGAAGCTTGGCGCGAATTCTTCCGGCTCAACCAAGAGCGTGGGGCGGAGTGGACCACGATCTACGCACTCCTGACTCGCGTTACGAACGTGAGCTTTGAGGCCGAATTCCTCAACACCTTCTCCCTCGTGGCCTTCCTTGTGAGCTGCGCAGCAATCGCCGTCATGGGGCTTAAAACCCCGCGTGCGCCGCGGGTGGCTGAGATGATCTACCTCATCATCATGGCCTTCCTTATCTTCAATAAGGTGTGGTCGCCGCAATACTCGCTGTGGCTCATTGTCCCGGCGCTCTTGGCGCTGCCACGGTGGCGCCTCATCTTTAGCTGGGCGCTTGCCGACGCCCTCCTCTGGCCCATCCTCACCTGGCACATGCTCGGCTCGGAGAACAAGGGCCTGCCGCACGAGATGCTGGACATCGCGGTGATCACCCGGGATGGTTTCATCATCGCCATCGGCGTGCTCATCATCCGTCAGATGTGGGGCAAGTCGGAAGACAAGGTTCGTGCCGCGCACGGTGGCAGGGATCCACTGGCGGGGGACTTTGCGCGATGACCATAACAATCGTGGGCATCATCTCCATCACGATAGGTTTCTTGTGCGTATTGGGTGCCTATTACCTGTTTCAGCGTTCTGAAGACCGAACCTGGCCCATCATGCTGGGGTTGCTGGCTCTGCTTTTCCTTACGGTGATACCTGCGAGTTCGGCAATCTTCGTCGCCGCGACTCACTAGGGGGCGGCCGAGGAGACAAGGGATTTCCTTTTCCGCCGGTCAGTGCGGTACTGTGTGAGGGTTGCTTGACGCAACAGACCCTCCTGCCATATCCGCAAAGGTGATATGGCCGATACCAATTACTAGACCATAGGAGGTGATGAGGTCCGTGCGTCACTACGAAGTCATGATCATTCTGGATCCCAATCAGGATGAGCGCACCGTAACCCCGTCCCTAGACAAGTTCCTCGAAGCAATCCGCAAGGATGGCGGCAAAGTCGAAAAGGTTGACGTGTGGGGCAAGCGCCGTCTTGCATACCCGATCAACAAGAAGGAAGAGGGCATCTACGCAGTCGTGGATCTGGAGTGCGAATCCCACTCCGTTCTCGAGCTCGATCGCCGTCTGAACCTGAACGACTCCATTCTGCGTACCAAGGTTCTGCGCACCGACAGCAAATAGCGGATACTGGGTTTCGAGCAATCCACGTAACCGATATTAAGGAGTAAAGACATGGCTCAGGGAGATACCAATATCACGGTCGTTGGCAACATTGTCGCCGACCCGGAACTGCGCTTCACCCCGGCGGGTGCCGCAGTGGCAAATTTCCGTGTTGCCTCCACCCCGCGTCGCTATAATCAGCAGACTTCCCAGTGGGAGGATGGCGAGGCCATGTTCCTCACCTGCAACGTGTGGCGCCAAGCCGCAGAAAACGTTGCGGAGACCCTGACCAAGGGCATGCGCGTTATTGTTACTGGCCGTTTGCGTCAGCGCTCTTACCAGACTCGTGAGGGCGAGAACCGTACTGTCTTTGAGATCGAGGTCGATGAGGTCGGCCCGTCCCTGCGTTATGCAACCGCTCAGGTAAACCGCAAGTCCGGCAACGGTGGCGGAAACTATGGCGGCGGCCAGCAGCAGGGTGGTGCTAACTACGGCGGCGGCAACCAAGGCGGTTTCTCCGGAAACCAGGGTGGTTTCTCTGGAAACCAGTCCCAGTCTTCTGCCCCGCAGCAGTCCCAGCAGTCGGCTCCGAGCAACGATCCGTGGAATTCGGCACCCCAAGCGGGAAGCTTTGGTGGTGCGGATGCAGAACCCCCGTTCTAAGACTGTCACGCAAGTATTCATTTAACTCAATTGAAAGGCAGGGATCATGAAGCTGATCCTCACCGCTGCCGTTGAGAACCTCGGCGCCCCCGGCGAAATTGTAGAGGTTAAGGACGGCTACGGACGTAACTACCTGCTTCCGCGCGGCCTGGCAATCGTTGCCACCCGCGGTGCTGAGAAGCAGATCGAGGGCATCAAGCGTGCCCAGGAAGCTCGCGCAATCCGCGACCTGGACCATGCACGCGAGATCCGTACCCAGCTGGAGGAGCTCAAGGACGTCAACGTCCCCGTGAAGACCTCCGAGTCCGGCAAGCTCTTCGGCTCCGTGTCCGCAGAGGACATCGTGAAGGCCGTTGCCGCCGCTGGCGGCCCGAAGCTGGACAAGCGCATCGTTGTGCTTCCCAAGGGCCTGGTCAAGAAGACCGGCAACTACCAAGTCGAGCTGAAGCTGCACGCTGACGTTATCGGCAAGGTGAACTTCTCGGTCGTCGCTGCCTAAGAACTAAGGCGCACGACGGTCACCCTCCGTCCAGCCGCGTGTGAGGCGCGGCGATGGTACGCCAGTAAGTGACCCTCAGACAACAGCAAGGTTTAAGGCCGTGCTCCTCCCACTATGTGAGGTGGTGGAAGGTGTACGGCCTTTAGCCGTTTTAGGCATGCGGGGTGGGGAATCGTCGCCAAGCACGGCATGTGGATAACTCGCGGAACCTGTGGATAAACCTGCGTGCAGTTTACAGTGAGTTTACTCACGCCGCCTTTTGTTAACCCGCAGGTAGCGCCTATTTCGGGTTGAAGACCCTACTTTTTCACGGGTTTTGTGCGTATATTCACACCTCGAAAAACAGGCTCTGACCTGCGGTAATTATCTGTGCTGGTCACAAGCTTGCAGAGTTATCCACAGGACTGACCTCGTGCTTTGCGGAGTTTTCGTCCGCTGAGCTGGTAATTCCACAGGGATCTGTGGATAACTGTGGGAGTTATGCCCAAGGGGCAGTGTCCATTGCCTCGGCTACACTGTTGTGTACTACGCGCGGTTGCCGCTTGGCACTGCCTTAAAGCCTGGCCGTCCGGCGCGGATAGAAGCTGAGATTTTCAGGGGCGGTCAGGGTGGGATCGATGAACGGTGGGATTGATGGACAATGACTAATGCCAGTTTTGATGACGATCAGGTTCCACCGCCGCCTGAACCGGTAGAGGAGGAACCCCGCCGCTCCTACCGTCAGGAGGAGCCGAAGCGTTACGGCGAATTCCGCCAGCCACCCGCGGACCGGGAAGCGGAGCAGGGCGTTCTTGGCGCTATGCTCTTGAGCCCGAACACGGTGATGGAGGTCATTGAAGAGCTAGAGCCGGAGGATTTTTACTACCCCGCGCACACGCTCATCTATCAGGCCATGATTGACCTCTATGCCGCGGGCACCGATATTGATGCGGTGATCGTGGCAGCTCGGCTCGATCGCTACAACAACCTCGAGCGGGTCGGCGGCGCGCCCTATCTGCACACCCTGCTGGCCACGGTGCCGACTGCCGCCAACGCTCGCTACTACGCGGAGATCGTGGCGGAAAAGGCGGTGCTGCGCAAGCTGGTCGACGCCGGAACCAGAGTTGTCCAGCTCGGCTTCCAAGGTTCCGAGGACATGGAGATCGAATCGGTTCTGGACCGCGCCCAGCAGGAAGTCTTCGCGGTGGCACAGAAGAAGACCACCGAGGACTACCGGGCACTGAGCGATCTTATCGATCCCACTATCGACGAACTCGCCGCCCTGCAGCAAAACGGTGTGGAATCGGGCGTGCCCACCGGGTTCATCGACTTGGATAACCTGACCAATGGCTTGCGCGCCGGCCAGATGATCATCGTCGCCGCCCGCCCCGGCGTGGGCAAGTCAACGCTCGCCATGGACTTCATGCGCTCGGCATCTCTGCAGCACAACAAGACCTCCGTGGTGTTTTCCTTGGAGATGTCCGCCTCGGAAATCGTCATGCGCTTGCTGTCGGCGGAGGCGGAAGTGAAGCTGTCGGATATGCGCGGTGGACGCGTATCGACTGAGGACTGGGCAAAGATCGATGACACCCTCAACCGCATCCAGGATGCGCCCCTGTTCATCGATGATTCCCCGAACCTCACCATGATGGAGATTCGCTCGAAAGCCCGCCGCCTCAAGCAGCAGCACGGGCTCGACCTCATTGTGCTGGACTATATGCAGCTGATGTCCTCGGGCAAGAAGGTGGAGTCCCGCCAGCAAGAGGTTTCGGAGTTCTCCCGCCAGCTCAAGCTGCTGGCCAAGGAGCTCGAGGTCCCGCTCATCGCGATTTCCCAGCTAAACCGTGGCCCAGAGTCCCGTACCGATAAGAAGCCACAGCTGGCGGATCTGCGTGAATCCGGCTCGCTCGAGCAGGACGCCGACATGGTTATGCTCCTGTATCGCCCGGACTCACAGGACCGCGATGATCCCCGCGCCGGTGAGGCGGACATCATCTTGGCAAAGCACCGTGGCGGACCGATCGACACAGTGAAGGTGGCGCACCAGCTGCACTACTCCAAGTTCGTCAACATGGCGCATGGTTAAATCACAGGTCCACCACGGCGTTGGGGTCACCCAACCGTGGGCTGAGAATGACTAAGACTAGGACCTGACTTTCCAGGTACGGGGGAGCGTGCTTTTTAAGAGGCTAAGCGCCTATTGAGTGAGGCTGCATGCTGCGGAATTTCTTCCATCGTCAGCATCGAGATATCGAGATCGCCACAAAATTCACGGAACTGCTGGTAGTTCTTCTTCTGCGCTGACGAGTTCGGCAATGTGGTGACAGCGACGATATCCAATTCGCGAGGAACAGAGATTAAAGTCTCACCAGCAGTAAGCTCACCGCCCGCCTGCTGCAACTTGTCCACCTTGAGCGTCCAAGAATCAATGGCCGCGCGCGTGATATTCGCATCAGAAGACCGGAAGTTAAATGCCTGATTAAGCTCGATAACTTCCTCATCATCGACAACCGCCAAAGTTAGATCCAGCTCGCGCCGGGCAACTTGGACGTCGGCGTCAAAGATGGTTGCTTTTTCCAGGCTTGGGAGTTGCTCGTATTGTTTGCGGATAAAGCGTCGTACCTGTCTGACGTCTTGTTGATGCTTGCCGGTGGGGGCTTCGCCAATGAGGGTCGAAAACAGTAGGTCGGTGGCCTCATTGAGGTTTGCAGCGTCCATGCTTTGCATGGGGTGAACCTTGATGAGGTTGTTCCAGTGTCCGCTAATGAATTCGAGATAGCTCGACAGCGTGTGTTGCCCGTCAAGGTTGAGCGGCTCGGTTGTCGTTGTCAGCTTCTTGAGGTCGGCTTTGAAATGTTGCAGGGCTCGCCGGATGGCCTCGGGAAAGTCGGAATCGTGGTGGATACCGCGGTCGGAGCGGAAATGATTCTTTGTTTCGCCTGTTGCGGCATCGATGACGATGACACCGACGCCGATCGTGGTGATGCCCATGGGGCGGGGAACCACGCTTACGGTCCAGTAGTCGAATCTCATGTCATTGTCCTTTGCGGTGTTTGTACGAGCGTAGGAGCTCCCGAGCGTAGTCCTTGCGAGAGAGGACGTAGTTCATGAGTTTGTCAGTCTCATGCGCAGGTATTGCCCATTCTATTGGTAGTGCTTCTTGCAATTCTTCTCGTAGGGTGGTGTCGAGGTTGTCGAGTGCGTTGATGGCTTTGTCCCACGAGCTGTTGGGAATTTCGGTGCGCAGTAGAGGAATGCGTGCGGTGCCGCCTGCGCGTTCTGGCGGGGTTAGTTGCCAAGGGTAGGGCTCCGAGTCGAACCAGAGCCCGTGGTCGATGGACCAGATGGAGTTATCGTCATCGTTGTCCGTGAGGATTTGGAGGTCTTCCTGAACATTGCACAACAACCACAGTGCTATCAGCTTCGGGATGTGGTTGTAGTTGGCGTCGTCGTTAACGTAGGGGATGACTCCGAACCCTTGGTGCAGTGTAGCAGTGTGGAGATTGAGCGAGCCGAAGAGTGGAGTCCCGGTGAGCCTGTATCTCCATATTGATTCTCCAATCATGTGTCCGTGTAGTGACTCGGGGACGTAGATAATTTTCCATGGGCGGATGTGGGCGCCCAGGCGCAGACCGACGATGCTTGCAGCAACTTCGTTGACTACGGCTTCGCGCCCATGGTCACTTTCTATGCGTTTGCACCAGTATTCGTTGCCGTCGTCGGCCTTGCCGAGGAACGGCCGGGTGCCAGTGTGGAAGGCGACTCTTCCGGGGATTTGTAGGTAGGTCTTTTCTTCACGGCTGCGTCGGGCATCGATAGAGATGACGTTGTTGGTGTTCATTGCAAAGCCTTTGCGAGAGGGGTGAGCGGAGTACAAGCCTGCGGGTCTAATGGGAACAGGAAATTTGGGCGTAGTTGCCTATTCGGGGATTATCTGTGTCTACCGCGGCCGTTTTGTGGTCGTGAGGTTTAGAGCGCCAGTAGTGGCGGCTACGACCGATGGGATGAGGATTAGGGTGCTCAGTTCCGTAGTGAGTGTTAGCCTGAACGCGACGATTCCAGAGACGATGCCGAGGGCTAGGAGGATAACACTGTAGATATCGATGACCTTTTTGAGCGTGATGAATCGGGTTTGGACCTATTAGCCTGAGTCCGGTTCTTGAGCGTCACGGGTCTTTTCCTCCTTTTGGATTTTCAGAATAGTCCACTTTTTGTTGGTGCGACCATTCTTTGTGACTTTGTCCTCACGGATTTTGAGGTTGTATGAATCAGTTCCATTGAGGTTGAGACCTTCCACCATCGAAACAAGTCGAAGCGCGCTAGTTGACGTCAAACCAAACTTAGATCATGGGTGGATGAGAAATGTCACTCTTAACACCTCAATATCGTCATCGCAGCATTAGCCAGGGCACACCTGATGGAAACCCGCAGTGGTTACTCCAACAAACGCCTCGTGAGAACACTCAAGAAATACCGCAACTTTTGATTCGTTGTTGGCGGCGAAACCGTCCACGCCGCCGTACCACCTCCACTCGGCCTCACCGTCACCATCCAAGCAATCACCGGCCAAGAACTCTCGCACTAAGTTGGTCTAAGTCGGGTTCGTCAACATGGCGCACGGTTAAATTACAGGTCCACCACGGCGTTGGGGTCACCCAACCGTGGGCCGAGAATGACTAAGACTAGGAAGACGGCTGCTGCGGCGAGTGCGAGCCACCGCCACACGGGGAAGAAGCGCTCGCCACACAGCCGGGCAAACCCTGCTCCGATCAGCGCGCCGAGGGTATTGAAGATGAGGTCATCGATATCGGTGCGCCCCAGGGCGAAGGCGTACTGTGCTGTCTCCAGCGCCAGGCTCAGCGCGAAGCCCCACGCGGCCGTGGCCTTGAGTGAACGGCACATGCTGAAGACGAGCATTCCGAAGGGAATGAAGAAAGCGGTATTGCCCGCGTACTCAAAGAGCGGGCCAAACCAGGTGCCGCCGGAAAACTCATCGAGCGGAACCAAGCGCAGATCGCGGACACGCTGGTTCTCTGGCTTCCAGAGGTAACCAATCTGAAAGAAGGACTTCAGCGTAGTCAGCGCAACCATGACCGCGACCCACGCGCCAAGGGCGACCCTATTGAGCAAGGGTCCTACCCTTGAATTCTGGCAGGGTCAGCGCCGCGACAGCGGCGGTGCCAAAGGCTGCCGCAAAGAGTACGAAGAGCCAGCCCGTGCCCGCCACCGCGATGAGCGGCGGAACGATGAGCGGCGCCAAGATGGATGCGAGCCTGCCGAAGCCGGCGGCAGCACCCGTACCGCGCCCGCGCAGCGCGGTGGGATAGAGCTCGGGGCCGATGGCGTACAAAGCACCCCACGCGCCCAGGTTGAAGAAGGACAGCAGGCAACCGGCCAGGATGATCGTGGCCTCGGTGCTGGCAAAACCATAGAGACCTGCGGAAAGCGCGGAGCCCACGAGGAAGGTAGCCAGCGTGGTGCGGCGCCCCCATACTTCGATGAGCCAGGCCGCGGCGGCGTAGCCGGGCAGCTGGGCCAGGGTGATAATCAGCGTGAAGCTGAAGGACTTCACCAGGGAGAATCCGTCGGCGACCAGCAGCGAGGGAATCCAGATGAAGGCGCCGTAGTAGGACAGGTTGACGCAGAACCAGATGGTCCATAGTGCCAGCGTGCGCCCGCGCAGGGACGGCGACCAGATACTGGCGGCGGTGACGTCTTCCTCGGAGTAGGTCGGTGCCGGGGGCGTGCGGTCGATGTCCGTCGAGTCCACCTCGGCCTCAAAGGAGGCGACGATCTCCTCTGCCTCCTCGTGGCGGCCTTTCGACTCTAGGAAGCGCACCGATTCCGGCAGGTGGAGGCGTACGAAAAGTGCATAAAGGGCGGGGACCATGCCGAGCGCGAGCGCCCAGCGCCAGCCGCTTTCCGACGCCCCCACAACAAACGTTCCAACTACCGCGGCCAGGATCCAGCCCACCGCCCAGAAGGCCTCCAGCAAGACCACCATGCGCCCGCGGACCTTGAGCGGGGCGAACTCGGAGATCAGCGTGGAGGCTACCGGCAGCTCGGCGCCCAGGCCGAGTCCGATGAAGAAGCGCAGGACGATGAGAAGCGTGAGGCCCGTCGCCAGGGCGGAAGCACCCGTGGCGAGGCCATAGACCAGCAGGGTCAAGGCAAAGACGTGGCGGCGGCCGAACTTATCGGCCAAAAGGCCACCAAAGGTAGCACCTAAGGCCATGCCGATGAAGCCCACGGACGCCAGCCATGAGGATTGGGTCGGCGTGATTCCCCAGTGCACGGCCAAAGCGGCCATGATGAAGGAGATGAGGCCCACGTCCATGGCGTCGAGAGCCCAGCCAATGCCGGAACCGAAGAGGAGACGTTTGTGTTTTCCAGTGACGGGAAGGCGGTCGAGCCTCTCCGTGCGAGAGATAGAGCGATGATCAAGACGATTCATGCAGGCTAAGCATACTCTGCGGAGTGAAAGCTTTTCAGGCGCAAAGAATTACTGACTACAAAAACCGAACTCAACGCCATGGCTATACCCGCGAAAAGGGGGTTGAGCAGGCCAAAAGCGGCAACAGGTAGAAGAATAATATTATAGGCGAAGGCCCAAAATAGGTTGCCCTTGATGATGCGCAGGGTGGCCCGCGCCAGGCGTACGGCATCGGCGACGGAACGTAGGTCGTTATTCATTACCGTGATATCGGAGGCCTCGATGGCGACATCGGCCCCAGCACCCATCGCGATGCCGAGGTCCGCCTGTGCGAGTGCCGCGGCGTCGTTCACGCCATCGCCCACCATGGCCACGGTCTTTCCTTGCTGCTGAAGCTGGGCTACAGCGTCCACCTTGTCAGAGGGCATCACCTCTGCTGTCACGTTGGCTTCATCAATGCCAACGGCTCGCGCCACTGCGTGTGCTGCACCTGCGTTGTCGCCCGTGAGCAGATGGGGTGTGAGGCCGAGATCCTGGAGGGCGGAGATGGCGGCGGCTGCGGACTCCTTAACGCGGTCCTGTAGCTCGATGGTTCCCACCACGTCATCCGCCACGTAGACGCCGACCTGCGTCCCAGTGCCGTCGTAGCCCGCGGGTGGGCGTCCCACCCGCACGCGCGCGCCGTCGACGGTCGCTTCGATCCCTTGGCCTGGCAGCTCGCGGTAGTCCTCGGCTGCAGGGATGTCGCCGTCGTAAGCCGCGCGGATGGCCCGCGCGATGGGGTGCTCGGAGCCCTGCTCCGCGGCGGCAGCAAGACGGAGAACCTTCTGCTCTGAGTGCCCCGCAGTGGCCTGAACCGCCGCTACTGACATCTGGCCTTCGGTGATGGTGCCCGTCTTATCTAGAACGATGGTGTCGATCTGGCGGGTCGATTCCAAAATCTCCGGGCCCTTGATGAGGATTCCCAGTTCGGCGCCGCGCCCGGTGCCCACGAGGATTGCGGTGGGCGTCGCCAAGCCCATGGCGCAAGGGCACGCAATGATGAGGACGGAGACGGCGGCCACGAAGGCCGGGGCAACTCCGCCGACCCACAGGTGAGCCACGAGCGCGAGGATAGCGATGCCGATGACGATGGGAACGAAGACAGCGGCGATTCGGTCGGCGAGGCGCTGCACCGGGGCCTTCGAGGTCTGGGCTGCGGTGACGAGCGCGCCCATCTGGGCAAGGACGGTGTCGGAGCCGACGCGGGTGGCGCGCACCTCAAGCCGCCCGGAGGTGTTGATGGTTGCGCCCGTCACCGTGCTGCCGGGTGAAACCTCAACCGGTAACGATTCGCCGGTGAGCAGGGATTCGTCCACGGCTGAATGGCCGGTGAAGACCACGCCATCGGTGGCGATCTTCTCACCGGGGCGAACCACAAAAACATCGTCTACATGGAGATCACTGGCAGGAATACGGGTTTCGGTGCCGTCGCGAAGCACGGTGGCTTCTTTAGCCCCCATAGTCAGCAGCGTGGTGAGCGCCTCGGAAGAGCGCCCTTTAGCCTTGAGCTCAAACCAGCGCCCAAGCAGCAGGAACGTAATGACCATCCCCACTGATTCGAGGTAAATGTGGTCCATCTGCGCGTCATTGGAACGCAGCGTCATATGCATGGTCATGCCGGGCATGCCGGCGTTGCCGAAGAAGAGCGCGTAGAGCGACCAGCCAAAGGCGGCGGTGGTGCCCAGCGTGATGAGCGTGTCCATCGTGGCGGCGCCGTGCTTCAGGTTGGCCCACGTGGCGCGGTGGAAGGGCGCGCCTCCGATGACGTAGACGAGCGTTGTGAGTACCAGGCAGGCCCATTGCCAGTTCTGGAATTGGAGGGCCGGGACCATGGAGAGGAGCATCACGGGCAGCGAGAGCGTCGCAGAGACGAGCGTGCGCTGCAGGATGTCGGAAGCCTCACCCTCGCGGGCGGTGTCCGCCGTGCTTGCCGACGCCTCCCCCTCATCGTCCACCGCAAAAGCCCCGTAGCCCGCGCCTTCGACGACGTCGATGAGATCGGCGGGGGTCGTCGTCGCTGGGTCATAGCTTACGGAGGCAGATTCCGTGGCGAAGTTGACCGTGGCTTCGACGTTGTCGAGCTTGTTGAGCTTGCGTTCCACCCGGGATGAGCAGGAGGTGCAGGTCATCCCGGTGATACCGAGAGTGAGGCTGGTGGTCATGATGCTTAGGCCAACTCGTAGCCGGCTTCGGTGATGGCGGCGGCGACCTGGTCATCGCTAAAGCCCTCACCAGTCACGGTGACGGCGCCGGTGGTGTGGTCAGCGGTGACGTCGGTGACGCCCTTGATCTCCGAGATCTCTTCCTTCACGGAGAGTTCGCAGTGGCCGCAGGTCATGCCGTTAACGGTGTAGGTGGTGGTGCTCATGGTCGTGATCAGACTCCTTAAGTAGTGGGTAGATACACCGTTGAGCGTATACCCCCTAGGGGTATAGGTGCAAGGAATAATTGAGCCTTGTGTACCGTTGAGAGTTGAAAGAACCTACAAAGTTCCCCGAAACAGATAGGAAGAGACATGGCAACGATTGACATCACTGAAGAGACGTTCCAGGAGACCATCTCCGGCGATGGCATCACCCTCGTGGATGCCTGGGCGGAATGGTGCGGTCCGTGCAAGCGCTTCGGCCCGGTCTTTGAGAAGGCATCCGAGGAGCACCCTGATGCCACCTTTGCCAAGTTGGATACCGAGGCAAACGAGGAGCTGGCTGCGAAGCTGCAAATTAACTCCATCCCGACGTTGATGGTTTTCCGTGACGGCATCTTGGTTTTCCGCGAGTCGGGTGCATTGCCGCCGGCAGCCCTGGAAGATCTCATTAGCCAGGTCAAGGCTCTCGATATGGATGAGGTCCGCGCCCAGGTGGAGAGCCAGCAGGCCTAATAATTCCGGATAGTTCGTCTATAAGGCGGTCGAGATAGACCGCTGTGCGCGCTTTCCTGTGAGTATCGCTACACTCGCAGGAAAGCGTCTTTACATATAAAGCACTAACGAGCGCTGCATTGATTACTGCTGCAGGAACCACTAAGGAGTGAGCGCAATGGCAAACCCATTCAGCAAAGGTTGGAAGTATGTGATGGCTTCTTTCGATCAGAAGATCGATGAGAACGCTGATCCCAAGGTTCAAATCCAGCAGGCCGTGGAAGGTGCAAAGGAACAGCACCGCCAGATTTCCGAGCACGCAGCGGAGATTATCGGCCGCAAAACCCAGCTGGAAATGCAGCTCAACCGCCTAGTGAAAACTCAGAAGGACTACCAGGATCAGACGCGCCGGGCCTTGGAGTTGGCGGACGCTTCCGAGGATCCGCAGAAGGCCGCCGAGTACAACCAGGCAGCGGAGGTTGTGGCGAGCCAGCTGGTCGCCGTAGAAAATGAGCTGGCGAATCTGAAGTCCCAGCACGAGGCTGCCGCGCAAGCGGCGGAGCAGGCAAAGGCCCAGCAACAGCAGTCGGAGGCCCGACTGAAGGAGCAGCTCGCGCAGGTGGACCAGTTGCTGTCCCAAGCCGATCAGGCGGCGATGCAGGAGAAGAACGCTGAGGCTCTGGACTCCATGAATGAGCTCAAGCCGGATGACTCGACGCCTACGTTGGATTCGGTACGCGCCAAGATTGAGAAGCGCTACGCTGATGCGCTCGGTGCCCAGGAGCTGCACCAGGCAGCTGGTGGTAGCCGGATTCAGGAGATTTCGGCGGCGGGCCACGATATGGCCGCTATGTCCCGCTTGGATGAGATCCGCGCCGAGATGGCCAAGAACAAGGAGCTGGAAGGCTCATCCTCCAAGACCATAGAGGAGCTCGAGGCCGGCGCCGAAGCCAAGGACGCTGAGGATAAGTAGTAGCCAGCGCGAAAAGGGGCCTTCTGGAGCAGGCCGCATTCTGCGGCCAGGGGATTTCACCACCCCGCGCTCCAGAAGGTCCCTTTATTAAGGTCCCTGTGCGCCTCGACGGTCTAGCTGCCCTGGCGGCGGATATTGATAAGCACGCCGCGGATGCCGGAGTGGAAGCCATCGCGGAGGTTCACGCGCTGGGTTTCGGTGAGCGTGTACTCGTGCAGAGTCTCGCAGGCGAACTGTAGCAGCGGACGGTCGATCTCCGGCGGCAGACCGCCGCCGGAAAGGAGATGGGCTTGGTCGCGCTGATCGGCGCTCGCGGCGTTGTCGAACCACCACGAGGCATATTGCTGCCCCACGTCAAAGGGGGACTGGAAGCCGGCGGAGCTCCACACTTCCTCGGGGAGGGGAACATACTTCGAGCGCAGCTTGCGGCGCGGCGCCATCATCGACGGCTTGGGCGCGGCCGGTTTGGGGGCAGGCTTCGGGGCTTCGGAGCCCGTTTCCTCTTCTGCGTCCGCGGGCTTCTGATCCGCGGCGCTGGGCTTTGTGGCTTGTTCGCCGCAGGGGGCGGGCTCCTCTTCGTCGGCGGGGGCGCTCGGTGCTGCCGACTCTGGGTGCGAGGCGGTGGCAGCCACGTCTTGCGCCGCGGCGGAAGGTGTTGCCGGCCCAGGCTTTGGCGCAGAGGGGAAGGCAGCTTGTGCTTCGGTAGGTTCGTCGCACTCTGGGGCGTCCTCGGTGGCGGAATCGCTAGCGTCTTCGCTTCCTTCTCCGGTGCTCTGGGGCTCGCGGATGGTCGGCGGCAGCGGGCCTTCAAGGACCTCGAGCTCCATCGCGTCGGCGAAGTCCTCCCGCGGATCGAGGATCGTGGTGGAGTCGCAGGCATGGCGCAGAGCTGAAGACATGGAGTCCCAACCGAAGCCATAAAGGTGCACGCGCACACCGTTGTTCACGGCTTCCTGGACCCCGGGAATCATGTCTGCGTCGCCGGAGACCAAGACGAAATCCGTGACTTGGCCCTTCATGGCGGAAACGATCATATCGGCGACGAGGCGGGTGTCCACGGCTTTCTGGGTTCGCCGTTCGCCCCATTCGATGAGTTGACCGGTGCGCAATTGGACGCCATCGCAGACCCGCAGCGCTCGCTGGTAACGGTGGGGGCCGGTATCGGGGATTCCGTCGTACCAGTATTGGCGGTGGATGGGGTTGCCTACTTGGTTCTCAATCATGGAACCAAGGGAGCTGACTACTTCGGGTAAATCAATCTCTAGCTGGGCGCGGGCCCCCGTCTCCCAAGAGTTATAAAAGCTGGCCAGTAGGTATGACGTGTCAACGAAGACAAGTGTTCGTTCAAGCATGGCTCCTAAATTCCGTTCTATTTCTTCTAACTAATTTTCTAGGGTCACTTCTGTGAGATCTTCCAGCCTAGGGCCGGTGTAGTCCAGTGTGCCCCATTAGTCACAAAACGTCGATAACCCCGAGGAAATTCCCAGGTCAATGGCGTTGCCCAAGGGGGGCTTGCGAGGGTTTCGGTGTGGTTATATGGTTAGTTACATGAGTAACCAACCAACGAGGAGGCCGGCATGGACAACTCTGCCCAGCCGCTCTTCCGGCAGATAGCGGTGCTCATCGAGGACGCCATTATTGAGGGCACTCTCGCCGAGGGTGCGCAGGCGCCATCCACTAATGAACTTGCCGCCTTTCATAGCATCAACCCCGCCACTGCCCGCAAGGGGCTGACCCTCCTCGTAGATCTAGGAATCCTGGAAAAGCGCAGGGGGATAGGAATGTTTGTCACCTCAGGTGCAGCCGAGAAGATCCGCGCGCGGCGTCGCCAAGAATTCGCGGCCGAGTACGCCGCGCCGCTTATCGACGAAGCCGTGCACCTGGGCTATACCCGCCAGCAACTCCACGACCTCATCGACCTTGTCGCAGAAAGCCGAGGACTCTACTCATGATTTCCACTCCGCACTTCACCTTCAGCGACGGCCTTACGCACGGCCTCGTCGGCCCCAATGGCATTGGCAAAACCACCTTGATGCGTAAAATCGCCGGTCAGCTGAATGCTTCCGGCATCACCGTCGATGGTGACAAGCCTTACGACAATGAAAAAGTCCTCAACAAGATCGTCCTCATGGGCATTGATAACCCCCTGCCTGAAGGCTGGAATATGAAGAAGGTCTTCACGGTATGCAGCCTGCGCTGGCCCACCTGGAACAAGACGCGCGCCGCGGAACTGGTCGAGCGCTTCGAGCTTCCGATGAAGAACTACTCGGGCCTCTCCCGCGGGCAAAAGTCCGCGGCGAGCTTCATCGTTGCGGTGGCTTCGGGGGTGCCGTACATGCTTCTCGACGAGCCCTATCTCGGCCTCGACGCTTCCAAGCGGGAAGTATTCTATGAGGTCTTGCGCGAAGAGCATGGTCGCACCATTATCGTCTCCACCCATCACCTCAACGAGCTTTCCGGTTTGCTTGATACCGTAGCCCTGATGGGGGAGAACCCGCTCTCCGGCCCCATCGATGAGTTTATCGAGGGCGTCGTCCAGCTCACCGGCTCTGCCGAAGCCCTCGACCGCGCGTTGGGGCGCTTGCAGCTCCCGGTGCTCGAGCGCGAAACCTCCGCCGTGGCGGACCGAGCGCTTGTCGACGCCCGCCCCAACCACACCGCCAACGTCTTTGCCATGGCTCAGGAAATGGGGCTGCGTGCCACCGAGGTATCCCTCGAACAGGCAGTTCTGGCATTGGGGGAGGCGTGATGAAGCTGTATAGGCATATGGCGCTGAGCTGGAATAGCCTCTTCTTTGCCCTGTGGTTCGTCGTCTTGCCGGTGATCGGGATGGGCAGCGGGCGAGGGTGGGCCATCGGCTACTCACTCTTTATGGTGCTTACGGTCTATCTATCCCAGCCTGATTTCTCCCGCTATCTCACTTTTGGCCTCAGCTCGCGTATGTGGAACGGGCACCGGCGCATCAATGCCACCCTGACGCTTTTGTTGATTCTTGTTAGCGCGCCCTTAGCCTTTCCGTGGTGGGTTCTCATAGCGCCAACGGCAGCGTGGATTTTCTGCATGGCCAAGCGCGTCGAGCCATCACGACTGACCACTAGCTCCCTCATCGTAGGTAGCGATGGTGATTCTTCGACGGGCTGGTTCTCAGCGTCCCCGGTTTCGCAAATTGTGGTGCGCCCCCAGGTGCGCGCCTGGATGTGGACGGCGATCGGCATCGCCCTCGCGATCGCGGTGAACCTCGTGTTGATCAAGCTGTGGGATACCGGCGTGGGCATCGTGGGTGTCATTGTTACGTTGATTGTCCTGCCGCTAGTGGCTGATTCAATCCGCAGCTCACTCAAAGATGCAGTGGCCTTTGGACTGCCGCGCGGTGTGTGGGCCAAGGTCACTTTGCTGTGCACGGCAGTCCCCGTGGTCCTATCGGTCTTGGCCGATCTTGTATCCATGATGTGGACCGGCAATCCAGCCGGATTCACCATCGTGTGTCTTGCAACGACGTCACTACTTTTAACTTTCGCCATTACCGACAAACTGACGTGGCTCTACACCACTGCGCTAGCGGGAGTAATCGCCGCACTGTTCATAGCGTGGCTTATCAATCCCAGCGTTGCGATGGGGTGGGCGCTCACAGGGATGGCAATCATCTACGTCGTGTGGGTTGCCGTATATCCCCGGATGGCGAAGAGGACCAACGTGTTTAGCCCGGGGCTCATGGGCTGGTTTGGGGCACGCTGAGAGCCAGCCAATGTCTGCGTAAAAAGCTTGTCTTTGTGCACTTCAAGAAGGGGTAAAAACCTTCATTGAAGTGCATATTTGTGTTTTATCAAGGCCGTGTGTAACTTTATATGAGTCAGCGCGACCGACAGCGCCCCACAGGAACTGAGGTTCTTGGAGAGAGGCAGTAGGAAAACAGGCCCTGACAAAAAATGTTTTCTTTACTCACAGTACTGCGTACCGTCAAAGGCGTTCCGTATGACTGTGTGGTGACGATGTTTGAGAACTCAATAGTGTGCCAATG